>DATHWE010000183.1:0-7972 GCA_035460905.1 Methylophilaceae bacterium | reverse complement strand
ACCTCACGCGCGCTTTATGATGAAATGGCTGACCGCATTTGTTACTGCATGGCCTATCGTGTTTATCGCAATTCTGGTGCTTGCTCCTTTGGTCAATAAATTACTCAACCAGTTTGTAGAGGAGCGTTAATCATGGGATGGGCTGATTAGCTATTCTGACCGTGAATTAGAAAGGGCCTGAAAATTTCAGGCCCCTTTTAATCCTTTTGTCCTAAAGCCGGTCCGAAACCATAATTGCATCTGGGCGTCGAACCTGTAATTCCACCCCGGCACCCAATCATGCAACACCACTTTTCTGCGCATCAGCCCCCTCGGTTGTTACAGCCGGGCCGCAACTGCTGGCGCATCGAGCATGCCCATCGCTTCAGCATGCTGGTCGATGCCGATATTTATTTCAAAACATTGAGAAAAGCCATTCTCAATGCCAGGCACAGCGTTTTCATCCTGAGCTGGGATATCGACAGCCGCATACGTCTGGTTCCGGAAGGTGCAAATGATGATTATCCCGAGCAATTGGGAGCGTTTCTCTATGCCGTGGCAGACGACCGCCCTGACCTGCATATCCATGTGCTCAACTGGGATTTCGCCATGATGTTTGCGCTGGAGCGAAAGTGGCCGGAGACGAGGCTGGGCTGGCGTAGCCATCACCGGCGTGTGGAATTCCATATGGATGCCGAGCATCCGGTCGGGGCTTCGCATCATCAAAAGGTCGTGGTCATCGACGATGCGCTGGCATTTGCCGGCGGCCTGGATATCACGCGCTGCCGCTGGGATACCCCCGATCATGCCTGCGATTCGCCGTTGCGGCGCGATAGCGACGGCAAGCCTTACGGACCATTTCACGACGTGCAGGCCATGGCGGACGGCGATGTTGCGCGTGCACTTGGCGAACTGGCGCGTGAACGCTGGGAGCGCGCCACCGGCCGGGAGCCCAAGGCGGCATCCGCCAAGGCGGCGCAGGATTTATGGCCGGAGGACATTACTCCTGATATCACCGATATCGAGATCGGCATCGCGCGCACCGAGCCGGCCTACAACGGACGTACCGGCGTGTACGAAGTGCGTCAGTTGCATCTCGACGCCATCGCCGCTGCGCGCGAGAAACTTTTCTTCGAGAACCAGTACTTCACTTCCGACCTGATCTGCAATGCACTGGCGGCGCGCCTGATCGAAGACGATGCGCCGGAAGTCATGATCGTGATGCCCAAGACCCAAAGCGGCTGGCTGGAGGAGGCAACCATGGGCGTTTTGCGGGCACGCGTGCATCAGCGCCTGAAAATGGCCGACGGGCAGGGGCGCTATCGCATGTATTGCGCGGAATTGCCGGGTATGAAGGAAGGCGAGTGCCTCAATGTGCACAGCAAGGTCTTCACGGTGGACGACGACCTCATTTGCGTTGGTTCCGCCAACCTCAGCAATCGTTCGATGTCGCTCGATACCGAATGCAAACTGGCGATCGAAGCGCACGGCAGCCGCCAGGATGAAGTGCGCCGCGCAATTGTCCGGCTGCGCAGCCGCCTGATGGGCGAGCATCTTGATGTGGCGCCGGAAAAGGTCGACGAAGAACTGCAGCGCCGGGCGAGCCTGCATGGAACGGTTGCAGCCTTGCAGGGTTCGGGGAGGTCGTTGAATGTATTCGATCCCGAGTCGGTGCCGGAACTGGATGCCCTGATACCGGACCAGGCGGTGTTCGACCCCGAGAAGCCTATCGACCCGGATGAACTGGTCGAGCAGTTGGTGCCTCGCGATATACATCGGCCGGTACCGCGGCGCATGATCGCCTTCGGCGCACTGGCGATGGCATTGATCCTGCTGGCGATCGCATGGCGTTGGACGCCGCTGGGAGAATGGATCAACCTGGAATCCATGGTCAGGCTGGCGCGCAGCCTCGAAGCCATGCCTTTCACGCCGGTGGTGGTGATCGGCGGGTATGCCGTCGCCGGCCTGCTGATGGTGCCTGTCCTCTTGCTGATCGGCGTTACCGGCATTGTATTCGGCCCGTTTGCGGGCGTTTTGTACGCCATCGGCGGCACCATGCTGAGCGCCGTCGTTACTTACGGTATCGGCCGCTGGCTGGGCAAGGATACCGTCAACCGGCTGCTTGGGCCGCGCGTCAGGCGCATGCAGCATCACATCGCCAAGCGCGGCATCGTTGCCGTGGCCGTCATCCGCCTGTTTCCGGTAGCGCCTTTCACCGTGGTCAATGTGGTTGCAGGCGCCCTCCACATCCCGTTCCGCGATTACCTGATCGGCACGATGCTCGGCATGGTGCCCGGCATCATCATTACCGTCACCTTTGCCCATCATCTGGCCGAAGCCGTACGCAACCCGAGCCTGGGCGGGATTGCCGTGCTGGTGGGCGTTGCAATCCTGATTATCGCTACCGCCATCGGATTGCAACGGGTGTTTGAACGCAGAGCCAACGCCGAGGCGCAATGAACCTGAACGATGCCAATCTGCTGAGCCCCGTAGAAGAGGGCATGACCCCGGACTTCAATCCGTGGCCGGTGACGGTTGCCACCTACAACATACACAGCGCCATCGGGATGGATGGGCAGTTTTCGCCGATGCGGGTGGGCGAGGTATTGCAGGAAATGCGTGCCGACATCATTGCCATGCAGGAAGTGCCCTTGGGCGGCGAGGATTGGCCGGATGTATTGCAGGTTCTGCAAGAGATAACCGGTTATCACTCTGTTGAAGGCCCGACGCATTGCAATCCGAAACGCCGGTTCGGCAATGCCGTCCTGAGCCGCTATCCCATTATCGCCACGCGCAATATCGACCTGTCGTTCGGCCGTTGCGAACCGCGCGGTGCGCTGGATGCGGATATCAACTGCCACGGCCACCCGCTGCGTGTGATTGCCACACATCTCGGCTTGCGCCCCGGCGAACGCCGGGCGCAGATAGGCACTTTGCTGCAGGCTTTCGGCACCAACCAGATGCCGATGATCCTGATGGGCGATATCAATGAGTGGCTGACGTGGGGGCGGCCGCTGCGCATGTTGCATCGTCATTTCGAGGAGGCACCCGCGCCGGCGACGTTCCCGGCGCCTTGGCCGGTATTCGCGCTGGACCGGATCTGGATCAGCCCGCGTCGGCGGCTAGTGCACGTCGATGTCCACGCGACGCCGCTGGCAAGGATGGCCTCGGATCATCTCCCCTTGATCGCGCGTATCGACGGCTAGAGTCTAAACAGGTTCTAGATCTGCATCAGCAGATTGCGTATCTTCTTATCGTCCAATCCCTTGCCGATGATGACCACGCGGGACGAGGGGTGCTCTTCGGTCCATCCCTCCAGCAGCGTCGGCGGATACAGCGTGTGCTGCACCGCATGCACCGCCAGCGGGGCCGGGCTGTCATCGACGTGAATAATCCCCTTGAGCCGCAGCAACCCCTGGCCGTGCTGCTCGCAGAGTTTCTTCAGTGCAGGTTCGAGCTGCGACCAGCGCAGCGGCTGGGGCAGGGTGATGGTAAAGCTCGCGATGGCGTCGTCGTGGATTTTTTGCGGCAGGTTGCCGCGCGCGACGGATGAACGTTCCGGCGCACGCAGCCAGCGTTGCGGTTGGGCTTTTTTACTCTCGCTATCGAACAGGCCCACATCCAGAATGGCGTGCGGGTCGATATGCCCGAAAGTCATGCGATGCTGCGTCGCGCCGGGATTGAGGGCGCTCAGCGCATCTGAAAGCGCCTGGAGTTGTTCGCGCGTCGCGAGATCGGCTTTGGAAATCAGCAAAACGTCGGCAACTGCCGCCTGTTTTCGCGCTTCGGCATGTTCATCGAGTTGCGCCAGGCCATGTACGCCGTCCACCACCACGACGACCGCGTCGAGGCGGTAGTTGGTGCCGATCAGCGGTTCGTTGAGCAGGTTGGCGAGAATGGGACCGGGGTCGGCCAGGCCGGTGGTTTCGATCACCAGCCGGCTGAATTGCGGGATGGCATGCAGGGCGCGCTTGAAATAAAGGTCGCGCAGCGTGTCGGCCAGCTCGGTGCGCAAGGTGCAGCACAGGCACCCTGACCCGAGCAGGATGGTGTTGTCGGCGATGTAGGTATCTTCGACTGTTCGGGCAAGAATATGATCCAGCCCGGCCTCGCCGATCTCGTTGATGACCACGGCCGTGTCGTGCATGCCTTCGTGGCGCAGCAGCTTGTTGAGCAGCGTGGTCTTGCCGCTGCCGAGAAAGCCGGTGAGGAGGGTGACGGGGATGCGTTTGTCCATAGGGGGATGGATTTTAGCATTGCCCGGCCCGGCTCACCGGAGTGGGGAAACTACTTCTCGACGAATGCCCGTTCGATCACGTAATCGCCTGGATCGCCGATACGCGGCGAAATCTTGAAGCCGCGCCGGTCCAGGAGCGCGCTGGTGTCTTCCAGCATCTGCGGGCTGCCGCAAATCATGCCGCGGTCCACAGCCGGGTCGAGCGGCGGCAGGCCGATGTCCTCGAACAGCTTGCCGGATTCGATCAGGTCGGTCAGGCGGCCCTGGTTACGGTACGGCTCGCGCGTCACCGTCGGGTAGTAGATCAGCTTGTTGCGGACTTCTTCGCCGAAGAATTCGTTCTGTGGCAGTTCGTTGGTAATGAAGTCTTCATAGGCCAGTTCATTGACGTAGCGTACGCCGTGGATCAGCACGATCTTCTCATAGCGTTCGTAGGCTTCGGGGTCCTGGATCACGCTCATGAAAGGCGCGAGGCCGGTGCCGGTCGAGAACAGGTAAAGATGCTTGCCCGGCAGTAAATCATGCAGTACCAGCGTACCCGTGGGTTTACGGCTGACCAGCACCTCCTGGCCGACTTCCAGGTGTTGCAGACGCGAGGTCAGCGGGCCGTTAGGCACCTTGATGCTGAAGAATTCCAGGTGCTCCTCGTAGTTCGGGCTGGCGATACTGTAGGCGCGCAGCAGCGGTTTGCCTTCGGCTTGCAGGCCGATCATCACGAACTGACCGTTCTCGAAGCGCAGGCCGGGGTCGCGCGTGGTCTTGAAGCTGAACAGGGTGTCGTTCCAGTGATGGACGCTCAGTACTTTTTCTGTGGCGAGTGCGCTCATGTCTTGCTTTCGTATTCTTTAGTGAATGGCGGCGGTCAGCTTCGGCACCGCGTCGAACAAATCGGCGACCAGGCCGTAATCGGCCACCTGGAATATCGGCGCGTCCGGATCCTGGTTGATGGCGACGACGATCTTGCTGTCCTTCATGCCGTAGGTGTGCTGCACCGCGCCGGACACGCCGACGGCGATATAGAGGTCGGGCGCGACCACCACGCCGGTCTGGCCGACCTGGATATCGTTGGGCGCGTAACCGGCATCCACGGCCGCGCGGGTGGCGCCCAGCGCGGCATCCAGCTTGTCTGCGAGCGGTGTCAGCACGGCATCGAACTTCTCCGCGCTGCCGAGCGAGCGGCCACCGGAGACGACGATGCGCGCCGAACCCAGCGCCGGGCGGTCCGAATGCTGGTGCGTGCGGCCTATCCAGCGGGATTTTCCGAAGGCGGGCGGCGCGTCGAAGGTGACGATTTCCGCGCTGCCGCCGAGACCGGCTGCCTTGAAGCGGCTGCTGCGCACGGTGACGATCTGGATCGCTTCGTCGTTCTGCACGGTGGAGTACACGCTGCCGGCATACACCGGGCGCACGTAGGTATTGCCGGGCAGGATTTCCACCGCGTCGGACACCATCGCCACATCAAGCAGGGCGGCGGCGCGCGGCAATACGTTGCGTGCGTAAGCGCCGTGCACGCCCAGGATTACTTGATAGTCGCGGCCGAGGGCGACGACGATATTGGCGAGGTCTTCCGCCAGCGCATGCTCAAGATGCGCGGCATCGACGCGGATCACCCGCGCCACGCCGGAGATTTCCGCCGCCGCCTGCGCAATGACGTTTGTGTCGTTGCCGGCGATGAGCAGATGTACCGGCATGCCCCAGTGTTGCGCGGCGGTTACGGCGTGGTTCACCGCCGGGTTAAGCGCTATGCCGTCGTGTTCGGCGAGTATCAGTACGCTCATGACAGCATTCCTTCTTCATGGAGTTTCGCAATCAGTTCCTGCACGTCGTTCACCCGGATGCCGGGCTTGCGTGCTGGCGGTTCGGACACCTTGACCTGCTTGAGGCGCGGCGCAATGTCGGCGCCCAGTTCGGCGGCACTCAGTGTTTCGATAGGCTTCTTCTTCGCCATCATCAGGTTGGGCAGCTTGACGAAGCGCGGGTCGTTGAGCCGCAGGTCGGCGGTCAGCACAGCCGGCAGCTTCACGGCGACCTGTTCTGTGCCGCCGTCGATTTCACGGGTAACGATGGCCTCATCGCCTTCGATATCCAGACTGGAAATGAACGTGCCTTGTCCCACGCCCAGCAGCGCTGCCAGCATCTGGCCGGTTTGCCCGGCATCGTCGTCGATGGCCTGCTTGCCCAGCAGCACGATATCCGGCTGCACGCGCTCCACCACGGCTTTCAATAACTTCGCGACGCCCAGCGGCTGGAGCTCGCTTTCGGTCTCGACCAGCAATGCGCGGTCCGCACCCATGGCCAGGGCGTGACGCAGCACATCCTGATTGGCTGCGGTACCAAACGACACCGCGACGATTTCCGTGGCAATGCCGCGTTCTTTCAGGCGCAGTGCTTCCTCGACGGCGTTTTCGTCGAACGGGTTGATGCTCATCTTCACGCCGGCGATATCCACATCCGAACCGTCCGGCTTGATGCGCACCTGTATGTTGTGATCCACCACGCGTTTCACCGCGACCAGAATTTTCATGACGACTCTTTCAATAAAAACTGCATTTGCGATGCATTCTATTCGCCGGTACAATATTTGTTAAATGGATTGTTTAGATAATATCTATCTATTAAACAGATATGAAATTCACCCTCCGCCAACTTGAAGTCTTCGTCGCCATCGCGCGCAGCGGCAATGTTTCGCGCGCCGCCGAAGAAATCCCGCTGTCGCAATCGGCCACCAGCACCGCGCTGGGCGAGTTCGAGCGGCAGTTCGGTTTGCAACTGTTCGACCGGGTGGGGAAGTCATTGCGCCTGAACGAAGTCGGGAGGCAATTGCTGCCCCGCGCGGTGGAACTGCTCGACCGTGCCAACGAAGTCGAAGACCTGCTCGAGGGCCGTTCCGGTTTTGGCCCGCTCAGCATCGGTGCCACGCTGACCATCGGTAATTACTTGACTACGCTGATCGTCGCGAAGTTCCTGCAACGCCATCCGCAAGCCAAGGTGCAGCTGCAGGTGCATAACACCGCCACCATCGTGCAACAGGTCGCGCATTACGCGCTTGATCTCGGGCTGATCGAGGGCGACTGCAACCATCCCGACCTGGAGGTCCAGCCGTGGATCGCGGACGAGCTGGCGATGTTCTGCGCACCCAGCCATCCGCTGGCAGGCAAGAAGCGGGTTCCGCTGGAACAGCTGCTGGCGGAGCCGTGGATCCTGCGCGAGAAGGGCTCAGGCACGCGCGAAACGTTCGACCGTGCAATGCACAATCACCACTCACGCCTGAATATCCGCCTCGAGCTGGAGCACACCGAGGCGATCAAACGTGCAGTGGAATCCGGCCTCGGCCTGGGCTGCATTTCGAGGCTGGCGTTGAAGGATGCGTTCCGTCGCGGCAGCCTGGTGCCGATAGACACGCCGGATCTCGACCTGCGACGCTATTTCTATTTTCTCTGGCACAAGCAGAAATACCAGACCGCCGGCATGCGCGAATTTCTCGGGTTATGCCGCGAGATGACCGCAGGTTTGAGCCGCAGCGACGAAATCGATATTCCACCCATAGCCTGATTTAAAAGTGAGCTGAACATGCAACGCGACGTAATGACCTACGACATCCTCATCGTCGGCGCCGGCCCATCCGGTCTGGCGGCGGCGATACGCCTGAAACAATTGGCGCTGGAATCCGGCAAGGAGATTAGCGTCTGCGTGCTGGAAAAAGGCGCAGAGGTCGGCGCGCACATCGTCTCGGGCGCAGTCATCGATCCGGTCGCG
>DATHWE010000182.1:0-11547 GCA_035460905.1 Methylophilaceae bacterium | reverse complement strand
CTTGCCATCCTCATCCCATACGTAAGCACCCTTGCCACACTTGAAAAACACCGGCGTGCCGCCGACCGAGCGGAAGGCGCGCACCGGCGAATTGACGCCACCGGGAATGAGTTTCTGCGATTGTTCGAAGAGTTGCTGGTTGCGAGAGGTCATGGTGTCAGTCTTGCGTAAAAAGATTGGAAAACGTTTGCGCAGCCAGCCGGATATCCGGTGCCGTCCACAGCGCGCCGATCACTGCGATGCTGTCTGCGCCCGCCTTGATGGCCAAGGACGCATTTTCGGCGGTGATGCCGCCGATGGCAACCGTAGGCAGCCCCAGCGGTTTGGTCTCGGCGAAAAGCTCCAGGGGAGCGCGCACGGCAGCGGGCTTGGTGCCGGAATCAAAGCAGGCGCCGAAGGCCACATAGTCGGCACCCTGCGCCTTGGCCTGTTCTGCGAGGTCGAGGCGGTTGTAACAGGAGGTGCCGATGATCTTGCGGGCACCGAGCAGCCGGCGCGCAGCGGCTATGTCGCCATCCGTCCCGCCCAGATGCACGCCGTCCGCATCCAGTTCGATGCACAACAGGACGTGGTCGTTGATGATGAAAGGGACGTCGTGCGCCTCGCACAGCCACATCAGTTCGCTGGCCTGTTCGCGCTTCAGTTCATGGCTGGCTATCTTGTTGCGGTATTGCAGCACGGAAACGCCGCCCTGCAACGCAGCCTCAGCCTGCTCGAGCAGCAGTGCGGTGTCCGACTGGTCGGGCGTAACCGCATAAAGCCCCTTAATCTTGCGCATCCTCTTCTTCCCGCGCCCAGAACAGACGATCCGGAATATATTGACCCATGCCGGGACGGAACCCTGCCTGCAGCGTCTGCCAGGTGTATTCCTGCGCCTCGGCCACCGCCTCTTCCATCGTCAAGCCATGCGCGAGGCAGGCGGCAATGGCGGAAGTGAGGGTGCAGCCGGAGCCGTGGTAGCTGCCGGGCAGGCGTTCCCAGGTATAGCTGCGGACGAGGCCTTTTTCGGAATACAGCGTGTTGACCACGTCGTTGGTGCGCTCATGGGTGCCGGTGATCAGAATGTATTCGCTGCCGAGAGCCAGCAGTTGCCGCGCGCATTCATCCAGCGATTCGCCGTCTCCTTCATCCTCACCATCATCGCCAAATGCAAGGCGGCGTGCTTCCAGACTGTTGGGCGTGAGCAGCGATGCTTGCGGGAAGAGCAGGTCGATCATTGCATCCTGTATTTCATCTCCGGCCAGCTCGTCGCCACGTCCCGAAGAAAGAATCGGATCGATCAACAGTGGAATGTCGGGATAGTCAGCGACGATTTCGGCGATGACGGCGACATTTTCCACGCTGCCCAGCATGCCCAGCTTGAACGCTGCGACCTGCATGTCTTCCAGCACGGTACGCGCCTGTTCGTTTACCCAGTCGGCATCCAGCGCCATCACGCTGTCCACACCCAGTGTGTCCTGTACGGTAATGCCGGTAACCACCGACAGCGGGTAGCAGCCGATGCTGGCCAGGGTCAGGATATCGGCTTGCAAACCGGCGCCGCTGCTTGGGTCGGTTGCGGCGAAAGTTAATACGAGGGGCGGGACGGGTCTGGTCATGGCAGGCTTATGATCTGCAAGCGGCGAGCCGCAGGCAGTGAATTCAAAACGCTATTTTAACGTAAGCTGCATGGCACTCGCAGGAAAACCTGCGGCGGCCCCAAGCGGAGAAAAATTAGCTGCGCTTGGACAGCCGGCAAAGCTCGGGTATAATCGCCTCCCTCGCTGTTTTGGCATCGCTGCAGTTTTCGCAATGCATGCTTCAATGGTGGCTGTAGCTCAGTTGGTAGAGTCCCGGATTGTGATTCCGGTTGTCGTGGGTTCGAGCCCCATCAGCCACCCCATCTTCTCTTGATGTTTGTGCTGGTTTTGCAAAGCCAGTTCCGGCATGATTCCAGTTTTCCCTGCGCCGCCACACGTTGCTTATGAACGATAACCAGCTACTTCGTTACAGTCGCCATATCCTGTTGCCGCAGATCGGCATCGAAGGGCAGCAGGCGCTGATGGATAGCCATGCACTGATCGTTGGTGCGGGTGGGCTTGGTTCGCCGGTAGCGCTGTACCTTGGCGCGGGTGGAGTCGGGAAAATTACCATCTGCGATTTCGACAAGGTCGATCTGACCAACCTCCAGCGGCAGATCATCCATACGACTTTATCGATAGGCATCAACAAGGCCGAGTCCGCGCGTCAGGCGCTGGATGCGATCAACCCGGAAATCACGGTGGTTGCGGTGCCTAAAAAATCCACGGAAGAAGAATTTGCCGAACTGGTGAGCAAGGCGGACGTGGTCATCGATTGCAGCGACAATTTCGCTACGCGCTACACGCTCAACCGGCTATGTGTCCGCCTGAAAAAGCCGCTGGTGTCTGGTGCCGCTATCGGATTTGAAGGCCAGGTGACGGTATTCGACATGCGCCATGACGATAGCCCTTGCTATCACTGTCTTTTCCCTGACATGGGTGCGGAAGGCGAGATGCGCTGCGCCGAGAATGGCGTATTTGCGCCGCTGGTGGGCATGATAGGCACTGCGCAGGCGGCGGAAGCAATGAAGATTCTGCTCAATGCCGGACAAACCTTGCAAGGCAGGCTGCTGCTGCTGGATGTGATGGCCATGGAGTGGCGCAGCATCAAGTTGAAGCGCGATCCCGGGTGCAAGGTTTGCGGGGCTGGCGGCTAATTCCGGATCGTAATCCTTAACCGCGGGCTTTTCATCTGCATGCCACCTCGCCTGCAATGGTGAGGGGCAAGTAATCGAATTATTTTCCGCTGACCAGCGCCTTCACCGCGCCAACCAAATCACCCGGCAGCAACACCAGTTTGCTGTTTTCCGAGGCCGACAGCTTCTGCATCGCCTGGATGTAGCGGTCGCCCAGCAGGAAGGTCGCGGAGGAGTTGTTTTCTTTTACTGCCTCGGCGATCAGGCGGATGGATTCGGCGCTGGCCTTGGCGGCGACTTCTTGCGCTTCGGCATCCTTACGTGCCGCTTCCAGACGCGCTTCGGCGTTGAGAATGATGGCTTGTTTTTCACCTTCCGACTTGGTCACCAGCGCCACGCGTTCGCGTTCGGCGGAGGCTTGCATTTCCATCGCGTGCTGCATATTGGGCGAAGGCTTGATGTCCTGGATTTCTACCGATTTGACCGTCAAGCCCCAGTCCAGCGCCTCATCGGCGATGGCGGTTTTGAGCTCCGCCTTGATGCGGTCGCGCGAAGTCAGGGCCTCGTTCAAATCCATGCCGCCGATGATCGAGCGCAGGCTGGTCTGCACCATGTTGCGCATCGCTTCATGGAAATTATCGATGCCGTAAACGGCGCGCTCGATATTCGATACCTTGATGAAGGCGATAGCATTGGCAAGGATCACCGCATTGTCCCGGGTAATGACCTCCTGTTGCGGCACATCCAGGATGATGTCCTTGGTGGTCACCTTGTAGCTGATCTTGCTGAATACCGGATTGATCACGTGCAGGCCGGGGCTCAGCACCGCGTTGAACTTGCCCAGCCGTTCCACGACCCACTCCTCCCCTTGCGGCACGATGCGTATGCCTTTCCAGATCGCGATGGCTACGAGGATGACCAATACATACATCAACACGGACATGATGATTCCTTCTTCTTGATTAATGACGTTTGACGCGCAGGCTGTTGCCTTCGATGGCGACGATCACCGCTTCGGCGCCGGCCTCGATGTCTTCGTTAGCCACGGCCGCCCATTCGCGGCTGCCCATCACGCCTTGGGCGAACTGGATGCGTCCGTTCTGCCTGGGGCTGACTGCTTCGACGATGGTGCCGATGCGGCCAACTTCATCGCCCTGCGACTGGCCGATATGCAGGTCGGTGGAGTTTTTCTTGTAATTGCGGCGCCAGATGACGAGCGCGACTATGGAAAGCGCGGAAAAGAGAAACAGCTGCAGCGAGACGGGCATGGCCGGCATCAGCCAGGTCAGGATGGCGAGCAATATGGCCGCGACGCCGAACCATAATACATACATCGTGCCGGTGAGCATTTCGATCCCCAGCAGTGCGAGCCCCAGAATTCCCCAAATCCACATGGTTTCAAGCATATTTTTCCCGTGAAGGCATTTTTTCGCCATCGTACCAGACTTGAATCGGCCGCGGCATTTGCACGCGTGCAGGCCGCGCATTACACTCGCTGCACAACAACTATCAGACATGTGGAGGGCGTATGGGCAGCATCCTGTTTTTGGGGTTGATCGCGGTCATCCTGGTGTATTTCATCCTGATCTACAACAACCTGGTGGCGATCAAGAACAACGTTGCCAAGGCCTGGGCCAACATCGACGTGCTGCTCAAGCAGCGCCACGACGAACTTCCCAAGCTGGTGGATACCTGCAAGCAGTACATGAAGTTCGAGCAGGAAACGCTGGAGAAGGTCATCAACGCCCGCGCTCGCGTGGCCGATGCGCGCGAGACGCACAACATCGCTGCATTGGGCGCCGCGGAAAGTGCATTGCGTTCCGGGCTGGGTAGCCTGTTTGCGCTGGTCGAATCCTATCCGGAGCTGAAGGCCAATGAACAGTTCATGCACCTACATGCGCGCATCACCGGCCTGGAAAACGCGATTGCCGACCGTCGCGAGTTCTACAACGAGAGCGTTAACATTAACAATGTGCGTATCCAGCAATTCCCGGATCTGGTCGTTGCGCGCATGTTCAATTTTCCGCCCCAGACGATGCTGCGTTTCGAAGCCTCCGACCTGCAGGACGTGAATATCGCCAAGCAGTTCGGCTAAGCGGTTCTGTAATGCCGCTGCTTTTCCGCGACGGTTACGTCAATCTGCTTACGTCCGGCAGCCATTTATTATTGCTGATGGTGGCCGCGCGCATCAATGAACGTCCGGCTTGGACAATTTGCTTTGCCTTGATCGCCGCGATCAGCTTTTTTGCCTGGGCCTCGAATTTCAAGCGTGGTCGGGCGATCGCGGATACGCCGACTTCAAAGGTCGGCTCCGCTGCCCAGGGCTATGTTGAGTTATATGGACGGGCCCGGGGCAACAACAATCATGTGCAATCCAAAGGCAGCAGCTTTCCGTGCATCTGGTATCGCTGCACGACTTCCCGCATGAACTCCGACAAACGCTGGGTGCAATCCGATCTGCGCGTCAGCGACTCCTTGTTCGAAATCAACGACGGCAGCGGCATCTGCATGGTGGATCCGGATCATGCCGAAGTGATTACGACGCATGTCCGTACTTGGTATGAGGGTGAGTATCGACACGTCGAGGAGCAGCTGTTTTCCAGCGACAGCATCTACGTGCTCGGCGAATTCCAGACGGTGGGCGGTGCACACAGTCCGCTCAGCCATCGCGAAGATATGGGCGCTCTGCTGGAGGCCTGGAAACGCGATCCAGTGCATCTTCTGAAGCGCTTCGATCTCAACGGCGACGGTCAGATCGATATGCAGGAGTGGGAGCTGGCGCGCAAGGCTGCCGCGCGCGAAGTGGAAAAACAGCATCGCGAATTGCGCCGGCAGCCCGGCGTGCATGTAATGCGGCGCCCTGCTTCCGGCCGCATGTTCCTGATTTCCAACCTCTCGCCCCACCAGCTCAAGCGCAAATACCAGCTTTGGGGCGGGTTTCATCTCAGCATCTTTTTTGCGGGGCTCGCGGCCGTTATCTGGCTCGGCGTGGGCTGAGCGGCGTCGGGGCTGTGATAAAATCCCGCCCCATGAGCGAACTCGACAAATCCTTTGAACCCAAGAACATAGAAAACCGCTGGTACTCCTTCTGGGAGGGCCAGGGTTACTTTGCCGCCGGTCTCGACACGGCAAAATCCGATAACTTCTGCATCCTTCTGCCGCCCCCCAACGTGACCGGCACGCTGCACATGGGTCACGGTTTCAACCAGACCATCATGGATGCACTGACGCGCTATCACCGCATGCGCGGCGCCAACACGCTGTGGCAGCCGGGCACCGACCACGCCGGTATCGCGACGCAGATCGTCGTCGAGCGCCAACTGGACGCGCAAGGCCTGAGCCGCCACGACCTCGGCCGCGAGAAATTCCTGGAAAAAGTGTGGGAATGGAAAGAGCATTCCGGTTCCACCATCACCCGTCAGATGCGCCGCCTGGGCACCTCACCCGACTGGAGCCGTGAGCGCTTCACGATGGATGACGGCCTCTCCAAGATCGTTACCGAAACCTTTGTGCGCCTGTTCCGCGAAGGCTTGATCTATCGCGGCAAGCGCCTGGTCAACTGGGATCCCAAGCTGCACACCGCGGTGTCAGACCTCGAAGTCATCAGCGAAGAAGAAGACGGTTCGCTGTGGCACATACGCTACCCGCTGGCCGATGGCTCGGGTTCGCTGACCGTGGCTACTACCCGTCCGGAAACCATGCTGGGCGACACCGCAGCGATGGTGCATCCGGAGGACGAACGCTATGCGCACCTGATCGGCAAGACCGTGAAGTTGCCGCTGTGCGACCGGGAAATCCCGATCATTGCCGACGACTATGTGGATCGCGAATTCGGTACCGGCGTGGTCAAGGTGACCCCGGCGCATGACTTCAACGACTATGCGGTCGGCCAGCGTCACAATCTGCCGATCATTTCCATTCTGACACTGGATGCGAAAATCAACGACCACGCGCCGGAAAAGTACCGCGGTATGGATCGTTTCGATGCGCGCAAGGCCATCGTCGCCGACCTCGAGGCCATCGGCCTGCTGGAAAAGATCGACAAGCACAAGCTCAAGGTGCCCAGAGGCGACCGTACCGGCGTCGTCATCGAACCGATGCTCACCGACCAGTGGTTCGTTGCCATGAGCAAGCCGGGTGAAAACGGCAAGTCCATCACCGAACAGGCACTGGAAGTGGTCGCCAACGGCGAGATCAAGTTCCACCCGGAAAACTGGGTCAACACCTACAACCAGTGGCTGAACAACATTCAGGACTGGTGTATCTCACGTCAACTGTGGTGGGGCCACCAGATCCCAGCCTGGTATGGCGTCAATGGCGAAGTGTTCGTCGCACACGATGAAGCCGAGGCGCGCCATCTGGCTGACGAAGCTGGATATGCCGGCATGTTGATGCGTGATCCGGACGTACTGGACACCTGGTACTCCTCCGCACTGTGGCCTTTCTCCACATTGGACTGGACGCCGGAATGGCCGGAGAAGTCCAACCCGGCGCTCGACCTGTTTCTTCCCTCCTCCGTGCTGGTCACTGGCTTCGACATCATCTTCTTCTGGGTGGCGCGTATGGTGATGATGACCAAGCACATCACCGGCAAGATCCCGTTCAAGGATGTGTATGTGCACGGCCTGATCCGCGACGCGGAAGGCCAGAAGATGAGCAAGTCCAAGGGCAACGTGCTCGACCCTATCGATTTGATCGACGGTATTGGCATCGAAGAACTGGTGAAGAAGCGCACTACCGGCTTGATGAACCCCAGGCAGGCCGAGCAGATCGAAAAGCGCACCCGCAAGGAATTCCCGGAAGGCATCCCGGCGTTCGGAACGGATGCTCTACGGTTTACCTTCGCCAGCCTCGCCAGCCCCGGCCGCGACATCAAGTTCGACATGCATCGCTGCGAAGGCTACCGTAACTTCTGCAACAAGCTGTGGAATGCCACTCGCTTCGTGCTGATGAACTGCCAGAAAGAAGATGGCACACCCCAGGACTGCGGCATGGAGCCATGCAAGGCCGATTGCGGCCCGGAAGGCTACCTCGACTTCTCGCAAGCCGACCGCTGGATCGTCAGCCTGCTGCAACGCACCGAAGCCGAAGTCGAGAAAAGCTTCGCCGACTATCGTTTTGATTACGTCGCGCAAGCGATCTACAAGTTCGTGTGGGACGAATACTGCGACTGGTACCTCGAAATCGCCAAGGTGCAGCTGCAAAACGGTACCGAAGCCCAACAACGCGCCACGCGCCGCACCCTGCTGCGCATACTGGAAACCGTGCTGCGCCTCGCGCACCCGGTGATCCCCTTCATCACCGAAGAGTTGTGGCAGACCGTATCCAAGTTCACCGGCGCGGAAGGCGACACCATCATGGTGCAACGCTATCCGCACGCGCAGCCGGAAAAGATCGACGAAGCTGCCGAAGCATGGGTCGCGACGCTGAAGCAAGCCGTCGATGCCTGCCGTAGTTTGCGCGGCGAAATGAATGTCTCTCCCGCACAACGCGTGCCGCTGGTGGCTGAAGGCTCGAAGGCGCTACTGGAGGCCTATGCCCCCTACTTCAAGGCCTTGGCCAAGCTGTCGGATATGGATGTGGTCGAAACGCTGCCGCAAGCCGATGCCCCAGTCGCGGTCATCGGCGATTTCCGCCTGATGCTCAAGATCGAAGTGGATGTGGCTGCGGAGAAGGAGCGCTTGGGTAAGGAAATCGCACGGCTGGAAAACGAGATCACGAAAGCCAATGCGAAATTGTCCAATGCAGGCTTTGTTGATCGGGCACCTGCCGCTGTGGTGGCGCAAGAGAAGGAAAGGCTGGCTGGATTCAGCGCTACTCTGGAGAAAGTGCGCGGGCAATTCGCGCGACTGAGTTGAGTCGAAAGGCGGGGTTTGCCCCGCCTTTCAGATAAACAGGTTTACATCCGATTCGCCGGCAAATTCGAAAAATGTTGCTGCGCCACCGATTTCGATACCGTCGATAAATTCTTCACGCTTGAAACCGAACAGATCCATTGTCATCTGACAGGCGATCAGCTTGACTCCGGACTCCAGGCAAATTTCACGTAGTTCCTCAATCGACGCGACACCCTTGTCCGCAATTTTCTGCTTCATCATCATGGTCGCCATCGACTCCATGCCTGGAAGCGCCTGCACCAGAGTGGGCAAAGGGAAGGGCATCGGCATTGCAGGATTGCCGAGCGGGCTGACCTTGAGGTCGGAAACATCTTTTTTTAGCAGCGTCAGGCCATAGAAAGTAAAGAAAATACTGACCTCATAGTCCAGAGCGGCTGCAGTGGAGGCAAGGATGAACGGCGGATAGGCCCAATCCAGCGTGCCCTTCGATGCGATCAAGGCAAGCTTTTTTGCCACGGCTATGCCCGCTTTTTCATCACGAATGTGAATTCGCCATTGGCGGCATCGTGCGAAAGCAGCTCGTGCCCGGTCTGTTTGCAGAAGGCCTGAAAATCCTTGACCGATCCGGGGTCGGTGGCAACGATTTTCAATATTTGACCCGGTTGCAGTTCGGCCAGCGATTTCTTGCAGCGCAGGATGGGCAGCGGGCAGTTCAGGCCGCGCGCATCCAATTCTTTGTCGAATTCCATATCAACTCCAGGAAGTTATTTGGGTTTCAGGGCATATCCGGCCGCACCCCAGCCGAGTACGCCGCCGCGCAGGTTAAAGAGATTCTCTCGACCTTGGCTAGCCATGTAACTACAAGCCTGTGCAGACCGGATGCCGCTGTGACAATAAAAAACCAGTGGGGTGTCGCCCTCTAGCTCTTGCGTGTGGTGAGGCAGCAAGTGTAACGGGATATGAAGTGCTCCGGGAATGATCCCTCTGGCTGCTTCTTCGTCAGTTCGCACATCGACAAGGGTTATTTTTTCTGTCGAGGTGAGGGTGTTCAGTTGTGCGCTGTCAATTTCTTTAAAGCTTGCCATATAGTTGAGATAGCCAATCCTTCATTGAGTATTCGTAAATTCTAATATTGAATCGGGTTTTTGGTAAGAAGAGTTATCCATGAGTACCGAAGTTTAGTGGGAAACACCATCGCGGTGCATTACCTTGATCAAGGTCAGCCAAAGAATTTTAATATCGAACCAAAAGGATTGCCGCAGCAAATATTCCCGATCCAGTTTGACTTTATCAGGTATCGGTAATTCATCTCTACCGTTTATTTGTGCCCAGCCGGTCAAGCCGGGTACCAACTCATGCACCCTGTACTCGGTCCGCAGCGCGATCAGGTCGTCCTGATTGAACAGGGCGGGCCGCGGGCCTACAAAGCTCATGTCGCCTTTGATAATGCTCCATAGTTGAGGGAGTTCATCCAGACTGGATTTCCGAAGAAAGGAGCCGATGGGAGTCAGGTATAACGCAGGGTCGGTTAGCAAATGTGTAGCGACAGGAGGTGTATCCACGCGCATGCTGCGAAACTTGGGCATTTTGAATATGCGGTTACGCTTTCCTACTCTGTCGCTCCAGTACAGGATGGGGCCGGTTGATGTTATGCGAACTGCTATTGTTACTATCGCAATGGGCAGGGCCAGAATGATGGCAGCACTGAAGGCCAGTAATAAGTCGAGTGCGCGCTTCATTGCGGATGCCTTTGGCGGTACCAGGCAATTGTCGCGACTAAACCTTCTTGCATGGTGAACGGGGGTGTCCAGCCCAGATCGCGAGTAATTGCCTTGCCATCAATCGTGAGTGATCCCAGCAGGCGATCAAACTCCTTTCTTTTGCCAATAAAGGCTCCCAGCCATTCAATAAATTTTGGCGGAATCCGAATTAATCTGGGAGCACGCCCCAATGCTTTTGCCAGTTGGGTAATCAATTCCACTGTCGAAACGTCATGGTTGTCGCTCACCAAGTAAGTTTTGCCTGCTGCAGCCGGGTGACTGGCACACGCTAATATTGCACTGACCAGATTGTCCAGGTAGATAAGGCTGCGGCTATTTTTCATGGAGCCGAAAGGCAAGGGAATTCCTTTGTGGATGGCGTTAAGAAGGCGCATAAAGTTGGCCCCGACACCCGGTCCATATACCAAAGGCGGCCGCAAAACGACGACTTCCATGCCCGTTTCATAGGCTATGTCGTGCAATCCGCACTCGGCTTCCCATTTTGAAATGGCATACGCATCCTCCGGCTCAGGTTTGCTGGTTTCGGAAAACATGCCGCTTTCCCCGTTTACTTTAAGGCTGCTGATGAAGACGAAACGCTTGATCCCGTATAAAGCTGCCTGCCGGGCCAGATTCAATGTACCTTCTGTGTTGACCTGGCGGAACTCAGTCAAGGGCTCGGTGGCGGTATCGTTCATGATGTGGACCCGTGCAGCTAAATGGATGACGGTGTCGCACCCCTCTAATGCGGGCTGCCAATCGGTCGTGCCGTTCATGTTGCCTATTGGAATTTGCTGGGGAGAAGTTGCATTGCGCACAACTTGCTTTACCTCGCGGCCTGAAAGCTTTAACTGCTTGCACAGCACTTGGCCAACAAATCCATTAGCGCCGGTTACGAGAACGAATGCCATGGTGATGGGACTTTCTGTTTTCCTGCATTGCCGTCGTTTGATATTGATTGCATGTCTGAGCATGACGCAACTGTCATTTCACTCATGTTGGATGATACGCATCAAATCGTCATTGGAAAATCGCACGGAGCGAAGCGGTTATCGATCAATGGCGTGAACAGGTAATAAAAAAGCCCAACCGATTAAAGTTGGGCTTTTGGATCCTGGTGGCCAGGGGCGGAATCGAACCGTCGACACGCGGATTTTCAATCCGCTGCTCTACCAACTGAGCTACCTGGCCACATCCTGCTGCCCGGTGAGGGCGTCAGGAGGCGGGATTATAGCAAACTCGTCGCAACTGGCAA
>DATHWE010000181.1:0-9072 GCA_035460905.1 Methylophilaceae bacterium | reverse complement strand
GACTTCCTGCAGCCGGGCACCCAACAGGTCTGTGCCGGTTATGCCTTGTACGGTTCTTCCACCATGTTCGTGCTGACCACCGGGCACGGCGTGAACGGATTCACGCTGGACCGCGAAGTGGGCGAGTTCTACCTGACCCATCCCAACATGACCATTCCGGCAGACACCCACGAGTTCGCAGTCAACACCTCCAACCAGCGTCACTGGGAAGCCCCGGTACAGCGCTATGTGGAGGAATGCCTGCAAGGCAAGGAAGGTCCTAGAGGCCGCGACTTCAACATGCGCTGGGTAGCCTCGATGGTAGCCGAAGTCCACCGCATCCTGATCCGCGGCGGTTTGTTCATGTATCCACTGGACAGCAAGCTGAAGGACCAGGGCGGCAAGCTACGCCTGCTTTACGAAGCCAACCCGATGAGCTTCATCGTAGAACAAGCGGAGGGTGCCAGCTCCACCGGGCGCGAGCGCATCCTTGATCTCGAACCTAATGGCTTGCATCAGCGCGTGCCGGTGATCCTGGGGTCGAAGAATGAGGTGGAGCGGGTCGTTTCATATCACAAGGAGTAATCGAGGAGGGCCTATGCGCACTTCGGGAAACGAGCAGTTCAGGATTGCAGTCAAGGCTGCGCAGGATGGCGAATGGGATCGTTCGCACCAGATTGTGCAGGAATATGGCGATCCGGTTGCCTGCTGGATACATGCGGTGCTCCACAAGATTGAGGGCGACGAAGGCAATAGCCGCTACTGGTACGCGCGGGCGCGCCGCAATTACGAGGATTTCACTAAGCCGACCGATGAGCTGCAAGCGATAGCCGAACTGCTCGAATCAGAATAATTGCCCGGTTGTCGGTTCTGCTGAGAGGCGGTAATTATCATTGCTGCATGAGTGGAGCAATGCTGGTGTCAGTCTTTTTCTGGCTTGGCTGCTGCGCCTTGGTTGGATGCGTTCTTGTACATTGCCAATACCCGCTCGCGCTGAGCCGCATGATCTACGACCGGTTGCGGATAGTCGCGGCCGATTTCCAATCCCAATGCGCGTTGCCGTTCGGGCGACATCACCCAGGGCGTATGGATTTCCTTGTCGGTGCAAGCAGCCAGCTCTGGCACATATTTGCGAATGAACTTGCCTTGCTGGTCGAACTTTTCGGATTGGGTGACCGGGTTGAAAATGCGAAACCATGGCTGGGCGTCGCAACCGGTCGAGGCCGCCCATTGCCAGCCGCCGTTGTTCGCCGCAAGATCAAAATCGATCAGCTTGTCCGCGAAATAGCGCTCTCCCCAGCGCCAGTCCACGAGCAAATCCTTGACCAGAAAGCTGGCCGCGACCATGCGCAAGCGGTTGTGCATGTAGCCTGTGGCGTTGATCTGGCGCATGGCTGCATCGACCAGCGGATAGCCGGTACGACCTTCGCACCATGCCTGAAATAGCTTGGGATCGTTGGGAAAAGGCAGCGCATCGAGTTCCGGCTTGTAGGCGCTGCCGTTGGCGACGCGGGGGTGATGATGCAGTATCTGGAAATAGAAATCCCGCCAGATCAGTTCACTCAGCCAGGTCTCCACACTACTGCTCTCCATGCGCCAGGCCATGCGGGCCAAGTGACGGATCGACACGGTGCCGAAGCGCAGATGTACCGAGAGATAGGACGGGCCATTCACGGAGGGATAATCACGGGCGTTTTTATAATGCTCGATGCGATCCAGAAAGTCAGTGAACAATTGAGCTCCACCGCGCATCCCGGTTGGGATTTTCAAGGCATGGAGATTGGTTTGTTCAAAACCCAGCGACTCGAGCGCAGGCATTGAACTTGCCTCATGCTGTGCCAGCCGGGCTTTGTAGGGTTCGATAGGGTAGGGACGCAGAAAGAAATCATCAACCTTGCGCAGCCAGGCGTTCTTGTAGGGTGTAAACACGCCATATGGCGTGTCGCTGTGCGTCAGGATTTCATCCATCTCGAAGATGACTTGATCCTTGAATTCATGAAAGCGAATGGTTCTTTGATTCAAAGCCTGCGCGACTGCGGCGTCCCTGATTCGGGCGGAAGGCTCGTAATCGCGATTGGCATAGACGGCTCCCACACCCAACTCGCTAGCCAACGCCGGAATTTCTTCTTGCGCACGACCGTGCCGCACGATGAGGTCGCCGCCTTGTGATCGAAGTGCATCCTTGAGTTCGCGCACGCTTTCCCAGATGAACTCCACTCGCCGGTCTGCTTTTTCGGTCAGGTGGCCGAGGATGTCGGTATCGAATATGAAGGCACAATAGACACGACGCGATGCTTTTAAGGCATGGTAAAGCGCAGCATGGTCAAAGTCCCGCAAGTCGCGGCGAAACCACACCAGGGCTGCATCGCAGCTAGATGTCGCCACGGTGGTAAGGGTGATTGTTGATTACAGACCAGGCGCGATAGAGCTGCTCCGCCAGCATGACGCGCACCATGCCGTGCGGCAGGGTGAGCTTCGACAGGCTCCACTGCCAGTCGGCGGCTTGTTTGACGCTGTCGTGCAGGCCGTCCGCGCCGCCGATGGCGAGCGCCACGTCGCGGCCATCGCGCATCCACTGCTGCATGCGATCGGCAAGTTGCAGCGTGGTCGGTTCCTGCCCTCGCTCATCCAGCGCAATAAGATAATCGCGTCCGGCGGCTTCGAGGATGCGCTGCGCCTCGGATTCACGTACTTGGTCGCCACCCTTACCGGCGGCACGCTTGTCCGGCTTGAGCTCGACCATTTCAACCGTAGCTTCGCGCGGCATGCGTTTCAAGTACTCGGCGCAGCCTTGTTCCACCCACGCCGGCATTTTGTGGCCAACGGCGATGATGCGAAGTTTCATTGTTTCGCGAGAATCAGGCTGCGGGTTGTTTGCCGGCAACGCTTTGACGACGGCCTTCCGCGGCTCCCCAGAGCTGTTCCAGGTTGTAATAGTCGCGGGTGTTTTGCAGCATGATATGAACGACGATGTCGCCCAAGTCCACCAGCACCCATTCGCCTTCATGTTCGCCCTCGACGCCGGTGATGGTGACGCCCAACTCCCTGAGTTTTTCCTGCACGTTATGTGCGAGTGACTTTGCCTGCCGGGTAGAACTGGCGCTAGCGATAATCATGTACGAAGTAATCGATGTCAGTTTGGTCACGTCCATCACGGTGATGTCGGTGGCTTTGATGTCTTCAAGCGCGTCGATGACCGCTTGCTTCATTGCTTCAAGTTCCATGGGATTCCTTTGTTGCCTGACTGGCGTAAAGTTGATGTGAGTCGATGTAGGCCCGGACAGTTTCCGGCAGGAGGTAGCGTGTGCTATTACCCTGCATGAAGGCCGTGCGTATTGCGCTGGCTGAAATGTCGAGTGCAGTGATGGGCAGCAGCAGAATTCGTCCTGCGGGCGAGGTTTGCACATCGGCAGACTGCAGGGTGCCGCATTGTTGCCATACCTGCCTCAGTTCCGGCGACATGGCATCCTCTTTCGGCGTTGTGCCGGGGCGATGGGCAACGACGATATGCGCGAGATCCAGCAGTTCGTGCCATCGATGCCATGTGTGCAGACCGAGAAAAGCATCGCTGCCGATCAGCAGGCAAAACGGGGAATTCGTTCCCAACTCTGCGCGTAATTCGGTCAGCGTGTCTACGGTGTACGAGGGCCCGGATCTTGCCAGTTCGCGGTTGTCCAGCGTAAAGCCGGGGTTGCCCGCAATCGCGAGTCGTACCATTTCGGCGCGGTGGAATGCCGCGATCTGTGGGCTGGCTCGATGTGGTGGCACGGCGGCAGGGATGAAGCGTATGGATACCAGGCCCAATTTCTCGCGCAATTCTTCCGCCATGCGCAAATGGCCGAAGTGGATGGGGTCGAAGGTGCCGCCCAGAATGCCAATGGCATTCATCAATTAGGCACGCACCTGCCCGTCGCCGAGAACGATGTATTTCATGCTGGTCAGACCTTCCAGGCCAACCGGGCCGCGTGCGTGCAGCTTGTCGGTGGAAATGCCGATTTCCGCCCCCAGACCATATTCGAAACCGTCTGCGAAACGGGTCGAGGCATTCACCATCACGCTGCTGGAGTCCACCTCGCGCAAGAAGCGGCGCGCTTTGGTGTAATTCTCGGTAACGATGGATTCGGTGTGCTGCGACGAGTACTTGTTGATGTGCTCGATCGCTTCGTCCAGCCCGCTCACCACCTTGACTGAAATGATCGCGGCCAGGTATTCGGTGTAGTAATCCTCATCCGTTGCGGTCCTGGCTTGCGGTACCAGGGCGAGCGTCTCGGCACAGCCCCGAATTTCCACGCCGAGGGCAGTGAGCATGTCGGCCAGTTGCGGCAACATCTCGGCGGCGACCGGGCGTGCCACCAGCAACGATTCGGCGGTATTGCAGGTGCCGAGGCGCTGGGTCTTGGAGTTCTCGAGGATGCGCAGCGCCTTGCCCAAGTCAGCCTCGTCGTCCACGTAAATATGGCAGTTGCCGTCCAGATGTTTGATCACCGGGATGCGCGCTTCGTTCGAAATGCGCTCGATCAGGCCTTTTCCGCCGCGCGGGACGATGACATCCACATATTCCTTCATCGTGATGAGTTCGCCCACGGCGGCGCGGTCGGTGGTTTCGACCACTTGTACGGCACCCTTGGGCAACCCGGCCATCTCCAGTCCTTCGTGCACCAGCGCGGCCAGGGCGCGGTTGCAATGGATGGCTTCGGAGCCGCCGCGCAGGATGGCGGCATTGCCCGATTTCAGGCACAGGCCGGCGGCGTCTACCGTGACGTTCGGGCGCGCCTCGTAAATGATGCCGATGACGCCCAGCGGCACGCGCATCTTTCCGACCTGGATGCCGGACGGGCGGTATTTGAGGTCGCTGATTTCGCCGATGGGATCCGGCAGCGAGGCGATCTGCTCCAGACCCTCCGCCATGGTGGCGATGGATTTTTCGGTGAGCGCCAGACGGTCGAGCATCGCGGCGTCCAGGCCCGCGGCGCGCGCAGCTTCCATATCGGCACGGTTGGCGGCCAGCAGCGCTTCTTTTTCGCGGCGAATCGCGGCGGCGATGGTGAGCAGGGCGCGGTTCTTGGTGCCGGTGTCGGCCTTCGCCATCATGCGCGAGGCGGCGCGGGCACCTTGCCCGAGTTGTTGCATATAGTGCTTGATGTCCATGTTCATTCCTAATGTGGCCGTGCTGCTTGCCGGCGCGTACCGCTGCGGGCAAGCCCGATGCACAGGCGCGAAATTTCCAGCCAGGGTTTGCCGGGGGCGATGCCTTTGCAGATCTTGTCGATCTCCGCCATTTTCAGCATGGCGGCCTGCAATTGCCGCAGGCTGACGCGTGCCAGCATGCGCTTGACCTGGCTTTGGCGGTCTCCCCAGATTTTGGCCTGTTGCATTGCGTTTGCCAAGTTTTCGCCGCGCGTTTCCACCATTTTGACGCGCGTTACGCCGCGCAGCAGCCATGCCAGTACGCCCAGCAGTGCCAGGGGCTGCGCGCCTTCGGCCTCCAGTCCCTGCAATATTTTTGCGGTGCGAGCCGGATCGCCCGCCAGCAGCGCGTCGCCGAGTTGAAACACGTCATAGCGCGAAACGTTCAACACCGCTTCGCGCACGGCTTCCGGATCCAGTGCGCCGGCAGGATAAAGCAAACCCAGCTTCTGGATTTCCTGGTGCGCGGCCAGCAGATTACCTTCGACCTGATTGGCGAGGAACTCCAGTGTTGCCTCGTCAACCTGTTGGCCCTGCGCCTGCAGCCGGTTGCCTATCCAGCGCGGCAGGCGCTCGATCTCGACGGTTTGCAGCGGGACGACGACCCCGACTTTTTCCAGCGCGGAGAACCATGCGCTGCCTTGGCCGGTTTTATCCAGCTTGGGCAGGGTGATCAACGAAATGGTGTCGTCAGGCAGATTGGCCGCAAACTCCTGTAAGGCCTTGCCGCCTTCGATGCCCGGTTTTCCGGACGGAATATGCAGTTCAATCAGTCGACGGCTGGCAAAAAGCGAAATCGACTGGCTGCTGGCTTTTAGCTGCTTCCAGTCGAAGTAGCGCTCGGCAGTGTAGGAGAGGCGCTCGTCGTATCCCTGACGCCGAACTGCCTGGCGTATGGCATCGATGGCTTCTTTCATTCCCAGCGGCTCATCGCCGGTCAGCACATAGAGCGGACGTAGTTCGCGTTCGAGATTTGCGGGAAGTTGATCGAACGAAAGATGCACGGACTAGTTTGCAGCCTTCGGTTTGCCGGTATTGATCGCGCTCAAACGACGCAGGATTTCACGCGAAGCATCGCTGCGCATGTCACTGTAAAGTCGCGCTTCTTCGCCTTCCTTGGCGAGCAGTTGCGTGTCGTCGTAGGAGTAATCGCGGCGCTGCTCGATGACTTGAGGCATTCCCCATAATTCACTGGATGCTTCGCGCAGGCGGATGGTGACACGATAAATCAGCTCGTACTCGCGCACCTTACCGCCGCCGGACAGCGAGAGAATGTTTTTCTCGGTCGTTTCGCCCATCAGCTCCAACAGCAATTCCGCTTCTTCAGGCGTTGCCACAACCTCCACGCCGCTGCTGACGAGGGATCGACGCAGATCCTTGGCCAGCTGCGTAGAAGAACTGCTTTTTTGCAAGTAAAGTTTCTTGAAACCCATTTCCGTCATTCCGCGCAGTTGGAAACCGCAGGCGGCAAGTGCGAGCAGGCTGAAAGCGAGCAGCAGGTTACGGAAGGCAATGTGCGAGTTCAGTGGCATGAGTTTCATGGTTTACCCTACGACGACGTTGATCAGTTTGCCTGGGACGACGATTACTTTCTTGATGCTGACACCTTCCAGATGCTTTTGCACACAAGGTTGTTCGATAGCCTGTTTTTCGATGGCGGTACGCTCCATGTCCTTGGCGACAGTAATGCTGCCGCGCAGCTTGCCGTTGACCTGGATCACCATCTCGATTTCATCCTGCAACAGGGCTGCCGCATCCGGCTCCGGCCACGACGCGGCGAGGATGTCGTCATCGTAACCCAGTTCGCTCCACAGGGCATGGCAGATATGCGGCGTGATCGGCGACAGCAGGCGCAGCAGGATGGACAGGCTTTCGCCGATGACGGTGCGATTACTTGTTTCCTTGCCGGCTTTTTCCAGTGCGTTGAGCATCTTCATCGCGGCGGAAACCACGGTGTTGAACTGGAAGCGACCAAGGTCGTAATTGGCCTGCTTCAGCGTGGCGTGGATCTCGTGGCGCAGGTTTTTCGCTCCTGGCGCCAGATTGGTCTGGTCGACAGAATCCTTGCCTATGCCTTCGAACTCGCTACCGAATGTCCACAAACGTCTCAGAAAGCGGTGCGCGCCTTCGACGCCGCTGTCCGACCATTCCAGCGTCTGCTCCGGCGGAGCGGCGAACATCATGAACAGCCGTGCGGTATCCGCGCCGTACTGTTCAATCAACGCCTGCGGATCGACGCCGTTCTTTTTGGACTTGGACATGGTGCCCATGCCCTGGAAATCCACCGGCTGGCCGTCAGCCAGCAGTTTTGCACCGCAGACCTTGCCTGCGGCGTCATGTACGAGCTCGACTTCTTCCGGCGCGTAATACTCGATACCACCCTTGTCGGTGCGGCGCGAGAAAATATGATTGAGCACCATGCCCTGGGTCAGCAGGTTGGCAAAGGGTTCGTCGTAATCGACCATGCCCATGTCGCGCATCACCTTGCTCCAGAATCGCGAATAGAGCAGGTGCAGGATGGCGTGCTCGATGCCACCGATGTATTGGTCGACTGGCATCCAGTAGTTGGTTTCGGCGTCCGCCATCGCGGTGCTGTTGAATTTGCTGGCGTAGCGTGCGTAATACCAGCTGGAATCCACGAAGGTGTCCATGGTGTCGGTTTCGCGTTTCGCTGTTCCACCGCACTTGGGGCAGGTACAGTTGAGGAAATCGGCGCGTTTATTGAGCGGGTTGCCGGAGCCATCCGGCACGCAGTCTTCCGGCAGCACCACCGGCAGTTGATCATCGGGCACCGGCACGTCGCCGCAGGTCTCGCAGTGAATAATGGGAATGGGGCAGCCCCAGTAGCGCTGACGCGAAACGCCCCAGTCGCGCAGGCGGAACTGCGTCTTCGGCCCGCCCAGATTCTGCGCGCCGATGTCGGCAGCGATAGCATCGAAGGCCTGTTCGAAGTTCATGCCGTCGTAGCGGCCAGAGTTGAACAGCACCCCATACTGCGCGAACACGTCCGACCACTGGTGCCAGTCCAGGATGGTGTTGCCATCGGCGATCTGCATGGCCGGCGTGAACGCCAGTGGCTCGCCTACTTCGTGCGGAGCGGCGTGGTTGGCGTCGATCACGGCGGCTGGCGCCTCGTTCCAGCCGGCCGGCAGGATCACCGGCTTGATCGGCAGCGTGTATTTCTGCGCGAAGGCGAAGTCACGTTCGTCGTGCGCCGGCACCGCCATCACCGCGCCATCGCCGTAGCTCATCAGCACGTAATTGGCCACCCATACCGGCACCGCCTCGCCGGTGAGCGGATGGGTGACGGTAAGGCCGGTATCCATGCCTTCCTTTTCCATCGTGGCGAGGTCGGCTTCCATCACCGAACCATGCTTGCATTTTTCGATAAAGGCCGCCAATTCCGGGTTGTCGCGCGCTGCGCGCGCAGCCAGCGGGTGTTCCGCCGCCACTGCGCAATAGCTAACGCCCATTACGGTATCGATGCGGGTGGTGAAAACCCACAGTTGCTCCGGCTTGCCGTCCAGCTCATAGGGGAACGCGAAGCGCATGCCCACGCTCTTGCCGATCCAGTTGGCCTGCATCGTGCGCACGCGCTCCGGCCAGCCCGGCAGTTTGTCGAGGTCGGCCAGCAACTCTTCCGCATATTGCGTAATGCCGAAGTAGTAGCCGGGGATTTCGCGCTTTTCGACCAGTGCTCCGGTGCGCCAGCCGCGGCCGTCGATGACCTGCTCGTTGGCGAGCACGGTTTGATCCACCGGGTCCCAATTCACGACCTGCGTCTTCTTGTAGGCGAGCCCTTTCCTGAACAGGCGCGTGAACAGCCACTGGTTCCACTTGTAATAGGCCGGGTCGCACGTCGCCAGCTCGCGCTCCCAGTCGAGCGCGAAGCCCAGGCCCTGCAAC
>DATHWE010000180.1:0-16500 GCA_035460905.1 Methylophilaceae bacterium | reverse complement strand
CTGCTTGCGTGCCTGGAAGGGCAGGGCTCCTGCTGTATCCAGTCCGCCTGCAGTCTCATCGGTATCCTGCGGGAAGCACAAACGGCGCTGTTTACCGTGCTCGAAAAATACACCCTGGCCGATCTTCTGCAACGGGAGCAGCCCTTGGCAACCATCCTCATGCATCCGCGTGCAGTAAGTTCCGACGCCTGATCTCATGCACTATCCTGCCTTTTTCGACGCCATTCCCGCCATCCGTCTGTATGACCCGCTGGCTGAATTTTTGGGGGCGGCGGGTGACGGCGTTATCAAATACCGCTACCTCGATGCGGTGAAACTCGCCGGACATTCCTGCCCGACCGTCGCTTCGGCCTACTGGATGACGCTCCGCGCATTGCGGGCGCTTTATCCCGATAGCCTGCCGGAGCGGGGCAATATCCGCGTGGAATTCGGCAAACAGGCCGACGACGGTGTTACCGGCGTGATCGCCAACGTAGTCGGCCTCTTGACCGGCGCTGCCGCCGACGGCGGCTTCAAGGGTATTGCCGGTGCTTTCGACCGGCGCAATAAACTGTTTTTTGCCGCCGGCAGCGACTTCGAAATCCGATTCACCCGCCTGGACACCGGAAAAATCGTCGAAACGGCCGTCAGCATGCAGTCAGTTCCGGCTTCGCCGCGCATCTGGGAATTATTGCCAAAATGCCGCAATGGCAGTGCTAGCCCCTCGGAATCATCGGAATTTCGCCAGCTTTGGCAGGAGCGGGTGAGGGCGTTATTGCTGGATCATGCGGAAGACGCGCAGGTCTTCGCTATCAACTTGCTGTAATAGCCGTGTCGGCAAGGTTTTCATGAGGAAACCAGACCAGCTCATGGTGCAGTTGAACGACCTCGCCCAGGATGATCAGGCTGGGCGAACGTAATGCCGCTGCCGCGACCCGCTCGGAAATATTCGATAAGACTCCAATGACGACCCGATGGTCCGCCGTAGTCCCCTGCTGCACGACAGCAATGGGATGTGATGGCGGCAGGCCGTGTTCAATCAGTTTTTCACAAATGAGTGGCAGTGCGCTCAAGCCCATGTAGATCACCACCGTCTGGCGCGGGCGGGTGAGCGCTACCCAGTCCAGGTCGAGCGAGCCATCGCATAGATGCCCGGTGACATACAACACCGATTGCGCATGATGGCGGTGGGTAAGGGGAATGCCGGCATAGCACGAAACGCCGTTGGCGGCGGAAATGCCGGGGATGACCTGGAAGGGAATGCCATGGGCGGCCAGCATCTCGATTTCTTCACCGCCGCGCCCGAAAATGAAGGGGTCGCCGCCTTTCAGCCGCAATACGCGCTTTCCTTGCCGCGCCAGATCGATCAGCAGCGCATTGATGGACTCTTGCGGCAATGCGTGATTCCCCTGTTTCTTGCCGACGTAGATCCTCTCCGCATCGCGACGTGCGAGCGCCATGATCTCCTTCGATACCAGCGCGTCGTACACCACCACGTCGGCTTCCTGCATCAGTCGCAACGCCCGCACTGTCAGTAAATCGGGATCGCCCGGCCCCGCCCCGACAAGAAAGACCTCTCCTCCGGAATTGCCTGCGCGACGGTTGCTGCCAATGAATGGGGGCTGAATGTTCATGAATGCAATTTACCCGATGCGCATTAAGGGAAACTTGATGTGCGTCAAGGAATCCGCATTTGAATTCATCCATCCTGATCCCGCATTCAAGAGCAGCACTCGATCAACAGGAAGCGAGGAAGGAAGGATGAAGATGCGCAACAGGAAATGGCCAGGCAGGCTGGCGATATCGGCGTTGGTACTGGCGGTAAGCGCTGCTTACGCGGACGACAAGAAGCATGACGACACCGACGTGAAGTATCAGGCTGGCGGTTCGCCGCTGGGCGGCGAGGAAATGCATCAGAACATCAACCCCAAGGCGCCGCCGATGACCGCCAAGGAATTCCAGCTGGGCAAGGACATCTACTTCCAGCGCTGCGCCGGCTGCCATGGCGTGCTGCGCAAGGGCGCCACCGGCAAGCCGCTGACACCCGACAAGACGCTGGCCAACGGCACCGATTATTTAAAGGTGTTCATCAAGTACGGTTCACCCGCCGGCATGCCCAACTGGGGCACTTCGGGCGAGTTGACCGACGAGCAGGTCGACCTGATGGCGCGCTACATCCAGCAGGAGCCGCCGACCCCGCCCGAGTACGGCATCAAGGAAATGGAAGCCAACTGGAAGGTGATTATTCCACCCGACCAGCGCCCGAAGAAGAAGGAAAACGACCTCAACCTGGAAAACCTGTTCTCGGTGACGCTGCGCGATGCAGGCGAGATTGCGCTGATCGACGGCGACAGCAAGCGGATTGTCAGCGTCCTCAAGACCGGCTATGCGGTGCATATCTCGCGCATGTCGGCTTCCGGTCGCTACCTGTACGTGATTGGCCGCGACGCCCGCATCAACCTGATCGACCTGTGGATGGCCAAGCCCGACACCGTTGCCGAGATCAAGGTCGGCCTGGAGGCGCGTTCGGTCGAAACCTCCAAGTTCAAGGGTTATGAAGACAAGTACGCCATCGCCGGCACCTACTGGCCGCCGCAATTCGTGATCATGGACGGCGATACGCTGAAGCCGCAGAAGATCGTCTCCACCCGCGGCATGACCGTGGCGCCGGAGGAATACCATCCGGAACCGCGCGTCGCGTCCATCGTCGGCTCGCATTACCACCCGGAATTCCTGGTGAACGCCAAGGAAACCGGCAAGATCATGCTGGTCAACTACAGCGATTTGAAGAACCTCAAGACTTCCACCATCGATGCTGCGCGCTTCCTGCATGACGGCGGCTTCGACTCGACCGGGCGTTATTTCCTCGTTGCGGCGAATGCCTCGGACAAGGTGGCAGTGGTGGATACCAAGGAAGGCAAGCTGGCGGCGATGGTGGATGTCGGCAAGACGCCGCATCCTGGACGCGGCGCCAATCTGGTCGATCCCAAGTTCGGCCCGGTGTGGGCCACGGGGCACCTGGGCGACGACAGCATCTCGCTGATTGGCACCGACCCCGCCAAACACAAGGACCAAGCCTGGAAAGTTGTGCGCACGCTGAAAGGTCAGGGCGGCGGATCCCTGTTCATCAAGACGCATCCCAAGTCGAAAAACCTGTGGGTGGATACGCCGCTTAATCCGGATGCCAAGGTCAGCCAGTCGATTGCCGTGTACGACATCAACAACCTCGACAAGGGGCTCGAGATGCTGCCCATCGGCGAATGGTCGGGCCTGGGCGAGGGCGCCAAGCGCATCGTGCAGCCGGAGTACAACAAGGCTGGCGATGAGGTGTGGTTCTCGGTATGGAGCGCCAAGGACAAGGAATCCGCGATCGTGGTCGTGGATGACAAGACCCGCAAGCTCAAGGCCGTGATCAAGGATCCGCGCCTGATTACCCCGACCGGCAAGTTCAATGTTTACAACACCCAGCATGACGTTTACTAAAGGAGATACCCGCATGAAAACACTGCTCGCCGTATTACTGTCCGGCACTTTCTTCGTTGCTGCACCCGCGGTACAAGCGGCGGATGCGGCCCCGTTGCTGCAAAAGGCCGGATGCATTGCCTGCCACAGCACCGACAAGAAAATACTCGGCCCGTCGTTCAAGGACATTTCTGCCAAATACAAGGGCAAGAGCATGGAGGCTGCGCTGATCAAGAAGGTCAAGGACGGCGGCAGCGGTGCCTGGGGTCCCATGCCCATGCCGCCCAATGCCGGCAAGCTGAGCGACGACGAGTTCAAGCAAGTCGTGGGATGGATACTTTCCCTGTAGTACGTCGCCCGCGCACCCGTGACGGCGGGTCCACACCGTCACGATTGCGGGCGGCGCTTTTTTTGACACTGATGTCCAGCCTTGCCGGCTGGGCCGAAGACATCCGGCCCGAACGCAAGGCGGACATCATCCGCTTGGTGCGCAACGATTGCGGCTCCTGCCATGGCGGAAAGCTGAAAGGCGGCCTCGGTCCGGCATTGCGGCCAGAGAGCCTGCGCGACAAGGCGCCGGAAAGTCTGCGCGAAACCATATTGCATGGCCGGGCAGGGGGCGCCATGCCGCCGTGGTCGGATTTTCTCAGCGCGGAAGAGGCGGACTGGATCGTCGAACAATTGATGAAGGGATTCCCGAATGCGCGCTAGCTGGCTGCTGATACTGGCGAGCCTGTTGATCGCAGGTTGCACCACAGTGCCGCCGCGCGGTACCGGCGACCTCGGCGTGGTGATCGAGCGCGATGCAGGCCGTGTGCAGCTGGTGAATACCACGACGCGGAGCAGCCTGGGCGGCGTGGCCGGGCTGGGCGACCTGTCGCATGCCTCGGTAGTGTTTGCACGCGACGGCCGCTATGCCTATGTGTTCGGGCGCGACGGCGGCCTGAGCAAGGTCGACCTGCTTTTGCAAAAAATCGAACGGCGCGTGATGCAGGCCGGCAACAGCATAGGCGGGGCGATCTCGCAGGATGGACGTTTCGTCGCAGCACAGAACTATGCGCCGGGCGGCGTCAGGATATTCGACGCCGCGACGCTGGCGCCGGTCGCGGATATCCCGGCGCTCTACGGCGACGGCCAATTATCCAAAGTGGTCGGTCTGGCGGATGCGCCGGGCAACCGTTTCGTGTTCAGCCTGTTCGACGCCGGCGAAATATGGGTGGCCGATCTGGCCGACCCCGCGCATCCGGTCATCACGAAATTCCCCGCCGGCAGGCAGCCCTACGACGGCCTGATTACGCCGGATGGCCGGCACTATATCGCCGGCCTGTTCGGCGAGGACGGTCTGGCGCTGCTTGACCTGTGGCACCCGGAAAAAGGCGTGCGGCGCATCCTGGCCGGCTATGGTCGCGGCGAACAGAAACTGCCGGTGTACAAGATGCCGCATCTGCGCGGCTGGGCGGTGGCGGGTACGCGCGCCTACCTGCCGGCCATCGGTCGCCACGAAGTGCTGGTGGTCGATACGCAAACCTGGCAGGAAACCGGCCGCATTCCGCTCATTGGGCAGCCGGTGTTCGCCATTGCCCGTCCGGACGGGCGTCAGGTATGGGTCAGCTTTGCCTTTCCCGATAACCAGCACGTGCAGGTCATCGACACTGAGAGCGGCCAGGTCGCACAAACGCTGGAACCGGGCCGCGCAGTGCTGCATCTCGAATTCACTCCGCGCGGTGAAACCGCCTGGGTATCGTCGCGCGACGACGGCAAGGTGACGGTCTACGACACCGCCACGCTGAAACCGCTGGTTGAACTGCCGGCGGCATCGCCGAGCGGCATTTTCTTTACCCACCGCGCAGGCAGGACAGGATTCTGATGAATAGTTACAGCGACATCGAAATGCGCCTGCTGAACGATTTCCAGCATCGCTTCCCATTGGTGCACCGGCCATTCCGCAAGATCGGCGAGCATCTGCGTATCAGCGAGGACGAGGTGATCGGTCATCTCACGCATCTCAGCGCCGCGGGCGCGGTGAGCCGTGTCGGCCCGGTGTTCAGTCCCGGCTGCATAGGCGTCAGTACGCTGGCGGCACTGGCCGTGCCGGAATCGCGGCTGGAAACGATCGGGGAATGGATCAGCCTGTTGCCGGAGATCAACCACAATTACCAGCGCGAGCACGGCTATAACCTGTGGTTTGTGGCGACGGCACCCGATGCCGGACGGCTGGACGCGGTGCTGGCTGGCATTGCAGACCATGCTGCGAGCCCGATGCTGACCTTGCCTCTGCTTGAACGCTTTCATATCGATCTCGGTTTCGACCTCAAGGGCGAGGGGCGCCGGCATTGTTCGCAGGGCAGCAGTACCCGCGTGCAATTGACCGGTGCGCAGACAGCCATCGTCGCCGCACTGCAAGCCGGCATTCCGCTGAAACCGGAACCGTTTGCCGATGTGGGCGCACGCGTTCGCATGAAAGATGATTTTGTACTCGAACAACTCGCGCGCTGGCGCGAGCAAGGGGTGATCAAGCGGTTCGGCGTGGTGGTGCGCCATCACGAGCTGGGCTATCGCGAGAATGCAATGGCGGTATGGGACGTGCCTGATGATGCCGCAAGCGCGATTGGCAAGATCGCCGCGCAGCAGTCCGGCGTGACGCTGTGCTATCGCCGCGCGCGCCAATTGCCGGACTGGCCCTATAACTTTTATTGCATGGTGCATGGCACACGGCGCGACATCGTCGAGGCGCAGGTGGCGGCGCTTGCCCGCAACAGCGGGCTCGCCGATTTCCCTTCACAAATCCTGTTCAACGGCCGCCGTTTCAAGCAGTACGGCGCGCGTTACATCACGAGGGAAAATCATGGACGACATTGACCGCAACATCATCAATCGCCTGCAAGGCGGTTTCCCGGTGTGCGAACGTCCGTACCAGGCGGCTGCGGAGCAACTCGGCATCGACGAGGGCGAATTGCTCGCGCGGCTGAAGCATTTGCTGAACAACAGGACCCTGACACGCTTCGGCCCGATGTACCAGATCGAGCGCATGGGCGGCGCCTTCAGCCTGGCGGCGATGCGTGTGCCGGAGGCCGATTTCGAGCGTGTCGCGGGCATCGTCAATGCCATGCCGGAGGTGGCGCACAACTACCAGCGCCAGCATGCGCTCAACATGTGGTTCGTGATGGCAACTGAGACGCCGGATGGCATCGCGACGGCGATCGAGAAGATCGAGGCGGCGACCGGCCTCCATGTCATCAATGTGCCGAAAGAGCGCGAGTATTTCGTCGGCGCGAGGTTTCAGGCATGAACAGCCAGCCTGTCGACTTGATAGACCGCGCCATCGTCGAAGCCACCCAGGGCGGCCTGCCGCTGGTACCGCAGCCCTATCATGTCATCGCAGAGAGCATCGGCGTGTCGCCCGAGGTGGTGATCCGCCGCATGCAAGCCATGGAGAAGCGCGGCCTCATCCGCCGCATCGGTGCGGTTCCCAACCACTACGCGCTGGGCTATAGCGCCAACGGCATGACGGTGTGGGACGTGCTCAATGACCATGCCGATACCCTGGGTGCCAGGATCGGCGCCCTTGATTTCGTCACCCACTGCTACCGCCGCCCGCGTCGCCTGCCGGACTGGCGCTACAACCTGTTCGCGATGGTGCACGGTCACGACCGCGCCGAGGTGGAAGCCAAGGCAGCACTGATCGCGGAGATGCTGCACCCGTATTGCCGGGCGCACACCATCCTCTACAGCACCCGCATCCTGAAAAAGACCGGATTGAGAATCTAGCCGGAGAGAGAAAGAAGCCGCCATGTTCCGCATCTCCCAATTCATGCAGGAAATCGCCCATCCGTCGCCGCTCGGTCCCAAGCGTAATCCGCCCGGGCCGGTGGTGATCTGGAACCTGGTGCGGCGCTGCAACCTGACCTGCAAGCATTGCTATTCAATCTCCGCCGACAAGGATTTTGCAGGCGAGCTGAGCACCGCAGAGGTTTTTCAGGTCATGGACGACCTCAAGGCTTTTCGCGTGCCGGTATTGATTTTGTCCGGCGGCGAGCCGCTGATGCGGCCGGATATCTTCGATATCGGACGGCGCGCCAAGCAAATGGGTTTCTACGTCGGCCTGTCGTCCAACGGCACGCTGATCACCGAGGACAACATCGACCGGCTTGCCGAGGTGGGATTCGATTACGTCGGCGTCAGCCTGGACGGCATCGAACAAACGCACGACACCTTCCGCCGCAAGGAGGGTGCGTTTCGCGCATCGCTGGAGGGCATCCGGCTGTGTCGCGAGGCCGGCATCAAGGCCGGCGTGCGCTTCACGCTGACGCAGGACAACGCGCACGACCTGCCGGCGCTGCTGCGGCTGACAGAAGACGAAGGCATCGCCAAGTTCTATCTTTCGCATCTCAATTACGCCGGGCGCGGCAACAAGAACCGCGCCCACGACGCGATGCAGGAAACCACGCGTCGCGCGATGGACATGCTGTTCGAGACGGCCTGGAAATCCGCAGTGGAAGGGCAGGGCAGGGAGTTCGTCACAGGAAACAATGACGCCGATGGCGTCTACCTGTTGTTCTGGGTACGCAGGCATTTCCCGCACCTCGAAGACCATATGCGCGCCAAACTGGCCCAATGGGGCGGCAACAGCAGCGGCGACAATGTCGCCAACATCGACAACCTCGGCATCGTCCACCCGGATACTTTCTGGTGGCACTATCCGCTCGGCAGCGTGCGCGAGCGGCCGTTTTCTGAAATCTGGCAGGACACTTCGGACCCGCTGATGGCCGGACTCAAGGCCCACCCACGCCAGGTCAAGGGGCGCTGCGGCGGCTGTGCCTATTTCGATATATGCGGCGGGAACACCCGCGTACGGGCGCTTCAGCTCACCGGCGACCCCTGGCAGGAAGACCCGGCGTGCTACCTGAATGACACCGAGATCGGCCTCGAATCGCCTGGCGAACGCATCCGGCTCACGCCTTACGTCAAGCTGCACGCCGCATAATGCGACTCCTGATCATTGCGCTGGCCTTGCTGTTGTGGAATTGCGCAGAGGCCGCGGATGCACCGCATAACTTCCAGCAGCATTGTGCATCCTGCCACGGCCCCGACCGGCTGGGAGGCAGCGGCCCGGCCTTGCTGCCGGAAAGCCTCGCGCGCCTCAAGAAGCCGGAAGCTATGCAGACGGTGACCCATGGCCGCATTGCGACCCGCATGCCGCCATTCGGCGAGCAGCTTGCCGCAGATGAAGTGAAGGCCCTGGTGGAATACCTCTATACGCCACTCGCGCAGTCGCCAACATCGAATGACACGGTCATCCGGGCTTCGCGCATCGAACATCATCGTCCGGGCTCGCTGCCGGACAGGCCTGTCTTCGATGCGGACTTGCTGAATCTCTTTATTGTCGTCGAGACCGGCGACCACCATGCCACCTTGCTCGACGGCGATACTTTCGAGCCGATCAAGCGTTTCGCGACGCGCTTCGCGCTGCATGGCGGACCCAAGTTCTCACCGGACGGCCGCTACGTCTATTTCGCCTCGCGTGATGGCTGGGTGTCGCGCTTCGATATCTGGAACCTGGAATATACCGCCGAGGTGCGTGTCGGCATCAATACGCGCAACATCGCGGTCTCCGGCGACGGACGCTACGTGATGGCGGCGAATTACCTGCCCAATTCCGTGGTGATACTGAATGCCGCCGACCTCACGCTGGTCAAGACCATCCCTGCGGCCGACATGGCCGGCCAGGCCTCGCGGGTGTCTGCGGTGTACGATGCCGCGCCGCGCAAGAGCTTTGTCGTCGCGCTGAAGGATGTGCCCGAATTGTGGGAGGTCAGCTACGACGATGCTGCAGCCCCGATCTATCCCGGGCTGGTACACGATTACAAACTGGGGGAGGGGGTGGCCATCCCGGGCAAGCTCAACCCGCGCCGCACACCGCTGGAAACGGTACTGGATGATTTCTTCTTCGACCAGAGCTACGCCTACCTGATCGGCGCATCGCGCGAAGGCAAAGGGCAGGTGGTCAACCTCGACGCGCGGCGCAAGATCGCCGACCTCTCGCTACCCGGCATGCCGCACCTCGGTTCCGGTATTACCTGGGAATGGCAGGGCACGACCGTGCTGGCGACGCCCAACCTGAAGGATGGGCTGGTGACGGTGATCGACGTGCGGGACTGGCAGGTGATCAGGCAGATTCCCACGCCCGGCCCCGGCTTCTTCATGCGCAGCCACGAGAACACGCCTTACGCCTGGACCGACGTGTTCAATGGCAAGGTCAAGGACACGCTGCAGCTGATCGACAAGAAGACCCTTGCGGTGGCCGCGACGCTGACGCCAGCCCCGGGCAAGACCGCGGCGCACGTGGAGTTCACCCGAGACGGTCGCTTTGCGCTAGTCAGCGTGTGGGAGAGCGATGGCGCACTGGTGGTGTACGACGCAACGACCCTGCGCGAGGTCAAGCGCTTGCCGATGAACAGGCCCTCCGGCAAGTACAACGTTTACAACAAGATCCATCGTTCTTCCGGCACCAGCCACTAGTCGCATTCAACTCTCCTCCACGCGTTATGCATGCCGACGTCCGCAAGGACGTATTGGCGCCTTCCAAACTAATTTGCAAAAGATGTATATAAAATATTGATTATCCGTTTGCGCTGTGATAAATTAAAGGTGCATTAAATATGTATCTTTAATGTGAAATGGGTAAAAATATATTTTTTTCAATATCTTATGTTGGGTGTATGCATTACTCTGTGGCAAGGAAGATAAATATTCATGCGCACATTGATGCATATCAAGGTTTCCCCGCACCGATCCACCATAAGCTTCGCCAAATCTAACTGCATAACATTTTGGGAGGGTTGCAATGAGTACGACATTCACCAAATCGATGGCGCGCAATATCTTTTATGGGGGGTCGGTGTTCTTCTTTCTGCTGTTCATCGCCCTGACGGTGGACACCACCTATGCGTTGCCAAAACGGGATAACAGCCAGAACCTGACACCCTCTGTCGAACGCGGCAAGAAGGTATGGGAAGTCAATAACTGTATCGGCTGCCATACCTTGCTGGGTGAGGGTGCGTACTTTGCTCCCGAGCTGGGCAATGTCTATGTCCGTCGCGGGCCGGAATTCATCAAGGCCTGGATCAAGGCACAGCCGACCGGTGCGCCGGGCCGCCGCCAGATGCCGAATTTCCACCTGACCGACGAAGAGCTGGACGACCTGGTCAATTTCCTGAAATACACCTCGGAAATCAATACCAACAAGTGGCCGCCCAACATCGAAGGCTGATTCGTCCCTAAACTCAGGAGATCAACAACATGCAATACAAATCCCAGGCAGTGGCGAAGCCTTATTTCATCGCCGCCATCGGACTCTTCGTCGGGCAGATCCTGTTCGGGCTGATCATGGGTCTGCAATACGTGATCGGGGACTTCCTGTTCCCGGCCATTCCTTTCAACGTTGCACGCATGGTGCACACCAACCTGCTGATCGTGTGGCTGCTGTTCGGCTTCATGGGCGCCTCCTACTTCCTGGTGCCGGAGGAATCCGAAACCGAGCTCTACAGCCCGAAACTGGCGATGATCACCTTCTGGGTGTTTCTCGTTGCGGGTGCGCTCACCGTACTCGGCTATCTGCTGGTGCCGTATGCCACGCTGGCCAAGTTCACCGGCAACGACCTATTGGCAACCATGGGACGCGAATTCCTCGAGCAGCCGCTGATCACCAAGGTCGGCATCGTGATCGTCGCGCTGTCTTTCCTGTTCAATATCGCGATGACCGTGCTCAAGGGACGCAAGACCGCCATCAGCCTGGTGCTGCTGCTCGGTCTGCTGGGTTTGGCGGTGTTCTTCCTGTTCTCGTTCTATAACCCGGCCAACCTGGTGAAGGACAAGTTCTACTGGTGGTGGGTGGTGCATCTGTGGGTGGAAGGCGTGTGGGAGCTGATTCTCGGCGCAATCCTCGCTTTCGTGCTGATCAAGGTGACGGGCGTCGACCGCGAGGTGATCGAGAAGTGGCTGTACGTGATCATCACCATGACGCTGATCACCGGCATTATCGGTACGGGTCACCACTACTACTGGATCGGCGCGCCGGAATACTGGCAATGGTGGGGTTCGATCTTCTCCGCGCTGGAACCGATTCCGTTCTTCATGATGACCGTGTTTGCTTTCAATATGGTGAATCGCCGTCGCCGGGAACATCCGAACAAGGTCGCGACGCTGTGGGCACTTGGTACTGGCGTGATGGCGTTCCTTGGCGCAGGCCTGTGGGGTTTCCTCCACACGCTGGCACCGATCAACTTCTACACGCACGGCACGCAGTTGACCGCAGCACACGGACACATGGCTTTCTACGGCGCTTATGTGGCGGTGGTATTGACGATGATTTCCTACGCGATGCCTATCCTGCGCGGTCGTGCCGCCAATTCACCCAAGGCGCAAGTCGTGGAAATGTGGGCGTTCTGGCTGATGAGTGTGTCTATGGTGTTCATCACCCTGTTCCTGACGGGTGCCGGCATCGTGCAGATCTGGCTGCAACGGGTTTCCGACACGCCTATGGGCTTCATGGCGGTGCAGGACCAGGTGGCGATCTTCTACTGGATGCGTGAAGGCACCGGCGTGGTGTTCCTGATCGGCCTGATCGTTTATCTGTGCAGTTTCTTCGTGAAGAGTGAAAGCAAGGTCGCAGCTTAATCAAGGATGTCCCCTCGGGAGAGGCGGCGACAATTCGCCTCTCCACTTTTTTGAAGCAGGTTGTACCGAATCAATGTGGGGCTGTCGCAGGAGGCGAGCATGAATTCTCAAAGTGCTGTGATGGTGTATGAACCCCAAGCCGTACAAGCGGTGTCGCGGGAAGAAGGTTTGCCCGGCGATTTCGCCATCTGGATTTTCATTTTTGCCGAGATGCTGGCGTTCGGCGTACTGTTTGTTGCGTACGCCTTTACCCGCGCCGGCAATGTCGAGCTGTTCAATGCCTCGCAACAAACCCTGAGCCAGACGGCCGGGGCCATCAATACGCTGGTGTTGATCACCAGCAGCTATTTCGTCGTACGCGGCGTTGCCGCGATCAAGCGCGGTTTGTCGGAGCAATGCGCGTGGTGGCTGAGCGGCGCCGTGCTGCTCGGCGGCGTTTTTGTCGCGATCAAACTGGTGGAATTCCACGCCAAGTTCGCGGCCGGCATCAGCCTCAGCACCAATGCGTTCTACATGTTTTACCTGGCGCTGACGTTTTTTCATTTCATGCATGTGCTGATGGGCATGATCATCCTCGGCTGCGTGATCGCCAAGGCGCGGCGCGGCGGCTACAGCGCGCGGGATCATGTCGGCGTCGAAACCGGCGCCTCTTTCTGGCACATGGTGGACCTGCTGTGGATCATCCTGTTTCCGCTGGTTTACGTGATTCGCTGAGGACGACATGCAAAATCTCATCCAATCCAACTCTGTTTCTACCGGCATCTGGCTGGTGCTGGCGGTATTGACGCTGCTCACCTTCAGCATCGGCGAGGCGGGCATGGCCGGCCGGCAGGTGATGCTGGGGCTGCTGTTCATTGCCCTCGTCAAGGGCCAGATGGTGGCAAACTATTTCATGGGGCTGCGCCAGGCCGGGTTCTGGTGGCGTGCGCTCGTGCTGTTTTATTTTCTTATCGTCGGGGGCCTGATTGCGCTGGCTTACCTGATGGGACTCGATTAGGAGCTGCGATGAAAGCGCTGAATGCATTGAAGGATATCAAACAGGCGATAGACGCGACCCCGTTCTACAAGGCGCAGGGCAGCGAGGTCGAGTTGTTCGAGCGCGCGTGGCGCAACCGCCTGCCGCTGCTGATCAAGGGGCCGACCGGCTGCGGCAAGACGCGCTTCGTCGCGCACATGGCGGCCCGGCTCGGGCTGCCGCTGTATACAGTCGCCTGCCATGACGACCTCACCGCCGCCGACCTGGTCGGGCGCCACCTGATCGGTGATGGCGCAACCATCTGGAGCGACGGACCACTGACCCGCGCGGTGCGCGAAGGCGGTATTTGCTACCTGGATGAAGTCGTCGAGGCACGCAAGGACACCACCGTAGTGCTGCATCCGCTGGCTGACGACCGGCGGGTGCTGCCCATCGACCGTACCGGCGAGCTGCTGGCCGCGCCACCGTCCTTCATGCTGGTGGTTTCCTACAATCCGGGCTACCAGAATTTCCTCAAGGGCATGAAGCCCTCCACGCGACAGCGCTTTGTCTCGCTGGCATTTGACTTCCCCGAGCCTGAACATGAAGAAGCGATCCTGGTCGGCGAAACCGGCGTCGATGTGATGACCGCAAAACGCCTGGTGTCGATTGCCGGCGCCTTCCGCGCGTTGCGCGACCACGACCTGGAAGAGGTCGCCAGCACGCGCCTGCTGGTATATGCCGCGACGCTGATTCGCGACGGCTGTGCCCCATCGCTGGCCTGCCACGCTGCGCTGGTCGAAACGCTGACCGACGATCCCGATACCGCCACCGCGCTGCGCGAGGTGATCGATGCCACATTCGGCAGATAACGATGGTGTACGCCTGGCCATTGCGGCCGAGTGCTGTTATCTCGCCAATCTGACCGTCATGCCGTTGCTTGGGTTTTTCGTGCTGCTGGCCGTGTATTTCGCGCGTTTCGACACCGCTTCGGTGCTGGCCCGCTGCCACTTGCGGCAAGCTCTGGTCGGCAGCTTGTGGGCCGGCGTGCTGCTGATCCTGCTCAATGCCCTTATCTTGCTGATGGGCGGTTATCGCTCGCACTTTACGGTAGTGACCCTGATTCTTTATTTTTTCAGCGTGCATTCCGCGCTGATCATTCTCGGCATGGCCGGGCTGGCCAAGGCCTTCGCCGGACAGACGTTCATTTATCCGCTCATCGGAGCACGCTGCGATGATTAATCTGCGATGATCAATTTACAATCGCGCCGCCGCCTCTTCCAGGGTGGATTCTTCATCCTGTTCGTCCTGGCGCCGGTATTCGACCTTTTCCGGCTCGACCTCAACCTGCGCCATTTCATATTCCTGGGCATGGATTGGACGCTCGGACTCGATGCGCTGCAGGCAGGGGAAATCACGCCATTGCAGGCGGGATGGAACATTTTCCTGCGCGGTTTCCTGCCGATTGCCGGCGTGATTGCTGTGGGAATCGTCGTTTCGCTGAAGTACGGCCGGCTCTACTGCGGCTGGCTGTGCCCGCATTTTTCCATCGTCGAAACCCTGAATCAGCTGATGCGCCGCGCCATCGGCAAGCACAGCGTGTGGGACAGCGAAACCCTGCCCGAACAGGACAAAGGCGCAGCGCCCACCAAGCGCAACAAGGCGTGGCTGCTGGTATTGATGCCGCTGGCGCTGGCGTTCGCATTTATCTGGGCGACGGCGCTGCTGACCTACCTGCTGCCGCCGATGGAAATCTACGGCAACCTGTGGCATGGCGCGCTGACGCGCAACCAGATGCTGTTCATCGGCGTCGGCACGGCCGCGTTCTTTTTTGAAATCACGCTGGCGCGGCATCTGTTTTGCCGCTTCGGCTGCGCGGTCGGCCTGTTCCAGAGTCTGGCGTGGATGGCCAATCGCAAGGCCATGGTTGTGACCTTCGACCGCGCCCACGCCAGTGCCTGCCAGGATTGCACCAGTGCCTGCGACAACGCCTGCCCGATGCGCCTGAAGCCGCGCACCATCAAGCGGCACATGTTTTCCTGTACCCAGTGTGCAAGCTGCATTTCCGCTTGCCGCGATGCACAGGCCGACAGCCCGCACGGTTCGCTGCTGGAGTGGAGCATGGGCGTTCCCGCACTGGATAAATCCGACCGTGAATTGGCGCGCCAGACCGCACCCGGACGACGCGTCATCAACATAATGAGGGCCTAGATGGAAGAATACGTCGGAGGACTTTGGCACAAACTGGTGACGCGCGCGGCGAATCAGCGGCATGCGGAGGCCGGCGTGCGGCTGGATGAAATCAGCAAGACGGCTTCCATATTTTTCCGTGCGCTCGGCGGCGATGCCGGACTCAACCTGTCTGCGGCACCTGCCACCCGGCACGGCGCTCGCCGCCGCTGGATGGAACGCATTGCCGGCAGCGGAGACAAGGTCGAGCTGGCTTGGCGCGACAACGAAACGCTGCGCCTGCCGGAACGCATCGACCTTTTCCCCGAGCGCAGCCTGAATCGCGATCTCTACTTGTGGCTGGTCGCGCTTTCAGCGGCCGGGTCCGACGATACCCTGCCCTGGCTGGTGCGCAATCAGCAGGCCACCCTGGCTACGCTGGAACGATTCCCGGGCCTGACACCACGCTACCAAAGGCTGGTTGCGGCGCTCCTGCCGCTACGGCTCTCGCCGGAGGAACTGCCTGCAGAGGAGGGCGCGCAGGAACGTGCGATTCGCCAGGCACTGCAGCATCCGGGAAGCGTGGATGCACTGCCGCCTGCGCGCCGTGCATTCCAGCCGGTGCCCTTGTGGGCGCATCCATCGCCGCCTGTGGTTGCGGCAAGCCAAACCGCTGGCGATGGCGCGCCGGAACACGAGGATGGCAAGCCTGCCGAGTCGGCGAAAAGCCGCCGCAAGCATCTCGCGGAACGCACCGACATGCCCGACGGCAAGGATGGCTTCCTGATGATGTTCCGTGCGGAAAGCCTGTTTTCGTGGAGCGAATACATCAAGGTCAACCGACCGCTGGACGACGACGAGGATACCGAGAGCGCGGTGCTTGCGGCGGAAGACATGGATAAATTGACCGTCGCCCGCGACGGCAAGACCAGCGCCGCGAAGCTGCGTTTCGATCTCGATCTGCCCTCGGCGGGCGAAGACGATGCGGCACTGGGCGAAGGCATCCCCTTGCCGGAATGGGATTACCGCAAACAGATACTGCAGCCGGATTACTGCCGGCTACAGGAACTGGTGGCACGCCAGGCCGAGCCCTGTGCCCTGCCGGATCATCTGCGCAGTACCGCGCGGCGTTTGCGTAGCCAGTTCCAGGCGCTGGTGCCGGTGCGCACCTGGTTGAAGGCGCAGCAGGAGGGCGATGACATCGACCTCGATCAGTGGGTACGGCAGGAGGCCGACCGCATGCTCGGCGGACAGGTGGC
>DATHWE010000179.1:0-7495 GCA_035460905.1 Methylophilaceae bacterium | reverse complement strand
ATTGCGGATTTGTGACAAGCCGTCAGAGATGACGGCCAGTGAGAAAACAACTTATTGGCTAGTCGCGTCGGACTTGATCGCGATAAGCCCGTCCGCAAGCACTTGCGAGAGCTCCGAGGCCGGCATCGGCTTGCTGAAAAGAAAACCCTGGATGTGATCGCACTTACGCTCGCGCAGGAAATCAAGCTGCTCGGAAGTCTCCACCCCTTCGGCGACGCTCACCAACGACATGTTCTGTGCAAGCCCGATCACGGCGGACGCAATCGCGGCGTCCTCCGGATTGGTAGGAACATTCAGTACAAAAGACTGGCAAATCTTGAGCGTATCGATAGGAAAGTTCTTGAGGTAGGTCAGCGATGACGCACCCGTGCCGAAATCGTCAATGGCGATACTGACTCCCAGCGCCTTCATACGTTTTAGCGTATCGACGTTATGCTGGATGTTGTCCATGAAAATGCTTTCGGTCAGCTCCAGCTCGAGAAGTTTGGCCGGGAGGCCGGTTTCAAGCAAAACGCGCTCGACCTTGCCCGCGAGGTCGGACTGCTGGAATTGGCGAACCGACAAGTTCACCGCGACGCGCACCGGATTGCCCTCGTCAAGCCACACCTTGGCCTGACGGCAGGCTTCGGTCAACACCCAGTCGCCTACCGGCAGAATGAGACCGGTTTCTTCCAGCAAGGGAATGAATTCAATTGGCGCGACCAGCCCAAGCTCTGGGTGCTGCCAGCGGATCAAGGCTTCGACACCTATGATGCGGTGCCCGTCCATCGCCACCTGCGGCTGGAAATACAGCAGGAATTCGTCACGCTCCAGCGCGCGGCGCAGGCTGTTTTCCAGCACCATGCGCTCGTAGGCAACGGCATCCATCTCCGGCATATAGAGCTGGAAGGTATCCTTGCCCAGGCTTTTCGCGGAGTACATCGCCACATCGGCGCGCTGCAGCAGCATCTCGGCCATTTCTCCCGAGGGCGGGCAGCAGGCGATACCGATACTGGCGGTGATATAGATTTCGTGAGACTCGACTTCAAACGCCGGACGCAGCGAATCCAGCATTTTCTGTGCGACAACCCGAGCATCTTCCTCATGCTGCACATTGGTCAGGATCAATGCGAACTCGTCCCCGCCCAGACGCGCCACGGTATCGGTGCCGCGCACGCAGGCGCCGATGCGTCCGGCGACCTGCTGCAACAGCTTGTCGCCTATCGTATGGCCCAGGGTATCGTTGACGTTCTTGAAACGGTCGAGATCGACAAACAGCACTCCAACCATGTCACCTACGCGTTGCGCGTTGGCCAGTGCCTGATGCAGCCGCTCGTTGAACATCAGGCGATTCGGCAAACCTGTCAGCGGATCGTGATTGGCAAGGAAATGCAGCCGGGCCTCGGTCTGCTTGAGCGCCGTGATCTCTGCAAAAACGATGACCCGGTGCGACACTTCACGCGCAAGGCCCAGCACATCGGTGATGCTCATCCAGACCGGGAAACGCTCGCCACTTTTTCGGCGGAGAAAGGATTCACCACGCCAGCCATTGGAACCATCTTCGCTGACCGGGACCGCTTCCAGCGTATCGCCCCAGATCATGTCGCGATGCTGGCCTGTCACTTCAGCGCTATCGAAACCGGTCATTGTGCAAAAAGCCGGATTGACGCTAACCACGTGATTCACGGCATCGGTGATCACAATGCCTTCCATCGTGCTTTCGAACACTTGCGCTGCCAGCCTCAAACGCTCTTCAGCCCGCTTGCGCTCGATGGCGTAACGCATCGCACGCGACAGCAGTCGCGCATCGACACTGCCCTTGACCAGGAAATCCTGGGCACCGGCCTGCACCAGCTCGGCAGCAAAGGCTTCATCGTCCAGACCGGTCATGACCACAATCGCTACCCCCGGCGCTTCGGCATAGACTTGCCAGAAGGTGCGTTTACTCTCGGAATCCGGCAGGGAAAGGTCTAGCAGGATGATGTCGAAATCATTCTCGCGGATATGGCCAGTGGCCTCTTTCAGCGATGCCGCCTTTGCCAGCGTGAATTCCGGCAACGCATCCATCAGCATGAATTCCAGCAGGCGGGCGTCGCCCGCGTTGTCTTCAACCAGCAATACCCGCATCAGGCTTGTCCCGTCAGCATGGCGTCCACTTTTCCGCCTTGGCGCAGCAGCGCTGAAGCGTCCGCGGGAACCAGCGGGCGGCTATAGAGGTAACCCTGGGCATCGTCGCATGACAGGCTGCGCAGCAAATCCAACTGCTCGTTGGTTTCAACGCCTTCGGCAAGCCCCTTCATCTTGAACACATGCGCGACCTGGATAACCGCGCGGGCGAAGTTGGCCCCCTCTTCGGATGCCGAGGCATCCTCGACCATGGAGCGGTCGAGCTTGATAGAGTCAAACGGGAACTTGCATAGATAACGGAAGGACGCGCGGCCACTGCCGAAATTATCCAGCGCAAGCCGCACGCCCAGTTGATGCAAACGATTCAACACCATCAAGGCGCGGTCTTCGTTGTCGATAAGTGCCGACTCGGGAATTTCAAGTTCGAGCAGATGCGGCGGGAATCCGCTGCTTTCGAGCGCCTTGGCCACGATATCGACAAAATTTTGCTGCAATAGCTGGCGCGAGGCGAGATTGACCGACAGGCTGAAAGGTTCCTTGCTCTCGCTCTGCCAGGCACGCCCCTGATTGCACACTTCGCGCAAAACCCACTCCCCGACAGCAAGGATCAGGTCAGAACTTTCCAGCGCATGCATGAAATGTCCGGGAAGCAATATCCCGCGCTGCGGATGCTGCCAGCGCAACAGGGCTTCCATGCCGATAATGCGGCCGGTAGCGATATCGACCTGCGGCTGATAGTTGATCAGGAACTCCTGCTGCTCCAAAGCACGGAACAACTGGCCGCGCAGGCCGCTGCTCTCGCCGGCCTCGATGTTCATGGTAGGCGAATAGAAACGGCTGGCGCTGAGTGCGCCGGACTCGGTTTTGGCCTGATACATCGCCACGTCGGCATTGCGGAGCAGATCTTCCATGCTGTCCGCGTCGTTCGGGTAAATGCTGATGCCGACACTGACATGCACATGCAGCATGCGATCATGCACGGTATAGGGCGACTCCATGAAGCTCAGCAGCTTTTGCGTCACCGCCATTACATCGTCCACACCGCGCACATCGTGCAGGATCAAAACAAACTCGTCGCCGCCCATGCGTGCGATGAGATCGGTTTCGCGCACGCATTCGCGCAGACGATCCGCCACCTGGCACAGCAACTGGTCGCCTACATGATGGCCGAAGATGTCGTTAATCGGCTTGAAGCCGTTCAAATCCATCAGCAACAGGGCAATCTGGCTTTCATTGCGGCGCGACCACGCCATCGCGCCTTTCAACCGGTCATAGAGGTGCTTGCGGTTGGCAAGGCCGGTGAGGCTATCGTGATGGGCAAAATAATGCAGGCGATCTTCCAGCCGCTTGCGCTCGATCGCATAATGCAGCGCACGGATCAGCAGGTGCGCGCTGATATGGTTCTTGACCAGGAAATCCTGCGCGCCATGCTGCACCGCGCTGATCGCAAGCGCTTCATCGCCAAGACTGCTGAGCACGACTATCGGAATTTCCGGCACGGTAGCGTGAATCTTGAGCAAGGTATCCAGCCCCGACCCATCCGGCAGTTGCAGATCGAGCAAAATGACCGTCAGGTCCTGCTCCTTGATTACGGACAGCGCCGCCTCCAGCCTGTCGGCGACGTGCAATACAAACCGCTGGCGCTTGTCATCGGCAAGCATCTCCTGTACCAGGCGCACGTCGCCCGGATTATCTTCTACCAGCAGTAGATGTATCGGGTTATTGGTCATGGCCGCCTCGATGCTGGTTAATCCGATGTCACGCTCGATGGCAAGGTGACAATCGTCAGCCAGAAAGTCTCGATGGACTGAATCACCTTGATAAATTGCTCTAGATCCACCGGTTTGGTCACATAGCAGTTGGCGTACAGCTCATAGGTTTTCAATACGTCCTGCTCGGCTTCCGACGAGGTAATGATAACGACCGGGATCAGGCGCAGGCTGGGATCTGCCTTCACTTCGGCCAGCACTTCACGACCATCTTTTTTCGGCAGGTTGAGATCCAGCAGGATGACATCCGGGCGCGGCGCATCGGCATACTTTCCCTCACGGCGCAGAAAGGCCATGGCTTCGACGCCGTCCGGCACTACGTTCAGGTTGTTGCTGATCTTGCTTTCGCGCAACGCTTCCTTGGTCAAACGAACGTCGCCGGGATTATCTTCCGCCAACAAGAACTCTACAGACCTGCCCATTAACCTAGTCTCCATGATGACTCCTTATTTCTTCGTATCGGGTACGGCGGATAAGCTAAAAAGAAAAGTTGCGCCCTGCCCCGGCTCGGATTCGACCCAGATTTCCCCGCCGTGTCGCTCCACAATTTTCTTGCAGACAGCGAGGCCGATACCCGTGCCCGGGTACTCCTGCTTGCCGTGCAATCGCTGGAAAATGACGAAAATACGGTCGAAGAACTCGGGCGCGATGCCGATGCCGTTGTCCTTCACTGAAACTACCCAATCATGGCCGCGCTGCTGTGCGCCGATATGGATATGCGGCTTTTCGCCGCTATGGAACTTGATGGCATTTCCGATCAAGTTTTGCAAAAGCTGCGTCAACTGGGAAACATCCGCCACAACACGCGGCATCGCGTCATGCGTGATCACGGCCCCCGCTTCTTCGATGGCCATGCGCAAGTTGATCAAGGCATGCTCGAGCGACAATCCAGATTCGCACGGCTGCAGAGGCTTGCCGCGCGTGCCGACGCGCGAAATCATCAGCAAATCGTTGATCAACGCCTGCATGCGCATCGCGCCGTCCACCGCGTAATGGATGAACTCGTTGGCGTCTTCGTCCAGGTTGTCCTTGTAGCGCCGTGCCAGCAATTGCGTGTAGCTCGCCACCATGCGCAGCGGTTCCTGCAAGTCGTGTGAAGCGACGTAGGCGAATTGCTCCAGTTCGCGATTGGAACGCGCCAGTTCGTCGGTACGGCTGACCAGCGCTTCCTGCGTCTGCTTGAATGTCGTGATGTCGGAGAATTCGACGATGATGTGCGTGACCACACTCTTGCCATCCTTGGCGGCAGTGACATTCATCCACGAAGGAAACTCTTCCCCCGAATGACGCTTGAGACACGTCTCGCCTTGCCACTGCCCGCCGGCCTGCACAGCTGCCAACACGGCATCATAGGTTTCATATGCGGATTCAGCATGAAGCTCACGCAGGTTGAGGCCAATAATTTCCTGCGGGGTGTAGCCCATGACAGCCGTCACACTCTTGTTGCCGTGCAGGATTACGCCATGCAGATCGGCAATGACCACGCCTTCAAGATTGGTCTCGAACACCGTCGAAAATACGCGCAGCTCCTCGCGATCCGCATGCACGAAAGCAGAAACGGTGAGAGCAATGTCGAACATCGCAAGGCGGGTGAGTACGCGGTAATAATCGGTCAGGCGCTGGGTATCGCCTTCAGCCAATTCCAGCAGCTCCGGCAACAGACGGTCCAGATAGAACGCAAAAGACCCCAGGAACCAGCGTAATCGTAATTGATGGCTTTGCTGCACGACCCCGGCACGCACGCGCTTGCGCACGTACTCTTCATCGAGGTCGCCGGTAAGGAATTCGGAAAAATATCCGCGCTGTTGCTGGCGGATGCTTTCCATGCGTGCAGGATCGTCGAATGTCGCACTGATCCCCTGGAATTTGCCGAGGTAGTCGTAGAGCGCATCGGCCAACGCGGGTTCGCGTCCGGCAAGTTTCTGCTTCAACTCATTGATCAGGGTGATTTCCGACTCGCCCAGGCCGAAAATTTCCTTGCGGGCCGCCTGCTCTTCCTGGCCCGGAAAGATACGCTCGATCAGTGCATCAAGTTCGGAGGGGTTCGCGGTCATGACCAGGAAGAGTCGATCACGACAGGTCGCTGGAATAAGGCGTATATATCAGTGCTATCCCACGCCGCGGGACACAACATGCAAGAAATGACAGCCAACCCACACCTCCAGAGAAATTCATTCTGACTTTCTACTTCGGCCTGATTGGTCAGGCTCTGTTTTTCTTGTTTTTATCTAATTTATTATGCCAACTCGGCGCCGTATCCGGCCGCTACGACTGCGGCGACAAAAGTGTCACCTGACGTTACCGCCGGATCGAAGGCCACATTCGCCACCGCGTTTTCAACGGATACATCCACTGCAGATACGCCACTCACAGCCATCAATGCATTTTTTACCGAAGACGCGCAGCCACCACAAGCCATTCCGGAAATCTTGAGAGCAATTGTTTCCATATACCTCAAATGGGGGATTCGGGTCGCATGTGAGGGAACAATATCACATCGCGGATACTAGGGGAATCGGTCAAAAGCATGACCAAGCGATCGATACCGATGCCGCAGCCGCCGGTCGGCGGCATGCCGTACTCCAGCGCGCGAATGTAGTCAGCGTCGTAGTACATCGCCTCGTCGTCGCCGGCCTCCTTGGCCTCCACCTGCTGGCGGAAACGCGCGGCCTGATCTTCCGGATCGTTCAGCTCGGAAAAGCCGTTGGCGATCTCGCGGCCAGTGATAAACAGCTCGAAGCGCTCGGTAATGCCCGGCAGCGTATCGGAAGCACGCGCCAGCGGAGAGACTTCCACCGGATAATCGATAATGTACGTCGGCTCCCACAACTGCGATTCGGCGGTTTCCTCGAACAACGCCAACTGCAGCGCCCCCAGACCGAGGTGCGGCAGGGCTTCGATGCCCCACTTTGCCTTCAGCTCGGCACGGATGAAGGCCGCATCTTTGAGTTGCGCATCGGTATATCCCGGCGCGTACTTCTTAATCGCATCGACGATAGTCAGACGCTGGAACGGCTTGGCCAGATCGACTTCGCGACCCTGATAGGTCACGGTCGCCGTGCCGCAGGCGGCAATCGCCGCCGCGCGGATGCACTGTTCGGTGAAGTCCATCAGCCACTTGTAATCGGTATAGGCCGCGTAGAACTCCATCATCGTGAATTCGGGATTGTGGCGTACGCTCAATCCCTCATTGCGGAAATTGCGGTTGATTTCGAACACGCGCTCGAAACCGCCGACGATCAGGCGCTTGAGAAACAGCTCCGGCGCGATGCGCAGGAACATCTGCATGTCCAGCGCATTGTGGTGGGTCTTGAAGGGCTTGGCCGCCGCGCCGCCGGGAATCGGGTGCAGCATCGGCGTCTCGACTTCGAGAAAGCCCGCACCGGTCATCACGTTGCGGATCGAGGTCACCGCCTTGCTGCGCGCGACGAAGGTGGCGCGCGTCTCGTCGCTCATGATCAGGTCGACGTAGCGCTGGCGGTACTTCACTTCCTGGTCAGCCAACCCGTAGTACTGGCTGGGCAGCGGGCGCAGTGACTTGGTGAGCAGGCGCACTTCGGAGGCTTCCACCGTCAGCTCGCCGGTCTTGGTCTTGAACAGCACGCCTTCGGCGGCGAGGA
>DATHWE010000178.1:0-2227 GCA_035460905.1 Methylophilaceae bacterium | reverse complement strand
CCGCATGATGGTGTCGCAGATCGCGAATATCGAATCCACGGTGACGCGCTCCGAAGCCGAGGCGCTGCTGCTGGAAAACAACCTCATCAAGAGCCTGATGCCGCGGTACAACGTGCTGTTCCGCGACGACAAGTCCTATCCGTACATCATGCTCTCCGGGGACGAATATCCTCGCTTGGCATTCCACCGCGGCAGCCAGCAGAAGCAGCATCGGTATTTCGGACCTTTTCCGAATGCGGTGGCGGTGCGCGAGAGCATCCAGTTACTGCAGAAAGTTTTCCGCCTGCGTACCTGCGAGAATTCGGTGTTCAGCAACCGTTCGCGGCCGTGTCTGCAATACCAGATCGAGCGCTGTACCGCGCCATGCGTCAACTACATTTCCCCCGAGGACTACAAGCGCGACGTGAGTCATGCGGAGCTGTTCCTTGAGGGGCGCGAACAGCAGGTGATGGACGAGCTTTCAAACAAGATGATGGAGGCGGCGGAACGCCAGGAGTTCGAGCAGGCGGCGATATTCCGTGACCGTATCCAGAGCCTGCGCCAGGTTCAGGCGCGGCAGTTCGTTTCCGATTTTCGCAGCGGTGACGCCGACGTGGTGGTGTGCGTATCGGAGGCCGGCGCAATGTGCGTCAATCTGGTGATGATCCGTGGTGGCCGACATGTCGGCGATCGCAGCTTTTTCCCGCAGCACATTGAGGATTGCGACGAGAAGACGGTACTGGAAGCCTTCCTCGAGCAACATTACCTGCAACAGCCAGTGCCGCCATTGATCATCACCGGCATGCCGCTGGAAGAGGAAACCTTGCTGGAGCTTCTGTGCGAACGCGCCGGGCGCAAGGTGCAAATTAGTGCCTATGCCGGCGGCGATCGTCGTGTCTGGCTGAAAATGGCGCAAACCAATGCGGAAATTGCGCTCAAACAGCATCTGGCGCGCAAAACCACGCAGGAGGGGCGATTGCTCGCTTTGCGCGAGGCATTGAGCCTGCCCGAGTCGGCAGAGCGTATCGAATGCTTCGACATCAGCCATACCATGGGCGAAGCCACGGTGGCATCCTGCGTCGTATTCGACAAGGGTGCAATGCAGAATTCCGAGTATCGCCGGTACAATATTACTGATATTACCCCGGGCGACGATTACGCTGCGATGCGTTCCGTGCTGACGCGACGGTATACCAAAATCGCAGCGGGTGAGGGCAAATTGCCCGATCTTATTTTCATCGATGGCGGCAAGGGGCAGCTTGGCGTTGCGGTCGAAGTGATGCAGGATGTCGGATTGCCGGATATGATGCTGGTCGGCATTGCCAAAGGTGAAGAGCGCAAGCCGGGACTGGAGCAACTGATTTTTCCTGACCGTGAACAGGCATTACGCCTCGAAAAAGACAATCCCGGCCTGCATTTGCTGCAAGAGATTCGCGATGAAGCCCACCGTTTTGCGATTACCGGCCATCGTGGCCGCCGCGGCAAGGCGCGCACGAAGTCTTCGCTGGAGGAGATCGGCGGGGTCGGCGCCAAGCGCCGGCAAAAGCTGCTGACCCGTTTCGGTGGATTGTCGGGTGTACTCAAGGCCAGCGTCGATGAGTTGGCGCAGGTGGAGGGCATCAGTTCGGCGTTGGCGGAAAAAATCTATCAGGAACTACATTGAGCTTGTAATCATGCACTGGAATATACCCAATCTACTGACCTGGCTGCGCATCCTGATGATCCCGTTGTTTGTGGGAGTGTTCTACTTTCCGGAAAGCGATATGCCTGAGCAGGTGCGTAACCTCTACGCCACGCTGATCTTCGCCGGCGCAGCCATTACCGACTGGCTGGATGGCTATCTGGCACGCGCGCTGAACCAGACTTCTTCCTTCGGCGCATTCCTCGATCCGGTTGCGGACAAATTGATGGTGGCTGCGGCATTGATCGTGCTGGTGGAATTCGACAGGGTCGGGGCGGTCGTGGCCCTGATTATTATCGGTCGCGAGATTGCCATCAGCGCCTTGCGCGAGTGGATGGCCGGGCTGGGCAAGAGCCAGAGTGTGGCCGTGGCTTTTTTAGGAAAGATCAAAACGGCCTCGCAGATGATCGCGATACTTTTTTTGCTTTATTTCCAGCCTATCGGCACGATTGACGTCAAAACCATCGGCAGCATCCTGATGTATATCGCTGCATTTTTGACATTGCTCTCAATGGCTTACTATCTGAAGGCCGCGTGGCCTCAAATCCGGGATAAATAAAGCGTTCC
>DATHWE010000177.1:0-13650 GCA_035460905.1 Methylophilaceae bacterium | reverse complement strand
CAAGGGCGGCCTGACCGTCATGATCAACGGTATCCGCGCGTTCCTGCCGGGTTCCCTGGTCGACACCCGTCCGGTCAAGGACACCACTCCTTACGAATTCAAGGAATGGGAATTCAAGGTTATCAAGCTGGACCGCAAGCGTAACAACGTCGTGCTGTCCCGCCGCGCCGTCATGGAAGCCTCCATGGGTGCCGACCGCGAAGCACTGCTGGCCAACCTGAAGGAAGGCGCAGTGGTCAAGGGCATCGTCAAGAATATCACCGACTACGGCGCATTCGTCGACCTCGGCGGCATCGATGGCCTGCTGCACATCACCGACCTAGCATGGCGCCGCGTCAAGCATCCTTCCGAAGTCCTCACTGTGGGCGAAGAAGTCGAAGCCAAGATCCTCAAGTTCGACCAAGAGAAGAACCGCGTTTCCCTGGGCATCAAGCAACTGGGCGACGACCCATGGGTTGCGCTGTCCCGCCGTTACCCGGTCAGCACCCGCCTGTTCGGCAAGGTCACCAACCTGACCGACTACGGTGCGTTCGTTGAAATCGAACCGGGTATCGAAGGCCTGGTCCACGTGTCCGAAATGGACTGGACCAACAAGAACGTTCACCCGGCCAAGATCGTCCAACTGGGCGACGAAGTCGAAGTCATGATCCTTGAGATCGACGAAGACCGCCGCCGCCTGTCCCTGGGCATGAAGCAATGCAAGTCCAATCCCTGGGACGACTTTGCCGCCAGCCACAAGCGTGGCGACAAGGTTGCGGGCCAGATCAAGTCCATCACCGACTTTGGCGTGTTCATCGGCCTGGCCGGTGGCATCGACGGCCTGATCCATCTGTCCGACCTGTCCTGGAGCCAGACTGGCGAAGAAGCCATCCGCAACTTCAAGAAGGGCGACGAAGTGGAAGCCGTTGTTCTGGCAATCGATGTCGAGAAGGAGCGTATCTCCCTCGGCGTCAAGCAACTGGACAACGACCCGTTCAACTCCTACACCACCGCTCACGACAAGGGTGCCATCGTGAAGGGCGTCGTGAAGAGCCTGGACGCGAAGGGCGCTGTTGTGACCCTGGACGGTGAAGTCGAAGGCTACCTGCGCGCTTCCGAAGTTTCCCGCGAGAAGGTTGAGGACATCCGCAACGTACTCAAGGAAGGCGAAGAAGTCGAAGCCCGCATCATCAACGTCGACCGCAAGAACCGCAGCATCAACCTGTCGATCAAGGCCAAGGACGCGGCTGATGAAGCCGACGCCATGCAGAAGTACGGCAGCAATGACAGCGGCAATGCCGGCACCACGAATCTGGGGGCACTGCTTAAAGCTAAACTCGACGGCAAAAACAACGAATAAGGCATGGATGCCATGACCAAATCGGAGTTGATTGCCAAGCTGGCTGCTCGGTTTCCGCAGCTCGTCGTCAAGGACGCCGAGCTGTCGGTCAAAGCCATACTGGATGCCATGGCCGAAAAACTGGCCACTGGCAAACGCATCGAGATCCGCGGGTTCGGCAGCTTCAGTCTGAACTATCGCCCCCCGCGCCTGGGTCGTAACCCCAAAACCGGCGCCAAGGTGCAAGTACCCGAGAAGTATGTACCGCACTTCAAGGCCGGCAAGGAATTGCGCGAACGGGTCGATTTCGAAGTTTGATCGAAGCTTTAGTAATACAAGGCGGCAGAACGAAAGTTCTGCCGCTTTTTTTATGGCGTTTTAGGTAAAATGCGGCATGCGTTATTTATATCTGACAGGCGGATTCCTGCTCTTCCTCGCGACACTTGGGTTCGCGCTGAAGAATACCGCACCGGTTACGCTGGAATACTATCTGGGGCTGCAATGGCACGCTCCACTAATACTCGTCATGCTGCTCGTCTTCTGCTCGGGAGCACTGGCTGGCGTAATTGCCTGCGTATCGCTCGTCATACAACAACGTCGCCGCTTGCTGGCGATACAACGCGAACTGCACGCTTTGCAGTCCAATCAGGACTGACCCCTCCGCATCATGGAATTTGAATACTGGTGGCTGCTAGCCCTCCCCCTGTTCTTTTTGTTCGGCTGGCTGGCTGCGCGCATGGACCTGAAACAGTTGCTCACCGAATCGAGCGCAATGCCTGCAGCATATTTCAAAGGCTTGAACTTCCTGATCAAGGAACAACACGACAAAGCCATCGAGGCTTTCATCGAAGCAGTCAAGATCAACTCCGAATCGCTGGAACTGCATTTTGCGCTGGGCAGCCTTTTCCGCCTGCGCGGCGAGATCGACCGCGCGATCCACTTGCATAACAATCTGCTCGAGCGCCCGCAGCTTTCCGATATCCAGCGCTTCGCCATCATGGCCGAATTGGCGCAGGATTACCTGAAAGCCGGCCTGTTCGACCGCGCGGAAGAGCTTTTCCGTGCTCTCTGCGCGTCGCCCACCTATCACCAGCCTGCATTACGCTCTTTACTGGACATCTATATTCGCGAACGTGACTGGACCCGCGCCATTGAAACCGCGGCCGAACTTGAGCGCGCATCAGGCGTTCGCTTTCATAAGGAAATCGCACAATTCCACTGCGAATTGGCCGTTGAAGCCGCTGCTGCGGTTGGTGTAGAGCAAGCCAAAAAACATTTGGTGGAAGCCTTGGCAGCGAACTCCGAATGCGTGCGTGCCACCATCATGCTCGGTGACATGGAAGCGGCGGCTGGCGCCCGGCTGGAGGCTATCGCCATCTGGAAGCGCGTCGAACAGCAGAGACCGCAATACCTTGGCCTTGTCGCTTCGCGCCTGCTCGAAAACTATACGGCTCAGGACAAAACCGGTGAAGGGCTGGAACTGCTCAAGATGTGGATGGAAAAATACAGTCTGCCTTCCATCCTCAATATCATTTACGAAGCGACGCTGAAGCACGAAGGCGCGGATGCCGCCGCCAAACTGGCCCGTACCGAGTTGATCCGCAAGCCTAGCTTGAACATTCTGGACCGCCTGCTGCAAGCGCGTGAGATTGAAAAGAGCGGCGAAGAAAGTGACGTCGGCCTGATCAAGAATACCGTCCACCACTTCCTCGGCAATACCCGCAGCTACTGCTGCAGCCAGTGCGGCTTCCGTGCCCGCCAATACTATTGGCAGTGCCCCGGCTGCAACCACTGGGAAAGCTTTCCGCCGGAACCCAAGGAGCAACCGCTGCGATGACCACACAGAATCACGATCCGAAAATTGTCGTCGCGCTCGATTTCGCTGAAGCGAAACAGGCGCTGACTTTCGTCGACCGCCTCGACCCTGCCTTATGCCGGGTGAAAGTTGGCAAGGAGCTGTTCACTGCAGAAGGCCCGCGCCTGGTTGAACAGCTGGTGGGGAAGGATTTCGGCGTATTCCTCGACCTCAAGTTTCATGACATTCCCAATACAGTCGCCAAGGCCTGTGAAGCGGCGGCCAAACTAGGTGTGTGGATGTTGAACGTGCATGCTTCGGGCGGCCGGGCAATGATGGAAGCCGCTCGCAATGCCGTGGACAAATCCACTCACTCGCCACTGCTGATTGCCGTGACTGTACTTACCAGCATGGACCAGGCCGCACTGAATGAAGTTGGCGTTAGCGGAGAACTGCAGGATCAGGTGTTGCGGTTGGCCTTGCTGACCGAACAATCCGGTCTGGATGGTGTGGTCTGCTCGGCGCAGGAAGCCCCCATGCTGCGCAGCAAAGTTGCACAGGACTTTTGCCTGGTCACGCCGGGAATTCGCCCAGCCACCGCCAGCAAGGATGACCAGTCCCGCATCGTCACTCCGGCCGATGCACTGCGGCAGGGATCAAGCTATCTCGTAATCGGACGACCGATCACGCAGGCCGCCGATCCGATAAAGGCGCTGCAAGCCATTCATGCGGAAATTTCCTCGCTGTAATACCCGACCCGCAAATACCCATACAGCATAGGGGCCTGTAAATATAATTGAAACGGGCGCTTGGCAATTGCCTGCGTTTCCTTTTCGATAATTTCACAGGAGAAAAATATGAAGAAACTCTTGATGGTATTTGCGTTTGCGTTCGCATTCTCACTGCCGGCGCATGCCGCAGTCGATCTAAATGCTGCAACTCAGGCCGAACTTGAAACGGTAGATGGCATCGGCCCCAAAAAGGCTCAGGCAATCATCGACTTTCGCAAAAAGAACGGCCCATTCAAATCCGTTGACGATCTGGACAAGGTGCCTGGCTTCGGCAAGAAAACCGTGGACAGCGTTAAAAAGAACATTACCGTAGGAAACGCCAAAGCCGCCAGCAGCGTAAAAGCTGAAGTCGCCAAAACGGTAAAAGAAAAAACCGCGAAGTAATCTTCTCTCGGTAATAAAAAAGCCCCGCCTGGCGGGGCTTTTTTACAAACTTGAATCAATCGTCGTGCTTGCTATGCCCAGGATTGTGCTTGTGCTTTTTATGACCATACGCATTTCCATGCTTTTTCTTGTGATGATGATGGCCATCATCATCTTCCACCATAATCACTTTGGTCGTCGTCGCCACCGGAACGGCAGTCACGGTTCTGACGGCATGATCATTGGATTCGCCCACTGTCTTGCCGACTGCGGAGCCCGCCGCGCCACCGACGCCCGCACCAACGACAGCACCGGTCTTGCCACCCACCGACTGGCCAACAGCGGCACCGGCTGCCCCACCCACGGCGCCGCCCACAACAGCGCCGGTCTTGCCTTCGCCCTGTGTAGTCACAGCCGCGCCCACGCCACCGCCAACCGCACCGCCGACGACCGCACCGGTTTTACCACCAACGGCCTGGCCGATTGCGGTGCCTGCCGCAGCGCCTACACCGCCGCCGACAGCTGTCTTGACGGTATTATCCTCGGCCATTGCATGACCGGCTGCCAATAAAAGAGACAGAACAAGTGTTGAAAATTTCATACGAACCTTTCTTATTTTTGATAGTGCTTACTTAACGCGCATTCCTGGCTGCGCACCGGCATCGGGAGACAAAATATACGGCCCGCCGCGCTCATCGCTGGCTGCCAGCACCATGCCTTCGGACATGCCGAACTTCATTTTACGCGGAGCCAGATTGGCAACCATGACCGTCAGTCGGCCGACGAGCGTCGCCGGGTCATAGGCCGACTTGATGCCGGCGAATACCTGACGCGGCTTTTCCTCACCGATGTCCAGCGACAGGCGCAGCAATTTTTCGGCACCCTCGACGTGGCCTGCATCAACGATCCTGGCGATGCGGAGATCGACCTTGGCAAAGTCGTCGATGGAGATGTAGTTTTCATCAGCGCTCGCAACTGCCATAGCAGTGGGAGCGCTCTTCGCTGCCTCCGCCTTGGCGGGTGCGGTTTGAGTAGAGGGAGTAGCTTGCAAGGATTCTTTATTGGCTTCGACCATGGCTTCTATCTGTTTTGGATCAATACGTGTGACAAGATGCTGATAATTTTCGATGGCATGCCCATCGGGCAGACCATTCTTGACGCTATTCCAGTCCAGGGGAGCGACCTTCAGGAAAGCTTCGATGGAAACAGCAAGTTTGGGCAGTACCGGCTTGAGGTATAGCGTGAGCAGGCGGAACATTTCCAGCGCATCAGAGCATACCGTGTGCAGCGCGGCTTCCTGGCCTTCTTTCTTTGCCATGTCCCACGGCGCCGCTTCGGCGACATAGGCATTAGCCTTGTCCGCCAGCGCCATGATTTCGCGCAGCGCACGACCATAATCGCGGGCCGCATAGCTTTCGGCGATGGATGCGGCAGCAGCACGCATTTCGGCGATCACTTGGGTATTCGAAGCCGCGCGCACCTTGCCGTCGAAACGCTTGGCGATGAAGCCGGCGGTGCGGCTGGCGATGTTGATGTACTTGCCCACCAGGTCGGAATTCACGCGCGCGACGAAGTCCTCCAGATTGAGGTCGATGTCTTCCATTGTGCCATTCAGCTTGGCGGCGTAGTAGTAACGCAGGTATTCCGGGTTCTTCACATGGTCGAGATAGCTGCGCGCGGTAATGAACGTGCCGCGCGATTTCGACATTTTTTCGCCGTTCACGGTGAGAAAGCCATGCGCGTAGATTTGCGTCGGCTTGCGGTAGCCGGAGTATTCCAGCGTCGCCGGCCAGAACAGCGCGTGGAAGTAGAGGATATCCTTGCCGATGAAATGGTACAGCTCGGTGGTGCTGTCCTTCTTCCAGTATTCGTCGAAATCCAGCCCTGCTTTTTGATTACCGTCAGCTAATTGCTGACTCTTGGCGCACAGGTTCTTGAAGCTCGCCATGTAGCCGATGGGCGCGTCCAGCCAGACATAGAAATACTTGCCCGGCGCATCGGGAATTTCGAAGCCGAAATACGGCGCATCGCGCGAGATGTCCCAATCCGACAGGCCGGAGGCGAACCATTCGCCCATCTTGTTGGCGGCTTCCGCCTGCAAGGTGCCTGAGCGCGTCCAGCCTTTGAGGAAGGCTTCGCACTCGGACAGCTTGAAGAAATAGTGCTCAGTTTCTTTGCGCACCGGGGTTGCGCCGGACACGGCGGAGAATGGATTGATCAGCTCGGTCGGACTGTATGTTGCGCCGCAGACTTCGCAGGAGTCGCCGTACTGGTCCTTGGCGTGGCACTTGGGGCACTCGCCCTTGATGAAGCGATCCGGCAGGAACATGTTCTTGACCGGGTCGAAGTATTGCTCGATGGTCCTGGTCGCAATCTTGCCGTTGGCCTTGAGTGCTTTGTAGATGCCTTGCGCCAGTTCCTTGTTTTCAGGGGAGTTGGTCGAATGGTAGTTATCGAACTCCACCAGGAATTCCGCAAAGTCCGCCGCATGCTCGGCGTGAACCTTGTCGATCAGCGCTTCGGGAGTGATGCCTTCCTTCTCCGCACGCAGCATGATGGGCGTGCCGTGCGTGTCGTCAGCGCAGACGTAATGCACCTCGTTTCCCTGCATCTTCTGGAAGCGCACCCAGACGTCCGTCTGGATGTATTCCACCAGGTGGCCCAGGTGTATGCTGCCGTTGGCGTAAGGTAAAGCGGAGGTGACGAGAATTTTGCGGGTCATGTACGGAGATTAAATACTTGTGAAAGATGGGCATTTTAGCAAATGACGTGCACCTTCACATGCGATAAAATTTATAGTTGATCCCATTAGTCAGGAATTCCCCCTCCATCATGTCCCTCTCCGAACTTCAAGTGCAGACAGCGCTCAAGGAAATCACCGACCCCAACACCGGTAAGGATTTCATCGCCACAAAATCCGCACGCAATATCCGCATCGACGGCAACAGCGTCGCGCTCGACATTGTGCTCGGCTACCCGGCCAAAACCGTCGCCACCGATATCCAGAAAATGGTGACCGACAAACTGAAAACCCTGCCGGGCATCAGCAGCGTTTTTGTCAACGTCAGCAGCAAGATCGTGCCGCATAGCGTGCAGCGCGGCGTGCAACTGATCCCCGGCGTAAAGAACATTATCGCCGTCGCTTCCGGCAAGGGTGGCGTCGGCAAGTCCACCACCGCCGTCAATCTGGCGCTGGCGCTGGCGGCCGAAGGTGCACAGGTCGGCATACTCGACGCCGACATCTATGGCCCTTCGCAACCGCAGATGCTGGGCATTACCGCCCGCCCGGAAAGCACGGACGGCAAGAGCATGGAGCCGCTGGAGCGTTACGGCATCCAGGCAATGTCCATCGGTTTCCTGATCGACATGGACACGCCTATGGTATGGCGCGGTCCGATGGTTACCGGCGCACTGGAGCAATTGCTGCGCGAAACCAACTGGAATAACCTGGATTATCTGGTCATCGACCTGCCGCCAGGCACCGGCGACATCCAGCTCACGCTGTCGCAAAAAGTGCCGGTCACCGGCGCCGTCATCGTCACCACGCCCCAGGACATCGCGCTGCTGGACGCACGCAAGGGGCTGAAGATGTTCGAAAAAGTCGGCGTGCCCATCGTCGGCATCGTCGAAAACATGAGCACGCACATCTGCTCCAAGTGCGGCCATGAGGAACACATCTTTGGTGCTGGCGGCGGCGAACAGATGTGCAAGGACTATAACGTCGAGTTGTTGGGCTCCTTGCCGTTGGATATCAAGATCCGTGAACAGACCGACAGCGGCATGCCCACCGTGGTGGCCGAACCCGACAGCAAGATCGCCGGCGTCTATCGCCAAATCGCACGTCGTACAGCAGTCAAGCTGTCCGAATTCGGGTTGGACCACAGCAGCAAGTTCCCCAACATCGTAATTCAGAATACCTGACACCCTCGGGCGCACTCTGATTCAAGGGGCGCCCGAAATCCTTTTGCCATCAGCCTGAAACGCACGTTTACCGCACGGATGCGGTAAAATGCTTCCCTTTTAATTTGCGCGGCCAATGCCGCCAATGAAACGCGCCATGAATACTCCGCACAAACCGGCCACGGACGATGTTCGCGTCAAGGAAATCAAGGAAGTCGTTCCGCCTTCCCGCATCCTGGCGGAACTGGCTGCGACCAACGGTACATCGGACAACATCGTTGCTACGCGCCACGACATCCACCGCATCCTGCACGGCGCGGATGACCGCCTGCTGGTCATCATCGGCCCTTGCTCGATCCACGATCACAAGGCCGCCATCGAATACGCAACCCGTATGCTGGAGCAACGCAATCGTCTTTCTGCCGATCTGCTGATCGTAATGCGCGTCTATTTCGAAAAACCGCGCACCACCGTGGGCTGGAAAGGCCTGATCAACGACCCGCATCTCGACGGCAGCTTCAGCATCAACGAAGGCCTGCACCTGGCACGGCGCATCCTGCTTGAAATCAACGAACTCGGCATGCCGGCTGGCACCGAATTCCTGGACGTGTTCACTCCGCAGTACACGGCCGACCTCGTTTCCTGGGGTGCCATCGGCGCACGCACCACGGAAAGCCAGGTTCATCGAGAACTGGCTTCCGGCCTGTCCTGCCCTGTCGGCTTCAAGAATGGCACCGACGGCAATATCCGCATCGCGGTGGACGCCATCAAGGCCGCGGCCTGTCCGCACCATTTCCTGGCCGTGACGAAAGCCGGCCATTCGGCCATCGTATCCACTGCCGGCAATGAGGATTGCCACGTGATCCTGCGCGGCGGCAAGCAGCCGAATTACGATGCCGTCAGTGTAAATGATGCATGTACGGAACTGGCCAAGGCCGGCCTGGCGCCGCGCGTGATGATCGACTGCTCGCACGCCAACAGCAGCAAGCAATACAAGCGCCAGAGAGATGTCGCGCAGGATGTCGCCGGGCAACTGGCTGCCGGCGATGAGCGTATTTTCGGCCTGATGGTGGAATCGCACCTGAACGAAGGCCGTCAGGAGCTGGAAAGCGGCTGCGAACTCGAGTACGGAAAATCCATCACCGACGCCTGTCTCGGCTGGCAAGACACGATCGACCTGCTGGATACGCTGGCACAGGGAGTACGTGCCCGCCGCAAGGTATATGAAGAAAAGGAAGAGGATTAATTCCCGTAGCGCAGGTGCTCCCAGCCTGCGCTACGATGATCCTAAATTTCATACAAAATCGGCGACTTGCGCCGTATAATGCCCCCTCATTTTCAGTCACTTAGCGCACACTTACGATGAGCATCAAATCCGACAAATGGATACGCCGCATGGCGGAACAACATGGCATGATCGATCCGTTCGAGCCAGGCCAGGTCAAGGAAACCAACGGCCACAAGCTGGTGTCGTATGGAACTTCGAGCTATGGCTACGATATTCGCTGCTCCAGCGAATTCAAGCTGTTCACCAATCTGAACAGCACCATCGTGGACCCGAAGAATTTCGACCCGAATTCGTTCGTCGAAGTGGATGCCGACTATTGCATCATTCCGCCCAACTCATTTGCATTGGCGCGTACGGTGGAATATTTCCGCATTCCGCGCAATGTATTGACGATCTGCCTTGGCAAATCGACTTACGCGCGCTGCGGCATCATTGTCAACGTAACGCCGTTCGAACCGGAATGGGAAGGCTATGTCACCCTCGAGTTCAGCAATACCACACCGTTGCCGGCCAAGATTTACGCCAATGAAGGCTGCGCACAGGTGCTGTTTTTTGAAGCGGATGACGATGACATATGTGAGACTTCCTACAAGGATCGTGGCGGCAAATACCAGGGCCAGCATGGCGTGACCCTGCCCAAGATCTGAGGCTATGCAACCGAATATCGAAAAAATCGTCTGGCGCGGCCCCAAGGGCGAAGTGATCGCCTGCACCGAAAAGAACAAGGTGATGCGCGAAAATCTGGAAGAACTGCGCCAGATGGCGCAGGACGCGCTGGAAGACGCCGTACTGATGGGCTGCGACGAAGAGCAAGTGCGCAATGCGCTGGCCGAATTGATGCTCGGCCTGATCAACCCCTACCCCCCTCGCGAATAGCGCGCGCATTCTTTGCTAGCGCCTTCTTTTTCACATCCTCTTTTGCGTGAGGAAATGCCATGAAATTCCGTTTTCCCGTCGTCATCATTGACGAAGACTTCCGCTCCGAGAACACCTCGGGCCTGGGTATCCGCGTACTGGCCAAGGCCATCGAGGACGAAGGCTTCGAGGTGCTCGGCGTCACCAGCTTTGTCGATATGGCTTCGTTCGCGCAGCAGCAAAGCCGCGCGTCGGCCTTCATTCTGTCGATAGACGACGAGGAGTTCGCGGAAGAGTCGAAGCAGGCGCTCGACCGCCTGCGCGACTTCGTTAACGAGATCCGCTACCGTAACGAGGAAATCCCGATTTTCCTGCATGGCGAAACGCGCACTTCGCGCCATATCCCGAACGAAATCCTGCGCGAATTGAACGGCTTCATCCACATGTATGAGGACACGCCGGAATTCATCGCGCGCTACATCGTGCGCGAAGCGCGCACCTACCTCGACTCGCTGCCGCCACCCTTCTTCCGCGCGCTGACGCATTACGCGGCCGACGGCTCCTATTCCTGGCACTGCCCTGGACACTCCGGCGGCGTCGCTTTCCTGAAATCACCGGTGGGACAGATGTTCCACCAGTTTTTCGGCGAAAACATGCTGCGTGCCGACGTCTGCAACGCGGTGGATGAACTTGGCCAATTGCTCGACCACACCGGCCCGGTAGCCGCTTCCGAGCGCAATGCGGCGCGCATTTTCCATTGCGACCACCTGTATTTCGTCACCAACGGCACCTCGACCTCGAACAAGATCGTATGGAATTCCACCGTGGCGCCGGGCGATGTCGTCGTCGTCGACCGCAACTGCCACAAGTCGGTGCTGCACTCCATCATCATGACCGGCGCAATCCCGGTGTTCCTGATGCCCACACGCAACCATTTCGGCATCATCGGGCCGATTCCGAAGGAAGAGTTCGCCTGGGAAAACATCCAGAAGAAAATCGAGCGCAACCCTTTCGCCACGGATAAAAATGCGAAACCGCGCGTGCTGACCATCACCCAGTCCACCTACGACGGCGTGATCTACAACGTGGAAGAAATCAAGGAAATGCTGGACGGCAAGATCGACACCCTGCATTTCGACGAAGCCTGGCTACCGCACGCATCCTTCCACGATTTCTACGGCGATTACCATGCCATCGGCGAAGGCCGTCCGCGCTGCAAGGAATCGATGGTGTTCTCCACCCAATCCACGCACAAGATGCTGGCCGGTTTGAGCCAGGCTTCGCAAATCCTGGTGCAGGATGCCGAGAACAGCAAGCTGGACCGCGACGTGTTCAACGAGGCCTACTTGATGCATACCTCGACCAGCCCGCAGTACTCCATCATCGCCTCGTGCGATGTGGCGGCAGCGATGATGGAGCCTCCCGGCGGTCCTGCGCTGGTGGAGGAGTCGATTGCCGAAGCGCTGGATTTCCGCCGCGCAATGCGCAAGGTGGACGAGGAGTGGGGCGCCGACTGGTGGTTCAAGGTGTGGGGGCCGAACGACCTGTCCGAAGAAGGCATCGAGGAGCGCGAAGCGTGGATGCTGAAGGCCGGCGAACGCTGGCACGGCTTCGGCAACCTGGCGCCGGGCTTCAATATGCTGGACCCGATCAAGGCCACCATCATCACTCCCGGCCTGGACGTGGAGGGCGAGTTCTCGGACGAATTCGGCATTCCGGCGGCCATCGTCACCAAGTACCTGGCCGAGCACGGCGTCATCGTCGAAAAAACCGGCCTCTATTCCTTCTTCATCATGTTCACCATCGGCATCACCAAGGGCCGCTGGAATACCATGGTGGCAGCGCTGCAGCAGTTCAAGGACGACTACGACAAGAACCAGCCGTGCTGGCGCGTGCTGCCGGAATTCGTCGCCAAGCATCCTCGCTACGAGAAAATCGGCCTACGCGAATTGTGCGCGCAGATTCACGGCATCTACAAGGCCAACGACGTGGCACGCCTCACCACCGAGATGTACCTCTCCGACATGGTGCCGGCGATGAAGCCAGCCGACGCCTTCGCCAAAATGGCGCACAAGGAGATCGAGCGCGTGCAGATCGACGAACTGGAAGATCGCGTCACCGCCGTGCTGCTGACCCCTTACCCGCCGGGCATTCCCCTACTGATCCCGGGCGAACGCTTCAACAGCACCATCGTGCGCTACCTGAAATTCGCGCGCGAGTTCAACGAGCGCTTTCCCGGTTTCGAGACCGATATCCACGGTTTGGTGAAGGAAATCTCGCCGGACGGCAAGGTGAGTTATTACGTGGACTGCGTCGCCGGCTGAGTACCAGCGGCTTCGCGGCCGTAAACCACAAAGCTGTAGGCCAGGCCCTCGGAGCTGACGTGCCGCTCGCGCGTCAGCTCACGCCAGGCACCTTGATCATACTCAGGAAAGTACGCATCGGCCGCGTACTCGCCGCTGATCTCCGTCAAATAAAGCCGGTCGGCTTTGATCAGCGCTTCGCGATACAGCTCTGCCCCGCCGATCACGAAGATCTCTTCATCGCTTCCGCATTGTGAAATAGCCGACTCCAGCGACCCCGCCGTAATCGCACCCTCAACACAATAGTCCGTTTGGCGACTGACAATGACCGTCATCCGGCCCGGCAGCAACCTTCCTAGCGACTCATAGGTCTTACGTCCCATGATAATATGGTGACCCATCGTGAGGCTGCGGAAACGCTTGAGATCTTCAGGCAAATGCCAGGGCAAGGCATTATCGAGACCGATTGCCTTGTTGTCTGCAACGGCAGCTATCACTGATACACAGGACATAATATTGCTCATCAATGGAATGCCTGAAATTATAAGCTCCCCACACCCACAATGAAGCGCTTGCGAATCTTCTATCCAAATTCTTTTCTGAAGCTGCTCTCGATCGGTTTCGTATTGACGATCCTGCCGCTGCTGTTTGCCTTTGCCAATGCTGCGCTTTACCTCGACCGCCTCGCCGACCAGAGCTACAAGACCGTGCATCGGGCAGTTGAAGCAACGCGTGCCAGCCGGGTCCTGACCGAACAATTGACGATCATCGAGCGGGGCACTCGACAATATCTGGTTCTCGGCGACGAAGCCTTGCTGGACAGTTATCGCGGCGCGCACGAGAAATTCGAAACCACCGTAGATGAGTTGGCAAAGCTTCCGCTCGACAGCACGCTCCGGCGCCAGTTGGAAGAATTAAGCCGGCGCGAAATTTCGCTGTTCAATAACGTCATGAGCGGCAATGCGCAAAACGACATGCAAGCCATCGTGGCCGAATTCTTCCATCTCTCCGAACTCGCCAAATCGATATTGAGCGCC
>DATHWE010000176.1:0-5100 GCA_035460905.1 Methylophilaceae bacterium | reverse complement strand
TGCACTACGGCAGACCCGGAACAGGACTCAAACTGCAACAAGGCATGATGTTCACGATCGAGCCGATGATCAATGCCGGCAAGCGCGACATCCGCCAAATGGGCGATGGGTGGAGCATTGTCACTAAAGATCGCAGCCTGTCGGCACAGTGGGAACATACCATTCTGGTCACTGCCACAGGCTATGAAGTGATGACAGTTTCCGCGGAATCTCCGCCGGTTCCATCCTTTATTCGCACCTAATCACCTTGAGTCACGGCATCGATTACTGGCGCAAGCGGCTGCAGTCACGCCAGGCCGAATTACGCACTTCTTTCACCAGTGCGGCGGATACCGCTCGCATGCTCAAGCAGCATTGCCGCCTGGTGGATGATCTGCTGCGCGATTTATGGCAGCAAACCGCGATGCCGCAGAACCTCTGTTTAAGCGCGGTGGGCGGCTACGGGCGCGGCGAGCTGTTTCCGTATTCCGATGTCGATTTACTGATTCTCCTGCCTAACGACCACGAAGCGGCTTTCGACCAGCAACTGGAGCCTCTGATCGGGATGTTCTGGGATATCGGCCTGGCTGTAGGCCACAGTGTACGATCGCTTGAGGAGTGCCTGGACGAAGCCGCGCGCGACGTCACTGTTCGCACCAACCTGCTTGAAGCCCGGCATATCGCCGGCGATAAAAACCTGTTTCGCAATTTGCAGTCGCAGTTGCTAGTACAACTCCAGCCAGAAGAATTCCTGCGCGACAAGATGCTGGAACAGAAGCAGCGCCATGCGCGCTTCAACGATACCGCCTACAACCTTGAACCAAACGTGAAAGAAAGCCCCGGCGGGTTGCGCGATCTACAGAACATTTTGTGGATCAGCCATGCTGCCGGACTCGGCAATAGCTGGAATGCTCTCGCCGAAAGCGGGTTGATTACGCACAAGGAAGCGCGCCAGATTCGCCGGCAGGAACTGTTCGTGCAAATGGTGCGCACGCGGCTACATTACCTGGCTCGCCGCCGCGAAGATCGCCTGCTGTTCGATTTCCAGAACGAACTCGCGCAGCAACTGGGATTCGAAGGCAGCCCGCGCAAGCGCGCCAGCGAGCAGATGATGCAGCGCTATTATCGCAGCGCCAAGTTCATCCGCCTGATGAATGAAATACTGCTCCAGGCGTTGCAGGAGCGCATCCTGCCGCAATCATCACAGGCTATATCCATCAATCCACGATTTCAGGCACATAACGGACTGCTTGAAACGCGATTGCCCAATCTGCTGCAACAGGAACCCAGCACCATTCTGGAAAGCTTCCTGCTGCTCCAGCAACACCCTGAATTACAAGGCTTCAGCGCTGCTATGCTGCGCAATCTGTGGCGCGTAAAGAGCCTCGTCAATCGCGATTTTCGTCTGGATATCCGCAACAGGCGGTTATTCATGGAAATATTGCGTCAACCGTACGGCCTGACCGCGATACTCAGGCAGATGAATCGCTACGGCATTCTGGGCCGCTATATTCCGGCGTTCGGCCGCATCGAAGGGCAGATGCAGCATGACCTGTTTCACGTCTATACCGTCGATGAACATATCCTTAACGTATTACGCAATCTGCGTCGATTCCTGCTGCCGCAGCATGTCCATGAATTTCCGCTTTGCAGCCGGCTGATGTCCGAGTTTGACAAGCCGGAACTGCTGTTTCTGGCGGCACTGTTCCATGACATTGCCAAGGGTCGCGGCGGCGATCATTCGACATTGGGAACGGCCGACGCCCGGCGCTTCTGCAAACACCATGGGCTATCGAAGGAAGAAACGGCACTGGTCGCCTGGCTGGTGGAACAGCATCTCATCATGTCGAGAACAGCACAAAAATCGGACCTGACCGATCCGGCGGTGATTGAAAATTTCGCCAGGCTGATGGGAACGGAATACCGATTAACGGCGCTGTACCTGCTCACGGTCGCCGACATCCGCGGCACAAGCCCTGCCGTGTGGAATGCCTGGAAAGCCAAGTTGCTGGAAAATCTATTCCTTTCGACACGCCGTCTCATCCAGGGCAGTTCTGCCACCGCGGATAGTGAACTGGCAGCGCGGCAACAGCAGGCAGCAGAAAGACTGAGTCATTACGCGGTGATGCCGGCCTCTTACAAGGAACTCTGGGAAAAATTCGGACGCAACTACTTTTTGCGGCATGAGAGCCACGAAATCGGCTGGCATACGCGCCTGCTGCTGGCACACCTGAATGCAGAAAAACCGGTCGTCCGCGCCCGGCTCAGCCCTGCCGGCGATGGCATCCAGGTGATGATATACACGCATGACCGCGATGATCTGTTTGCGCGCATATGCGGATTTTTCGAACGCGCGGGCTACAACATCGTCGAGGCGAGAATTCATACCACCCTCCACGGCTACGCACTGGATAGTTTCCTGGTCCTGGACGAAAGCAATAGTGCCGTACGTTACCGCGACTTGCTCAGTTACATCGAATACGAACTGACGCAACAATTGGAGAGCGCCCAGGGGCCGCTGGAACCACTGGAAGGCCGCGTCAGCCGCCAGCTGAAGCACTTCCCCATAAAGCCGATAGTGACTCTGGATGCGGAAACAACCGGTCACAACCATCAATTATCGATCGTGGCAGGCGACCGCCCTGGGCTATTGTCACGTATCGCGCAATGCCTGTTACGGCACCATGTGCAGTTGCACACCGCCAAAATCAATACACTGGGGAATCGTGCCGAAGATACCTTCCTGATTTCCGGCGCCCAAGGCGAGCGCTTACCGGATCAAGTCATCAAGGCGTTGGAAGAAGAGCTGTCAAAGCAACTTTGAAGTCATATCCGGCGGCATCAGCCCCGAGCTGACACCGTGTTCCAAACGGTAAATCCACGCCAGCAATTCTGCGACTGCAAGGTAGAGCTCAGGCGGAATATGCTGATCGAGATCAATCTGCATCAGCATCGACACCAGCTCCGGTGATTCGTGTACGTAGACGCCAGCATCCTTTGCGCGCTCAATGATCGCCTGCGCCAGCAAGCCCCTGCCCTTCGCCACCACCTTGGGCGCCGCCTGACCAGTTTGATAGGCCAGTGCCACGGCTAACTGGCGGGAATCCTTACTCATGACGGATATTGACACCGGACAAGGTCAACCCGGATGATGCAAATCGTTCAGCCAGGCTTGCTTGTGCATTGCGCATGCGGTCGGCACTAATCGCGCTATCAGCTGCAATATCCAACTGAATCGCCCCGTTGACGAATGCCAACTTGGCGCTGACACCACCCAGCGAAGGAAGCTCCAGGTTGAGCCGCGTATGCCAATGCGCGGTTTCTTCCTCCCCGCCCTCCCGCCGCGCAGCATCCTCCTCGATTTCCCACTTCATCTCCTGCCCGGGCCATACCTGCCCTTGCCAGATGATCTGACGACTATCCAGCGTTTGCAGTTGCTGCTGCACAATCTGCATCGATTGGGGATGCACCGGCTCCGCTTTCACAGCTTCAGAGTTCAAAGCGCCAGCAGCAAGGGCACCGACATCGGCCGCCTTCGATGCGAGCGGCGGATTGCCGGCAGGAGATCCTGCCTTTTGCGCATCAGCCTGATTGAGCAAGGGTGAAAGACGTCCCTGAGGCTCTTGTAGGAGAGCAGCGACATTCCGCTCACCAGCAAGCCATTGCACCTGATGCGACTCGTAAAATAATCCGCTTTGCGACACCGCCTGTTTCAAGGATTGAGCAAGCGCAGCGGTGTCGGAAGGTGGCGTCGTGATTACAGGTACAGTCTTCCCCGCCTGCGCAGCCTGACCAGCCTCCCCTCCTTTTTGCAAAAGGGAGCCAATAAACTTGGCAGTATCACTGATCGAGACTGGTGTATTGGCGGGGAGCGTATTCGCCAGATCGCGCGTCAATGCAAATGTCATGCGTGGGCTGGAAGATAGATAGGTTAATTCCAGCGTATCGCCGGCCTGGGTATTGCGGGGAAGATTGAGATCCAGAGTCTGGTCGCCCACCATCACCTGGAATCGACCATTCGGCAGGCTGGCCAGAACATGTGCTGGCAACCGTTGCCCAGGCGTCCACTGGGGGGCTTCAAGAGAATTCTGTGCCACCTCAATCAGAGGCGGCGCCGAGGTTTTGATCAGCAACTGCAGCTGATTCTGGATGTCGTTATGTATCATTCATGTGGTCCATGCATGGAAACGATCAACTCCGCCTCCCCGCGTGAAATGCCACAACTTTCCGAAATCCGGCTCGCGTTGCGGCCTTGGCGGGCCATCTGGATTGCTCGGGTGTAAGGAGTATCCTCCGAGGCGTTTTCTGCCTGCAATTGCTGGATGAATTGCTCCAACGCGGCAACGCGGCTTTCCAAGCTCTCGATTTCACGGCGCCACTCGGCCTCGGAGCTATGTTTGACGAGCTCCGGCAGCCGGCGCTTGCGCAAAACGCCCCCGCCGGTGCGCATCAGCAACAGCATCTCGGCGATATAAACCGCAAGAATCAGCGCGACCACAATAAGCAGCTCGCGCCAGGTAATGACTATGCTTTCCACTATGTTTTCTCAACCCAACCATGCGCCAGATCCGAATACGCCCGGACATGATAAATCGCTTGTAAATTCAACAGCCAGCTTATCACATCAGGCGTAATCGTCGACATGCCCGCGATCGGGGATTTCCGGCTTGGGCGGTTGCCGCGGCTTGCGTCGACGCGGCGTCTGCCGGAAGTCTTCTTTGGCGGGAGGATATTTGAAAGGCGGGATGGGAAGATGGTAATCGTGAATGGGATCTATTGGATCCGCCGCCGCCTGCCACAGGAGCTCCACCGACACGAATTGCCCTGTGTTAGAGACCGCGACACCCGCCGCCATCGCTGTATGAGAGATCATTCCTCACCCCTCCTCGTGCATATTCCTGCCTAATTTTCAGGGATTATTGCCATCGCTGGCTTCTAGAACGGGAAAAGGCAGGAAAACTTGAGGGGTATTGCGAAATTTTTGGCGGAAGCGGTGAGATTCGAACTCACGGAGGGCGTAAACCCTCGGCGGTTTTCAAGACCGCTGCCTTAAACCACTCGGCCACGCTTCCAGTTGACTGTTTTAACGCACTGGCGCAAACAACGGCCGGCATTTTAACA
>DATHWE010000175.1:0-3492 GCA_035460905.1 Methylophilaceae bacterium | reverse complement strand
AGTTCGTTGATGTCACGATCCAGCAGCGGGACGATGCGCGCGTCGAGTTCATCGACGCACTCTGCCACGCCATTCAACAGCCCCTTGAAATAACTGGCATCCGCGCGCGGATATCCTTCATCTTCACTCAGGTTGTCGACAATCTGCTTGATGTCGCCTCCGCCGAGGAACAGGCTGTACAAGCCCTTAAGCGCGAGTTCGCGTGATTTGCGGCGGTTCTGACCGGGCTTGGGAGTAGATTTTTCTGTCATAGCGATTTCAGCAGGTTGACCATCTCGACCGCCACGGCTGCAGCCTCGGCCCCTTTGACCGACATGCGCGCCAGCGCCTGGTCATCGTTGTCCGTTGTCAGGATCGCGTTGGCGACAGGCACGCCGGTTTCCAGCTGCACCTCGGAAATTCCGCGCGCGGATTCGTTGGACACGACCTCGAAATGGTAGGTGTCGCCGCGAATCACCGCGCCTAGCGCGATCAGCGCATCGAACTTGCCGCTCAGCGCCATCGTCTGCAATACCAGCGGTGTTTCCAGAGCGCCGGGCACCGTTACCAGCGTCACATCGCCGTCCGCCACGCCCAGTTTGCGTAGCTCGGTTTTGCATGCGCCGAGCAGGCCGTCGCCTACGTCGCTATTGAAGCGCGACAGCACAATGCCGATGCGCAGGCCGCTGCCGTCGAGGTTTTGTTCTATTTCTTTCATGATCTTCCTAATGAATTATCAGCGGTCGCGAATGCGTGAGATGACGCTGCCAGTTCGCGACATATGAGCGAACCAATGCATCGTTGCCGCTGATGAAGACGACATTTTCCGCGTTTTTATGTTGTGCTGCACGAGTAAAATTGAATGAGCCGGTAATGACCTGTGCCGATGGCTGTCCGGCATCGAGCACCATCACCTTGTTGTGGGCGCTCATATGCTCGCTATCAAGCCATACCGGCACGCCGGCGCGCGCTATTCCCGTCACCTGTCCGCGCTTCATTTTCCCGGTCTGCTCGTTATCGGCGATCAGCTTCACTTCAATGCCGCGCTTGTGTGCCTCCACGAGTGCTCGCGCAATGCCGTCGTGAGTAAACGAAAACGCCTGGACCAGCACCTGTTTGCGTGCCTGCCGTATGGCATCGATGATCTGGCCGGCGGCATCGTCGCCCGGCGTGAAGGCCACGCGTACATTCGCCGCAGCAGGAGTGGAAAGCGGTGCGGCCTGCGGCTCCATGGCCCAAGATGCCGTCACGGCCAACAGCCCGCCGAGCGCGCCTGCCCAGCGCGCGACACTCAGCACGGTCATGGAATTATTTCGCCTTGGTAACGACGGGGACGGGGCGCGGAGCGTTCGGATGCATTGCCCGATAACGGCTGGCAACGCGATCCTGCGCTTTTGCCAACGCAGCTTTCGCAGCCTCTTCGCCCAATGCCTTTTTCTCGGCAGCAGCCGCTTTTTGCTGCGCTTCCTCGGGGGTTGGCTCCGGCAATTTGGCCAGCGCTGCAGCGGGGCTGAGAAGAGCGGCTGCCAGCATCCATACGTTCAGTCGGTTCATGCCTTGTCTTTCATTTCTTCGTACCAGAGTTCGTGATGCTCCTTGGCCCAGGTTTCGTCGACCATGCCGGTCTTCATGGCATTGAATGCGCCCTCTGCACCTAGGGTGCCCATGTAGATATGACCTAAACCAGCAGCGATAAACAACAAGGCGCCGATACCGTGCACCATATTGGCGATCTGCATGGTCTGGCGGGTCTGCTCGAACGTCGGGAAATCCAGCACCAGCCCCGAAGCACTGACGATTATGCCCAGGAAGGATACGCCGCCCCAGAACCAGACTTTTTCGCCGATGTTGTACTTATACGACGGCACATGCTTTTTGCCGGTAACGACCAGATGCACGTTGAGCAGCCATTGCAGATCGATAGCGCGCAGCAGGTTGTCGCGCACGAAGGTGACGAACATCGCGACCACCGCCACCGCAAAAACCGGGCCGACGATGTTGTGCACGTTCTTGCCAATGATGGCCACCCATGAGAACGCATCATGACCCATCACCGGGATCAGTACATGTTTGCCGAACAGGATGATGATCCCGGTCAGTGCCAGGATCACGAAAGATCCGGCTGCGCTCCAATGCACCACCTGTTCCTTGCGCGAAAAGCGGCGGATTAACCGGCCGGAAGGCGCAGTGTGCACTTTCAGCGGGCCGAACATCAGATAGAAAGCCAGGATGAGCGCCGGGGTCAGCATCAGCAGCCAACCGCCGTAGAACGTCACCGGCCCATTGCGCAGCATGCGCCAGGCATGCCCCTCTTCCTGCTGGAATACACCCGCGTCACGGATGCGCGATTGCGTCACGCCGGCCGCGCCGGACTCCGCCTTGCGCTGGGTATCGGACTTTACCCCGGCCGTCCGGCCCTCTTCCTCGGCAAATGGCGTCGCACTGCTCATGCCGTCGGCTGGCGGAGCAGCCTCTTCCGCATGCCCTATGGTGACGACAGCGGACAGGCAGACGGCGAACATCAGTCTCAAGAAATTCTGCATCAGGGACATCGCCGGCTTACTCCTGTGGTTCCGTGCGCACATACTCATTCTGGCGCTGTGTACGTTCGTTGATCATTTGCTTCCAGACGGACGGATCGTGCATGAAGCGCTCGCTCTCCCACACGCGCTCATCCTTCTTGCCCTGATAGCCGCCATCTTCGTAATCGACCGATTGCTTGTACTCGCCGCAGCCGGCGAGCATCACGAGCATCAGCGCAGCAATCACATGAATGATTTTCATGTTTTGTCCGCTCCCTCGTTTTCCGCGCGGCCGTAGGCCATTTCCCAGCCCCAGCGCGTATCGCCGTAGCCGCGCTGCTCGATGCGATGCTCGTGGATCGCCACGATGACAGGCGCGTCGCCGGCCAGCAGCGACTTGGTGGAGCACATTTCGGCACACAGCGGCAGCTTGCCTTCGGCCAGACGATTGCGGCCGTACTTCTCGAACTCGGCTTCCGAGCCGTTTTCTTCCGGGCCGCCGGCGCAGAAGGTGCACTTGTCCATCTTGCCGCGCGCGACAAAGAAATCCGTCGCGCTTTCGCCGGGCGCCTTGCCGGCGGAGTTCGGGAACTGCGGCGCGTCGAACGGACAGGCATAAGAGCAATAGCCGCAACCGATGCAGATATCCTTGTCGTGCAGCACGACACCATCTTCGGTCTTGTAGAAGCAGTTGACCGGACACACCGCCATGCAGGGCGCGTCGGTGCAGTGCATGCAGGCGACGGAGACCGACTTCTCGCCGACCTGGCCGTCGTTGACGGTAATCACGCGGCGGCGGTTGATGCCCCACGGCACCTCATGCTCGTTCTTGCAGGCCGTAACGCAGGCGTTGCATTCGATGCAGCGCTCGACGTCACAGATGAATTTCATTCTTGCCATGGATAACCCCTGTATTCCTTTAAGCCTTGCTGAACTTGCACAAGGTCACTTTGGTTTCCTGCATCATGGTGACTGAGTCGTAGCCGTAGGT
>DATHWE010000174.1:0-8178 GCA_035460905.1 Methylophilaceae bacterium | reverse complement strand
ATGGAGCGCTTATTCATGGGATTCCTTTCTTGTAGGCGCGAAGAGTGCACGGACTGCTCGCATATCGCTGCGACCATACGCTGCACGACCGGTTCGACCGTGCAGCGCAGTATCGCAAATCTCACACCGGATTAGAAGGGTCGTTCAGGCGATACCAGTCCATGCGGCGTGTCAGCGTCATCACGGTGGCAAGAGCGGCGAAGAGAATCAGCGAGCCCATCAGCAAGGCGTTGTCTTCCGATTGCAGCACGCCAAACAGTACTGCGTAGAGCAAGGTGATACCGCCTGAGAATACCAATGCAGATCGGGCACTGTGCAACACTCCTGCAAGGTAAAAGGCTATCAATAGCACGCAGGCACTGCCAGAGGCAATGTAGGCGGCAAGGAAAGGTATGTGTTCGGACAGGCTGATAATAAGCAGGAAAAATATCGCCATCGACAGACCGACCAGCAAATACTGCATGGGATGCATGCGCAGTCCGCGAAGAACCTCGAACATGAAGAATGCCGTGAAGACGAGCACAACGAACATCAAGCCATATTTCACCGCACGCTCTGACATCGAATAAATATTAACCGGATCGACGAAGTCGACCGTAAATGCTTCGGCCTCTGCTTGCTGGTTATTGCCGGATTGGACGATCGAATTCTTGGCCAGACTCGTGACCAGCCATTGAGCGCTGAAACCCTGATTCGAAATGTTGCGGCTACGTGGCAGAAAACTGCCCCCGAAGGAAGGATGCGGCCAGGAGGACTTGAACGCGACTTCGGTTGTGTCGCCTGAAGGCTGCACCGCCAGCGTACTCGTGCCTTGCAATTCGAGCGGAAAGCTGAAGTTGAAGGTACGCGGCTGATTAACGTCGGGCGCGGTCAAGGCAACGTGCATGCCATTGCCCGCTACCGAAACAATGCTGCCTGCTGCAGCCACTCCGGGCGAAAACTCATGTGTCGTCTCGTTGAGGGTCAATAGGGGCGTATTGCGTATCCCGCGCGAATCGCTAACGCGCATTACAACGTAGGCGGCTTCAGGGATGATGTTTTCGATCTTGTCGCTCAGACCGTATGCGCGCGGTAAGGTGAAGCTGCCTGAAATCTTGCTGTGTAAATTGTAGAGCTGCGCTTTGTAGATACCTCGGCTACGACTCTCGACATCGGCGCTTCCAGTGATTTTCAGCGTGTGCGGCGCTATGACGGTCTCGAACGGAAGCGACTCCACAATGCTGGTTCTTATGCGTCCTTTTTCATCTTTTTCCTTCTTTTGTTCGCGCAGTTTGTAGCGAATGACCAGATACGGTCCGGACAGAGTCTGCGGCCTGGCGGCGCTGCGCGCGATATCCTCCTGCACGCTATGCTGCAATGTCTTGCGCTCGGAAATCTTGGATTCGATCATGCCCAGCGGTATCAGCAGAATCAGCGCCAGCAGGCCGATCATCAAGGTCTTGGAAAGCAAGGGATAACGATTCATGACAACTCCTTGTTTATATGTTGGTGTATTTGGTCAAACAGCCCTGGGCTGCCATGCGGCGCGCGTCAATATCAAGGCCATTCCGGCCATGCCGGCCAGCACGCAGCCCAGATGCATGGGCAGTACCCATTCGTGCATCAAAAGCGGATTGGTATCCGTCAGTGGAGCAAACGGGCGCATGTCGGCATGCATGATCGCGTCCAGCAGCAGATGCGACCCGACCCCAAGCAGCGCTCCGCACCATGCCTGCACCCACGTCATACTAAAACTCTTCTCATTGCTGTCACCGAGTCGCGCATATAGCCGCCAGACGACTGTAATGGCCTTGCACCCAATCAAAGCCGAGCCCGCTGCGATCAGCAGCGCACCCGTCAACGTGTGCGAAAAGCCATGCAGCGGAAATTCAATGCGCCACATGCGATAGAGCGGTTCCACATCCATCGCCACATTGGCGAGGGTGAACATCGAAAAACTGAAGTGATTGGGAATCAGCCCCTTGATGGCAAGGCCTGGGCCGAGGTGCAGCGGTGTGAATGGCATGGAGATCTCCCGTATCGATTGGAGATGCCATGATGACTAAAGCTTATGTGCGGGCGATGGGGTGAATGTGTCGTGTGTGTGAAGAGACATAATTAATTGACAAGTCATTTCAGTTGCGCAATTATTTGTATGCAATTGCATGCTATTTGTATGCGTATTGATTATGCGAGGTGAATAATGGCTCAAATGCAAACCATCTCTGTCCGTATTTCGGACGAAGATTTTCAGTGGTTGCTATCTTTGCCTGATGCGGGAGCAAGGACTCCGAGCGAAAAGTTACGAGCGTTGGTCGCCAAAGCCCGTGAGCAGGATAGCGGCATGACGGATTACAAAAGGTGCGCCGCGTGGATGCGAAATCTGGCACAGCCTTTTGCCGAGGCCGTAGCGGATGTGGACCATCGTTACAACATGCATTCAGGCCTGATGGCTGCAGTATCCGAAACGATACCGCACATCATGGCAACGCTGATTACGGAGCGCCCGGAAGGTGCGCATGCGAACGAGAAGGCAATCGCGGCGGAAGCAGCAATCGCCCGCCAATGTTTCAGACTTTTTGCCGGCCTGCTGAGGGGATCAATCACCTCAACCCCGGCGACGTACGACAAGAGGGTGTTGGACGATTATTTGCCCGACATCCTCGAAATCGCGGAAATTATCTCAACCAGAAAAGAAAAGGAGACAACAAATGGCTGAAACGGTTGCAACGCGGGTTGCCAGAATCATTGCCGGAGGCACCCATGCCTTGCTGGATAAAGCGGAAAATCTCGCGCCGGACGCAGTCATGGCGCAGTCGATCCGCGAAATAGATCAGGTAGTCGCGGAAGTACGCGTCGACCTCGGCAAAACGGAGGCGGCAAAGCATCTGATCCTGTCGCAAATCTCCAAGCTGAACGGCGAGCATGAAAAACTCGCCGAGCAGATTGAGACAGCCGTCAAGCAAGAGCGCGACGATCTCGCTACTGCAGCCATTGGACGGCAATCCGATATTGAGGATTTTCTGCCGGTATTGCAGAAATCCCTGGATGAACAGTCTGAAAAGGCCAAGGAGTGCGAAAGCTATCTGCTCGCCTTGCAAGCCAAGAAACGCGAGCTGGAGCAAATGCTGACCGAGTATCTGGCGGCCACCGCGGATCGCGGCAGTGCCTCCGCGCAAGTCGATGGATCGAATCGGCATGGCCGGGTAGAGGAAGCGGAAGCATCCTTTGGACGGGTGCTGGCCCGGCAGACCGGGGTGGCTGGGCTTGGCATTGGTATTTCCCAGGATGCCGCCAAGCTCAAGGAACTTGCCGACATGCAGAGAAACAACCGGATCGCAGAGCGATTGGCTGCGCTCAAGGTCGCTAAGCAAAACTAAAAGGCTGGACGCTGCTTCAGCATCCTCTGCCGAAAGGACACCGATGGAATATTTCATTGCTGCGGAATCGCTGCCGTTTACCTTGGCGACGCTCTTTGTCGTGGTCATCGGGTGCGTAGAGTTCGTCGCACTCATGGCGGGATTCGACGTCTCCGGGCTGCTCGATCATATCTTGCCGGAAAACATCGATGGAGTCGCTGACTCCTGGCTGGGCTGGCTGCATGTGGGTAAGGTGCCGATACTGGTGCTGCTGGTCATATTGCTGACGGCTTTTGCAATGGTCGGCTTTACATTGAATGCCGTGGTGCATGGCCTGTTCGGATTTTATCCGTTCCCGCTTCTGTCCTCGTTTATCGCCTTCGTTTGCGCCTTGCCGGTGGTGCGCGTCATGGGGGCCGCCATAGGCCGCATTCTGCCCAAGGACGAGTCTTCCGCCGTGTCACTCGAAACTTTGGTTGGGCATGTTGCCGTCGTGCTGAGCGGTACGGCCAAAGCCGGCTACCCGGCCGAGGCGCGCGTCAGATCGAAGCACGGGCAGACGTTTTATGTGCGGGTCGAGCCGGAAGGAAATGTCATGGAGTTCGGCGCGGGAGAATCGGTGTTGCTGGTAAAACAAATCTCGGGATCGCGGTTCATGGCCATTGCCAATCCGCGTCCCGATATTCTCTAAACAAGAAAAAGGGGAGAGCTACATGGATCAGTTGATTGGAATAGGGGTTATCGCGGGAATCGCATTCGTTGGGCTGCTGGTTATCGGGATGATTTTTGCCCGCTTGTATCGCCGCTCATCCAAGGAACTGGCGTTCGTGCGCACCGGCCTCGGCGGGCAGAAAGTGGTCATGGATGGCGGCGCGATTGTGCTTCCCATCTTCCATGAGTGCGTCAGCATCAATATGAACACGCTTAAGCTGGAAGTCTCGCGATCCGGCTCGGACAGCTTGATTACTCTGGATCGTCTGCGAGTTGATGCAGTGGCTGCATTTTTCGTGCGTGTCATTCCCAGCACCGAGGGTGTTGCCAACGCTGCGCAGACGCTGGGTCAGCGAACCATGGATCCCGACTCGCTCAAGGAACTCGTGGAAGATAAATTCGTCGATGCCTTGCGCGCTGCCGCTGTCTCGATGAGCATGCATCAATTGCTCGACAAGCGTGCCGACTTCATTCAGGCCGTACAAAATGCCGTGTCCGAGGATTTACTCAAAAACGGCCTGGAGCTCGAATCTGTCAGTTTGACGCGGCTGGATCAAACATCAATCAAGTTCTTCGATGCGCAGAATGCGTTCGATGCGGAAGGTCTGACCAAGCTGACGCAGCAAACCCAACAGCGTGCCCGAGAACGCAATGAAATCGAACAGGACACTGCAGTTGCCATCGCTCAGAAAAATTATGAAGCGACTCAGCTCAAGCTGACCATCGAAAAGGAACAGACCTTCGCTACCTTGCAACAACAGCAAGAGGTGTCGACGCGCGAGGTACAGCAAAAGGCAGAAGTTGCCAGCATCACGGCCCAGCGCGAACGCGAAGCCCAGCAAGCCAAGATTGATGCTGAGCGTCTGGTGCAAGAAGCCGAAGTCGAGAAAAACCGGGCTATCCGGCAACGTCAAATCGAGGCTGACCGCGAAGTTCAGGTCGCCAAGATCGAACAAGAAAAGCAGACCACGCTAGCGGATCAGGACAAGCTGATTTCCATTGCGGAGAAATCAAAAGCGCAATCCGAAGCCGAGAAGCAGGCCAACGAGGCACGGGCGTTGGCAGCAAAAGCGGAGGAACAGGTGAAAACCGCCCGCGAAGTTGCGATTGCAGAAAGAGAAAAGCAAATTGCCCTGGTTGCTGCCGAACAGGAAGCCCAGGAGCAGGCTATCGGCATTCGGGTATCTGCCGAAGCTGAAAAAGATGCTGCGGAAAATCTCGCGGAAGCCATCAAGATCAAGGCGGATGCCCAGCAGGTGCAATACGAGGTGGATGCGAAAGGGGTAGAGATGCGCAATGCTGCGCTGAATACCCTGGCCGCTGAGCAGATCAGCATGCAGATCAAGATGAAACTGCTTGAGGTATTGCCGTCCATCATCGAAGCTTCCGTCAAACCTATCGAAAAGATCGACGGGATCAAGATCGTCCAGGTTGATGGCTTAAATCGCGGATTCTCGGGAGGGGGTTCCGGTTCGCTCGGGCTGAACGGGGGCGGAAGCCTGGCCGAACAAGCTGTCGCTGCCGCATTAACCTACCGCGCGCAACAGCCGATTCTCGATGCCGTCCTGAACGAGATCGGGATGAAAGGGAGCGATCTTAACTCCCTGATTGAGCCGGCGACTCGCGAGTTTTCTTCGCCTGTTTCCGTAGTTGCTCCGATAGCTGAAAATGCCGCTCCGGCAGTCACGGCGACATCAGATAATCTGACCAATACTGGTCAGATTATCTGATTTACTTCTATCCCGGGCACGTATTCTCAGGTGCCCGGAAAATCAGAGTGCCGGTAGCGTCAGGCGAGCGACTGCGCCGCCTTCGTCGCGGTTGGCAACTGCAACATTGCCGCCATGCAGCGCGGCCACCTCGCGAACAAAGGGCAATCCCAGCCCGGTACTTTTCAACTGCGTTCCCGGTCGAATTAAGGAATAAAAACGATCAAACACGCGAGGCAGCGCATAGTCCGGGATGCCTGAGCCCTGATCCTGAACGAGGAGGGTATGAGTATTCTGACCGGACTCCAGCAGCAGTGTGATCCGTCCACCGTCGGTAGAGAAATCGATGGCGTTATCGAGCAGGTTGGCAAGCGCCTGACGCAAAAGAAAAGGTTCGCCCAAGACATGCGCATCTTGCGAGATGAGATTGTGGCAGCTGATATTCCGTTGCTGCATGCGGGCGGCGTGATCGGCTATGACGGTCTCAGAGAGTTCATGCAGTCCGACCGGCACGTTTTCTTCCAGTCCCGTGCGGTGCTCCAGCTTCGCCAGTGCCAGCAGTTTGTCGAGCATATCCTTGAGGCGACGGCTCTGCTCGCGGATGTTTGCGGTAAAGATGGCTCGATCCTGCGGGAGCAGGTTCTCGTCCAGCAATTCGGCGGCGCCGATAAGTGCGGTCAATGGGCTTTTCATTTCATGCGCGAGGTGATGGACATAGTTTTCAATGTATTCGCGTCCGTCCAGCTTTTCCCGCATTTCCGCCAGCGCTTGCCCCAGCTCGGCCAGTTCGCCGCTGCCTAAGGATGGGAGTTGAGCTTTGTGCCCCGCGCCCACTTCCCGGGCATAGCGGCGTAACAGACCGATAGAGCGGCTGAACCACCAGGTGAACAGGAGGCCGATCAGCAATGCCCCACCCATCAGCCACCATCCGGCACGCTCGATGCGCTGACGGCTGCGGTCGATAAAAGGTTGCACGCTCATGGTGGGTTTCGCGACGGCGAGCACGCCTATAAGTTGCCCATCGCGCAAAATCGGGGCGGCGATGTGCATGACCGCAGAATTGTCGTTGCCTGGCTCTTGGCGCGTACTGCGCACGCCATAGCGACCTTGCAAGGTGAGATAAACATCGTTCCAGCGTGAGAAATCCTTGCCGACAGCGATGCCTTGGGAGTCATAGAGCACGATGCCCTTGGCATCGGTAATGTAGACGCGCAGATCAACGGAATCCTTCTTGAAACCCCAGATATCCGCATGAGGATCGCGTGCCTGATAACGTTTGAATGCTGCGGCAAAGCGGCCGCTATCGAGCTTATCAGATGCTATGTCTTCAGCGGCCAGTTCCGCCAGCAGGTGCGCGGTATCGACCAGAGTCTCTTCCATGGTCTGGCGCACGCCGGGTTTAACTTCCTGCATGAAGCTGTTAAGCACGAACCAGGCGGCAAGGCCGACAATGAGGAAGTAACCGAGCAGCAGGCGCAGGCTGATGCTCATCGGGCTGCCCATTGCGCAGGATGCTCGCTTGGAGCTGATACATGCAAGGGCGGCTGCGCTGAGGTTGAGCGTGTCGTCATTATGTCGACCCGTTAACGATGCTGTAACCCATGCCGCGATGGGTTGCGATGAGATTAAAATCTTCACGCACGGCTTTCAGTTTGGCTCGCAAGGTCTTGATATGCGTGTCAACGGTGCGATCGGAGGTGTCAAGCGCATCGCGCCAGATGCGATCCATCAGCTCGTCGCGGGCATGGATGCGTCCGGGATGGTCAAGCAGGGTCTTGAGCAGCAGGTATTCATAGCGCGTCAGGTCGAGCAGCTGACCGCAATAGCGAATGCGTGCCGCTGAGGTATCGACGTCAAAAGTCGGAGCGGATGAAGATTGTGTAGTTGTGCGACGTAACCGCGCCCGAACGCGGGCCACGACCTCACGAGGCGAGAAAGGCTTGGCAACATAGTCGTCCGCGCCTATTTCGAGGCCGACAATGCGGTCGATTTCTTCGGTACGCGCAGTCAGGAAAATAATGGGCAGGTCTGTGAAGGCGCGCGCCTGGCGGCAGACCTCGAAACCGCTCATATCCGGTAGCCCGATATCAAGTATCGCCAGTGCGTATCGTCCGCTGCGCAATTGGGCCAGCCCCTCACTGCCCAGCACGCAATGATGGGGCGCGTAACCTTCGCTCTTGAGAGCGTAGATCAGCGTATCCGCAATCGCGGATTCGTCTTCGATGACAAGTATGGATTGCGCCACGGCGTTTTCTCCCTGATGGGATTATATGACCGTAACGCCTTCGTTTTGCAGCATGCCGATCAGGGAAATCAGCGGCAGTCCGATCAGTGCGTTCGGATCATCGCCGCGCATGTATTCCATGAGCGCGATACCCAAGCCTTCGGACTTTGCGCTGCCGGCGCAGTGGTAGGGTTGC
>DATHWE010000173.1:0-7220 GCA_035460905.1 Methylophilaceae bacterium | reverse complement strand
CTTTACATGGCGCTCGATCGTCCCACATACGCCCTGCGGCACCTTGGAGAGGTCAACCAGCAAGCGCGCGACGCCGCGAAGGAAATCGAGGATACGCTGATCTGGATGATGGACAAGGCACGCAAGGGAGATATCTAGCTCGCCGCCTGCATCGCAGGTACCATACCGCACGTCGCAAATCAGGAAAGTCTCATGACCGAACCCTTATTGATCGCCAAAAGCAAACATTCTCTACACCTGTTGCCGCGCATGGCCAACCGCCACGGCCTGATCGCCGGTGCGACCGGAACCGGCAAGACTGTGACCCTGCAAGCGCTGGCCGAACAATTTTCCCGCATCGGCGTGCCGGTATTCATGGCCGACGTGAAGGGCGACCTTTCCGGCATGAGCCAGGCGGGTGGCGGCAATGCCAAGGTAGAAGCTAGGGTGGCCGAGTTGGGCATCGATGGATTCGCTTATGGCGCGGCGCCGGTTGTATTCTGGGACGTATTTGGCAAGAAGGGCCATCCGGTGCGCGCGACCGTGTCGGACATGGGACCGTTGCTGCTGTCGCGCATGCTGAATTTGAACGAGACCCAGGCGGGCGTTCTGACGGCAGTGTTCAAGATTGCCGATGACAATGGCATGTTGTTGCTCGACTTGAAAGACCTGCGCGCGATCCTGCAGCATGCGGCTGAAAATTCATCGCAATTCACTGCCGAGTACGGCAACATCTCGACCGCCAGCGTCGGAGCGATCCAGCGCGGCCTGCTGCAACTGGAGCATGAGGGCGGCGACCAGTTGTTCGGCGAACCGATGCTGAACCTCGACGACCTGATGCAGACAGACGAGAAAGGGCGAGGCATCATCAATATCCTGGCGGCCGACACGCTATACAATTCGCCGCGTGCTTATGCCACGCTGCTGCTGTGGCTGCTGGCCGAGCTATTTGAGAACCTTCCCGAAGTAGGCGATCTCGACAAACCCAAGTTGGTGTTTTTCTTCGATGAAGCGCATTTGCTTTTTAATGATGCACCTTCCGCGTTGCTTTCCAAGATCGAGCAGGTCGTGCGCCTGATCCGCTCCAAGGGCGTAGGCGTCTATTTCGTCAGCCAGAATCCGCTGGATATTCCCGATGTGGTGCTGGGTCAACTGGGTAACCGCGTGCAGCACGCTTTGCGCGCATTTACGCCGCGCGACCAGAAGGCGGTCAAATCCGCGGCGGAAACTTTCCGGCCGAATCCTGAGGTCGATGTGGAGGCCGCGATAACCGAATTGGGCGTGGGCGAGGCACTGGTGTCTCTATTGGATGAAAAAGGTCGGCCGCATCCTGTGGAGCGTGCATTCATCTGTCCGCCGGGCAGCCGCCTCGGGTCGGCGACGGATGACGAACGGCAGCAGACGATACAAAGTTCCGTGCTGTACGGGCATTACGAAAAACAGGTGGATCGCGAGTCGGCCTACGAAATCCTCAAGAGCCGGGCAGCCAAGTCGGCAACAGAGACGCCGGTGGAGCAGGGCAAGGGATTCGATTGGGGCGAGTTGCTGGGTGGTTCCACGGGGCCGCGCGGCGGCAGGCGTGAAGGCGTGATCGAGGCCGCAGCAAAGAATGCCGCACGCGCCATCGGTTCCGAACTGGGTCGGCAGATCATACGTGGCGTATTGGGTTCGCTGCTGGGTGGCGGCAAACGCCGCTAATAAATTTCAGATGAGGGTTAGAGATGGGAAATAAATTCGTAACAGCTTTGTTGTTTACCGCGATGGGCATATCCCTGTCCGCTTGCAGCAGCATGAGTGTGGACAAGGTCTGGCCTTTTGGCGAGAAGTCCTCGCCCAACCAGCCCAAGCGCCTGGCCAACGCAACTGAATATCAATGCGAAGGCGGCAAGCGCTTTCATGTGCGCTATGCCGATAACGGCAGCACCGCATGGTTGATCTATCCCGACCGGGAGGTTGCGCTGGCCAAGGAGGCCTCTGCCACGCGTTACACCAACGGTATCGCGGTGCTCGAAATCAATGGCGCCGAAGCCTCGCTGAAGGATGGACCGACGGTGGCCTACACCGGCTGCAAGTCTTCTGGAAAGTAGCCCGTGCATGACTGGATAGGCAGCATCGCTGCCACGCTGACAACCACTGCATTTATCCCACAAGCGTGGCAGGTGTGGCGGACACGCCATACCAAGGATATTTCGCTCGGCATGTACGCCATCTTCACATGTGGAGTGGCGTTATGGGCGATTTATGGAATGATGATCGGCTCCTGGCCGGTCATCATCGCCAATTGCATCACCCTGGTGCTGGCGGGAGCGGTATTGGTGATGAAAATCCGTTTCGGTTGACGAAGCGGAGTCTATTTCGCTCCTTGGCCCTGGCTTCTGATCCAGGCGATCAGTTTCAATACTTCATCCGGCGACATGCCATTCTTGGGATCGGTCGGGTCCATCACGCCTTTTCCTTTACCGCTCATGCCTGCATTGGTACCGGCCCAAATGATTTCAAACATACCTTTATCGGTCGCGCTCTTGGCGTGATTGAGCTTGGCTCCGGTTAACCCCCCGGCAGTTTGTCCCTGCGCCTGGGCGCCGTGACACTGCGCGCATGAATAAAGCTGGTACAGTTTTTTACCTTCGGCAATGGCGGCCTGGTCGCCAATGTAGGGGTTCTGCCCGGTTGCCATGAATTTCTTGGATTGCTCGGTATCAGGCTTGATATTGAGCGGCTTGCCGTCCTTGGTGTCGACGAACTGTTCGGCTGCGCTTGCCGGTACAGCACTTAGGCAAACGAGGCTGGACGTAATGAGTATTGCCATTCTGACAGGATAGGTCCGCATGATAACCTCCTGGAACGTTTGGGAATGGGGGTGTTCATCGAAAATGAGGAGAAACATACCCGGAAAAATGAGGAAACATATAAACCCTCATTTCTACTTAAGAAACCCTGACAGGGCCGAAGTTCCATTATCTGGCCTGCTTGGCCGAACTGCATCCCGCAAGCCTGCTGTGAAGTGCGATGCTTGCGGGAGCAGTTTGGTTGCTGAGGTTTCTTTCGAATCACTGAATGGACGCTAGTTTACTGCCCCTCCGCCCAGGCTTCTCACCCAGGCGATGACTTTCAGGACTTCATCCGGCGTCATGCCGTTGTTGGGGTCGGTTGGATCCATCAGGCCCTTGCCCTTGGCACCCATGCCACCATTGGTGCCGGCCCAGATGGTCTCGAACATGCCTTTATCGGTCGTATTCTTGGCGTATTTGAAGTTGGGGCCGGTCAATCCAGGTCCGGTTTGTCCTTGCGCATTTCCACCGTGACATTGGGTGCAGGAATATAGCTGGAATATTTTCTTGCCGCGTTCGGCCGCCGCCTTGTCGCCGACATATGGATTTGCTCCAGTCTCAAGAAATTTCTTCGATTGCGGTGTATCGAAAAATTCCGGTTTTATCGGGAGCGGTTTAGCATCCTTAGTGTCGACGAAATCCTTGCCGGCGGCATAGGCGAAGGGTGTAGCAACCAGGGTGCCGGCAGTAAGAAGGATAGCCAGCTTAGTGGAAAGTTTTTGCATGATTAACTCCTCAAGGCGATAGTTAATGAGCTGCCATAACCTAGCCTGTTATTTAGTGCTTATATGCATTATTGGTTAGATGACTGCGTAAATATCCGGCTGGCGAGTATGTCGTCGGCTTCAATCGTTAGAAGGTCCTTGCGTGTCAGTGCCTTGTCATGGCTGGCAAACAGGCGATTGGCCTGCCGCAGCCTTGCACGATCCAGAGCGTTGCGTATTGAGCGTGCATTGGCAAAATTCGGCATCTGCATGCGCTTGACGATATATTCGGCAAACGTTTTTTCGCCGTCCGGGCTGAAGCGGTAGTTGAGTCCGGTCATCATCAGTTTTGCGATCTCCAGCAACTCCTCCGGGCTGTAATCCGGAAAATCGATGTGATGCGCAATACGTGACGACATGCCGGGATTGCTTTGGAAAAACTTGTCCATCCGATCCTTGTAGCCGGCGAGAATTACTACCAGATCCTCTCGCTGGGTCTCCATGACCTGAAGCAGGATTTCGATAGATTCTGCGCCATAATCGCGTTCATTTTCGGGCTTGTAGAGATAGTAGGCCTCGTCGATGAACAGTACGCCTCCCATGGCTTTTTTTAGGACCTCCCTGGTTTTTGGTGCGGTGTGGCCGATATATTGGCCGACCAGATCGTCGCGAGTGACGGCGATCACATGGCCTTCGCGGACGTAACCCAAGCGATGAAGAATTTCTGCCATGCGCATGGCTACCGTAGTCTTGCCTGTGCCGGGATTGCCAGTGAAGCACATATGCAGCGAGGGCGACTGGGCACTTAATTGCACCTGCTCGCGCAGCTTGTCGACCAGCAATAGGGCGGCAATTTCACGGATGCGGCTCTTGACCGGCTTGAGACCAATCAGCTCCCGATCCAATTGATCCAGAATTTCCTGGATATTGGATTCTTCATAGACCTTCTTGAGGTCGACCGGAGTGGTATCGGAAATTTCGTTCACGATGGTTGGCTCCAATAAATCGCCATATCCTCGTGCAACTGCTGAAAGCAGCGCCGGCCGTGATGGCGGTTGCTAGCGATAACGCTGGCCTTCCGGCTTGTCCGTGGCATAGGAATGCACCGTATAGCGTATATGTCGCCCGTCGCTTTCCTGGCGAATCAGGCGGAAGCCGGGCTCTTCCTTGGGACGGTTGACTATGAAGGACATGCGCGGCGTTTCCCAACCACGCGTACTGTCGAAAGCGGTGACCCGGATGTATTGATCCGGATAGGTTTTGCGGCAGTCCTGAATCTCCATCATGATCCCCGCCGGATCGCGCAGGTCGAACATCGGCATGCCCCACATTTCCCAATAGGTGTTGCGCGGGTGTGGGTCGTCCGTGTATTCCACGTTGACCGCCCAATTGTTCTTGAGTGCATATTTGATCTGGATGGTGATCTGCTCGTCGGTGAGATCGGGCAGGAATGAAAACTGGCCTTGGGTGATTCTCATGGCGATCTCCTTATGCCGTTGCCGTCTCGGTGGGAACGAAATCCGCCGTATCGGTGGATGTGTAGTTGAAGGTAATGTCCTTCCAGGTATCCAGTGCAGCCTGTAGCGGCTTGCACGACTTGGCCGCGTTTTCCAGGATCTGCGGACCTTCGTTCCAGATATCCTTGCCTTCGTTGCGCGCCAGGATCATCGCTTCCAGTGCAACGCGGTTGGCAGTCGCGCCGGCCTGGATGCCCATTGGGTGGCCGATGGTGCCGCCGCCGAATTGCAGCACCACGTCTTCACCCAGGTAATGCAGCAACTGGTGCATCTGCCCGGCATGGATGCCGCCGGAAGCTACCGGCATCACCTTGTTGAGCGATGCCCAGTCCTGCTCGAAGAACAGGCCGTTTTCCAGGCTCACCGGCGTGTGCGGCTCACGCAGCGTGTCGTAGAAGCCCTTGATCATCAGCGGATCGCCCTCCAGTTTGCCGACGACCGTGCCGGCGTGGATATGGTCGACGCCGGCCATGCGCATCCATTTGCAGATCACCCGGAAATTCATGCCATGGTTCTTCTGGCGCGAATAAGTCGAATTTCCGGCGCGGTGCAAGTGCAGAATCATGTCGTTCCTGCGCGCCCATTTGGCCATGCTCTGAATTGCGGTGTAGCCAATCACCAGGTCGATCATCACAATGACGGAGCCCAGCGATTTGGCGAATTCGGCGCGCTCGTACATTTCCTCCATGGTGCCGGCGGTGACATTGAGATAGTGCCCCTTGACCTCGCCGGTAGCGGCCGAAGCGCGGTTGACGGCCTCCATGCAATACAGGAAACGATCGCGCCAGTGCATGAACGGCTGCGAGTTGATGTTTTCGTCATCCTTGACGAAATCCAGGCCGCCCTTGAGTGCTTCGTATACCACGCGCCCGTAGTTGCGACCGGAAAGGCCCAGCTTGGGTTTGGTTGTCGCACCCAGCAGCGGCCGCCCGAATTTGTCCAGACGTTCACGCTCCACAACGATGCCGGTCGCTGGCCCCTGGAATGTTTTGAGGTAGGCGACAGGAATGCGCATGTCTTCCAGCCGCAAGGCTTTCACGGCCTTGAAGCCGAAAACATTGCCGATGATGGAAGCGGTAAGGTTGGCGATCGAGCCCGGCTCGAACAGATCAAGGTCATAGGCAATATAGGCAAAATACTGCTGATCGGTATTTGTTCCGGGCCCGGTGTTGGGCACCGCGTCTACCCGATAGGCCTTGGCACGATACAACTCGCAGGCAGTCAGCCGATCTGTCCAGACGACTGTCCATGTGGCCGTCGACGACTCACCGGCGACAGCGGCCGCAGCCTCAACCTCATCCACGCCCTCTTGAGGTGTGATGCGGAACAACGCAATCAGATCGGTGTCTTTAGGTTGGTAGTCCGGTTCCCAGTAGCCCATCTTGGCATAAGGGATGACTCCGGATTTGTAGCGTTCTTTCCCCGTGAGGGTTCCAGTCTCTGACATGGCTGCCTCCTGACTCGGAATGAGGATGGAAAGTACTTTCAAAAAGCTGACGTACGTTTACATGTGTCAGAGTTTGTCAGAAAATAAGGATAAATAAAAATCAATTGTTTCTATATTTATCATAGACATATATCTATATATAAATGCTAGGGCACGCGACATTCAGACAATTGGAAGTCTTTGAGGCTATCGCCCGGCTGGGTAGCTTCACGCGTGCGTCCGAAGAACTGCATCTCACCCAGCCTACTGTTTCCATGCAGATGAAAAAGCTGACCGATGTGGTTGGTGTTCCGTTATTTGAGCAGGTCGGTCGGCGCATTCATCTTACCGACGCCGGCAAGGAGCTGGTCGCTACGGCGCGGGAAATCATGCAGTCGCTGGAACGTTGCGATATGTCGATCGCCGAAATGCGTGGGTTGAAAAAGGGAAAGTTGCGACTGGCTGTTGTTTCTACCGCCAAATACTTTGCGCCGCGCATCCTCGGCGAATTTTCACGACAGCATCCGGGCGTCGAAGTAGCTCTCAAGGTCACAAACCGCCAGCGGGTGCTCGAACGTGCCGCGGAGAACCTGGACGATCTCTACATTCTCAGCCAGCCGGCGAGTCATCTTGAACTGGTAGCGCGGCCCTTTATGGAGAACCCATTGGTGGTCATGGCGCATCCTGAGCATCCGTTATGCAATGACCGTAACATTCCCTTGCACAGCATCGCAAAGGAGCCTTTCCTGATGCGGGAAATCGG
>DATHWE010000172.1:0-6005 GCA_035460905.1 Methylophilaceae bacterium | reverse complement strand
GCGTGCCGTCGATGGCGCGCTTTCCTTCCATAATTGCCACGCGCAAAGAAAATTGAGGCCGGTGCCGAAGCCGGTCTCGGCGATGGTGAATGTGTTGTCGGCGAGGCTCTGCCAGCGTTCGCGCAGCCGGTTCTGCTGCAGGAATACATAGCGCGTTTCATCGATGCCCGATTCGCTCGCAAAGTAGACGTCGCCGTACTTGAGCGACATCGGTTGCCCATTGCGCCATTCCAGTTCGGCTTGTTGATGATCTGTCATTGTTTTTGCACCATTGTTCGGGCATATTTTCGCATGAGATGCCTTCTTCCCACGAACCGCCTTCATCCTGGCTTATCCGACACGCTCCGCTGATCCCCGCCGGAGGCATTGTCCTCGACCTCGCCTGCGGCTCCGGCCGCAATGCACGCTGGCTAGCGGAGCAGGGCTGGCGCGTTGAAGCGGTGGATCGTGATGAGTCCGCAATAGCCGAATTGCAGCAGATTCCGGGCTTGCATGCCTTTCAGGCCGATCTGGAGAACGGCCCCTGGCCGTTTGCCGGACGGTTGTTTGACGGCATTGTCGTTTGCCGCTACCTGCATCGCCCCTTGTTGCCACTGCTTACCCAATGTCTGGCGCCCAACGGCGTGCTCATCTACGAAACCTTCATGCGCGGCCAGGAGAAATTCGGCCGACCGCAAAATCCGGATTTCCTGTTGAAACCTGACGAACTACTTGATGTGTTTGCGGGCCCGCTTTCGGTCAACGCTTTCGAGCAGGGGATTGTCGAAATGCCCAGGCCCATGGTTATCCAGCGCATTTGCGCGTTGATGGGCGCTCCCGGTCGATTGATGACATGAAAATTTGAAGGGGTAGGCAATGAGCAAGCGTATTAATGGATCAAATGGGACATCCTGGTTTTCCCGCTTTGCCAAATGGTCGGCGCGTCAGACCGCGCGGCCGCTCAGCTTTGCACTGGCAGCAGGGCTGATCGCGGCATGGCTGCTAACCGGTTTCGTGTTCGATTTCAGCGACACCTGGCAGTTGATCATCAATACGGTCACCACGATCGTGACGTTTTTGATGGTATTCGTGATCCAGAACACGCAGAATCGCGATACAGAAGCGATTCAGATCAAACTCGACGAACTGATACGCTCTACGCAGGGCGCGCATAACGCGTTGCTCGATCTGGAGGAACTGGACGAGGAAACGCTGGATAAATTCCGCGCCCAGTATGAAAAGCTCGCGCTCAACTCGCGGCGCGCGATCAAGAATGGCGGTGTCGATATCGGCACTCCCGAAATCAAGGATCTGGGTAAAGAACTAAATACATGAAAAAAACCTGCTTCATCGTTGCAGCAATAAGTATTTGCGCATTGCAAGCCTGTGCACAGCAGCCGAGTGCAACAGCTTCGGCGTCGATTCAGGAATGGCCCAGCTACGGGCGCGACTACAGTAACCAGCGATACTCACCGCTGGCACAGGTCAATCGCGACAACGTCGCACAACTGACTTCAGCCTGGACCTACCATAGCGGCGTCAAGGCCACTTTCCAGGCAACTCCCATCGTTACTGGTGGCGTGATGTATCTTGCACTGCCGTTCAATCATGTGGTCGCCCTGGACGCTCGAACCGGCAAGGAGCTGTGGCGCTATGAGCACCAGCGTCGCAAAGGGTGGAAGATGTGCTGCGGCCCCGGCAATCGCGGTGTCGCGGTGAGCGGCGGCAAGGTGTACATCGGTACCGTCGACGCGCGCGTGGTGGCGCTGGACGCCAAAACCGGCAAGGTGCTGTGGGATATTGACGCGGTCAGCGAAAATGTCCTGACCGAAGGCACCGAAGCGCTGCACGCGAACGACCCATTGAGCCGCGAGAAGGTTTCCGGCGGTACCGGTATCGGCATCGCGATGGCGCCGGTCGTGTATGGCGGCAAGGTAATTATCGGTATTACCGGCGTCGGTTATGGACTGCATATCGATTCGCCGCGTGCGGATGCGCCGCTGGGTGCCGTGATCGGCGTGGCCGGCCTGTATGGTCGTCCCGGGTTTCTGGCCGCGTTCGATGCCGAAACCGGCAAGCGCGTGTGGCAGTTCGACACGATTCCCGCCCAGGGATGGGAGGGCAAATTCAGCCCGACTACGCCGGACGGCATCCCCTTGAATCGCGATATCGAAAAAGAAAAGGCGACCATGAATCGGTATTCCGAAGCGTGGCGCTACGGCGGCGGCTCGGCCTGGACCACACCGGCCATCGACAGCAAGCTCGGGCTGCTGTATTTCGGCACCGGCAATCCGTCGCCGCAGATGGACGACATTTCGCGGCCCGGGGATAACCTGTACACGGTGTCGCTGGTGGCGCTGGAGATTGCTACCGGCAAGCTGCGCTGGCATTACCAGCAAGTGCCGCACGATGTCTGGGGTTATGATCTCGCCAGTCCGCCCGTGCTGTTCGACCTGAAGCGCGATGGCAGGACGATCCCGGCCGTCGGTCATGCCAGCAAGACCGGCTGGTTCTATGTGCATGACCGTGCGACCGGTGAGCTGCTGCTCAAATCGGAGCCTTTCGTGCCGCAGTCCAATCTTTTCGTCCATGCCACGAAGGAAGGCACACGCGTCCATCCGGGTGTATTCGGCGGCGTCAACTGGTCGCCGAGCGCCGTGGATGAAGCTGCGCAACAGGTTTTCGTAGCGGCCATGCATATGCCGGTGCGTTACACCTTGCATGAAACGCCTGCGGAAGACGGCAAGCCTGCAATCCGCTATACCGCATCCGAACCCATCGATGAGCCGAAATGGGGGCTGCTGTCATCCATCGACCTGCAGACCGGGAAAATCCGCTGGCAGCATATAACGCCGGAGCCGCTGGTCGGCGGTGTGCTGGCTACCGCGGGCGGCTTGCTGTTCACGGGCGAAGGCAACGGCAACTTCGATGCCTTCGACAGCGCCAGCGGCAAGGTGCTATGGACATACCGGGCGGAGGCGGGGGTGAATGCGCCGCCGATCACCTATGAAATCGACGGCGAGCAATATGTCGCGGTCGCGGCGGGCGGCAATCAGATATGGGGCTACAAGCAAGGCGACTCCGTACTGGTGTTCAAGCTGGGTAAAAAGGAGATGCAATGAAGCGGCTACTGAATTGTCTGGCCTTTGCCTTTCTGCTTGCGGCGGCCTTTCCCGCTGCCGCGGCTGTGAGCGGCGAGGAGCTGCTCAATCGCTGCACGGCCGCCGAGAAGTCGGTAGATGGCACGGAAAAACTGTCCGGCGAGGAAATGCTGGATGCGATGTGGTGCATGGGCTACATGTCGGGCTTGCTGGATGGATTCAGCGTGGGCGATTACAAGGTCGGCGACGCTAAGGTGATGTGTGCCCCGGAAGAGGGGCTGACACGCACGCAGGCGCTCAGGGTCGTCAACAAATGGTTCCGTGAACATCCTGATGCCCTGCAGAAAAGCGGACGGCGTGGGGCGCTGCTGGCCCTTGCAGGGGCCTATCCTTGCAAATGACGCAACCTCCCGGGTTGGGCTGATCCAAGCTTATGGATAACCTGATTCCCATCCTGATCCTGACTGTGGGACTTGCCACGGGAATCAATCTTTTACTCAGGCGTATCAACATTCCCACGGTGATTGGCTACATCCTCACCGGAGCGATCATCAAGGCCATGTTCGATATCGATCTGCACAGTGAGGCAGGGCTGGAAAACCTGGCTGAGTTCGGCGTCGTCTTCCTGATGTTCACGATCGGCCTCGAATTTTCCCCGGCGCATCTGCTCAAGATCCGCAAGCAAGTCTTCGTCTTCGGCGCATTGCAGGTGATCGTGACCACTGCTGTTATCGCACTGATCATTCAGCTTCTGGATCTGGCTGATTTCAAGGTGGGGCTGATCGTCGCATCAGGACTGGCTTTATCCTCCACCGCTATCGTCCTCAAAATGCTCAACGAGTCCGGAAAGATTAAGAGCGAGATGGGCAGCAATGCCTTGGGCATTCTGATTTTTCAGGACATGGCGGTGATCCCCATCATGGTGATGATCACTGTTTTTTCGGATGTTGAGAAAAGCCTGGGTCAATTGGTCATGTCCACCGTCACGAATGCTCTGATTGCATTGTTTCTGCTGATCGGGCTTGGCAAGTTGCTGTTTCACCGTTTATTCAGGGAGGTTGCCAAAACCAACTCCAAGGAAATCTACATGGGATCGATTCTGCTGACCCTGATCGGTGCATCGTATATTGCCCACCACTTCGGCTTTTCCTATTCCCTGGGCGGCTTCATCGCCGGCATGATGATTTCCGAGACCATATACAAATATCAGGTAGAGGCCGACCTGATCCCTTTCCGGGATATTCTGCTCGGGGTGTTTTTTGTGGCGGTGGGCTTGCAGATCGACTTCAATATCGTGATGGCGCATCTGCCGCAGGTGATTGCGCTTGGGGCCTGCATCATGCTGGTCAAGATGGTTTGCGCTTTCGCCATTCTGAGTACAGCCAGCGATGGCAAGACTGCCTTCAAGTCCGCTTTGGCGATAGCCCAGGTGGGCGAGTTCGCACTCGTCGTGTTCTCGATGCTGCTCGACAGCAGCATGCTGGATCCTATCTTTGTGCAGATACTGATGGTGATCACGATTATTTCCATGATTTCTACGCCATTATTATTCAATCAGATGGATGCGATTGCCGGATTCCTGTTCAAGGAAAGAATCGAGGAGAAGGTGCTGGATCAGGCCAGTACCGTAGGTGGGCATGTCATCCTGTGCGGTTACGGCGAATTCGGGCGCGTGGTTTCGGAGCAGCTGGAGGCCTCGGGCATCAACCACGTGGTGGTCACCAACAATACTGATTCGTATGTCAAGGCAGGCGAGGCAGGTAAATCCGTGGTATTTGGCGATCCCGCCGACCGCACTTTGCTTGAAAACCTGCGTATTCGTGAGGCGATGGCAACTATCCTCGCTTTGGATGATTTCGAGGAGGTCCGCCAGGCCAGCGCGGCTATTGCCTTGATCGACCCCGAGATCAAGGTCATTGCCAAGGTGTTGAGCCAGGGAGAAATCGATGAACTCAAGACCTTCAATCATGAAATTCTGCTGGACGGCAACACGCATACGGCCTCATTCATCGTTGGGCAGATCAACAAGTCGCGCCTGTTGGCAAAAGAAACCCTGAAGTTGCAGTACCTGACAGACTATGCGCTGGACAGGCCGGATGATGCGATTCAAAAGATCAAGTACGAGCAGGCCAGATTGCTCAACATCATGTCGGGCTCCTTCAATGCGCTACGCGAAGGCAAGGGCATCATGCAAATCAAGGCTCTACATGACTCCTTCAAGGTGCTGAGCGAAATTGTCGGTTCGGCCATTGCCAACATCATGAAGCATGGCAACTTGACTCCAAGTCAGTACGAGAGAATATCCGTACTTCTGGATAACCAGGAGCATCTGGTTGCAATGAATGACGCGCTGGAAGGCCTGGGCCGGGAGCTCAAGCAGCTTGATGAGCATGAAAGCTTGGGCACGATTTCGCATGCGGCGGTTGAGGGTTTGGACGCGATTCTGATGATTCTGATCGATCTCGCAAAACAATATGACGCCGATGACATGGGAGTGCTCGAAGGCATGACTTCCGGGCGTGGGCGTGGATTATCCCGGGTGCGCGAACAGTATCTGGCCGCAGGTGAGGAAAATCTCGACGGTGATACCAAGGCCATCGTACTGTCATCGACTTTGCACGTCGAGCGGCTACGGTCGCTATTCGGCATGGTGGCAGGCAACTACAAGAAGCTGGAGGAGGCGGTGTAAGGCGCTGCTTGATGAGCTCTTGCAATATTGAATGTGCTCGAGACATGCGAAACCTGAAATGAAAAGCCGACTCTTTCGAATCGGCTTTTGTATTTTGGCGTCCCCACGGGGATTCGAACCCCGGTACTTACCGTGAAAGGGTAATGTCCTAGGCCTCTAGACGATGGGGACTGCGAGGCAGTTACTACGAGATGTGCTTGTGTTACACCTTTGTGCTACAAATTGTGTAACAGCGG
>DATHWE010000171.1:0-10577 GCA_035460905.1 Methylophilaceae bacterium | reverse complement strand
CCATATCGCCCGCTGCATCGCGATGCCATGCGCACCATGCGTCCAAGCATCGGCCATATATTCGCGTCGCATACCGCCCAGCGCGTAAACCGGCAAAGAATATTCCGCAATCATCTTTTCAAATCCAGCCCAGCCCAGCGGCATAGCCTGCGGGTGGCTGAGCGTTTCCATGACTGGCGAGAGCAGTGCAAAATCGAATTCCAGCGCTGCCGCACGGGCCAGCTCAGAAGGATTGTGGCACGAAGCGGCGCAAAGCAGTTCTTGCGGACGCGCCGTTAATGCCGCAAGGGCTGCGGAAGAAAAATGCACGCCATCAGCGTCGATACGCTGCGCCATGTCCGCCTGGCCATTCAGCAGGACGCGCGCACCGTAGGGCTGGCACACTGCGATGACTTCCACAGCAAATGCCTCCAGCGCGGCAGAAGACAACTGCTTCTCACGCACCTGAACCAGCCTCAGCCCGCGCTCCAGTGCTCGATGCAGTCCTGCAAAAAACCGTTCACGCCCCATCTCATGAAGATTGGTAATCGCATAAACCGGCGGCAGTCGCAGCGCATCCAGAATCGGTGCATTGGCCGGCAGCAAGGGCCCGACATCGACAGCTGCAAGGTCTTGCCAGGAGAGTTGCTGGTTTTCGCGGCCGTGAGGCTCGCCGCGCCATTGATGCACGATGAAAAAGCGCAGCTTGACGGTACGTTCCGGATAGTCGAAGGTTCTGGTCACCCATGGATAGGCAACTTCAGCCTCCACGCCGAGTTCCTCATGCAGTTCGCGCTGCAAAGCATGGAAAGGTGTTTCGCCCGCCTCGATCTTGCCGCCGGGGAATTCCCACCAACCGGCCCAGGGCTTGCCTTCCGGACGCTGCCCGAGCAGCACCTGGCCATCCTCGCGGCGCAGCACCGCCACGGCGGCTTCGACGTAGGGCTTACTCATGAACGGCGCAAGGCCTGCCGGCCGGCCCAGTCGCGGGCGAATTGCCAAGCGACGCGGCCGCTGCGCGACCCGCGCTGCAACGCAAACTGCAGTGCCGCCTGGCGCGTTTGCGGTGTCAGACGCTTGATACCGAAATGACCCAGCCAATGGCGAACGATATCGAGATAGGCATCCTGATCGAACGGATAGAACGACAGCCACAGGCCAAAACGCTCGGACAGCGAGATCTTTTCTTCGATGGTTTCGCCCGGACGAATTTCGTCGCCGACGTACTGCGTCTCGAGATTTTCCTTCATGAACTCCGGCATCAGGTGACGGCGGTTCGAAGTCGCGCAGATCAGCATGTTGTCCGCAGCGGCGGATACCGAACCGTCCAATGCCACCTTGAGCGCCTTGTATCCCGGCTCATCAGCATCGAATGACAAGTCATCGCAGAAAATGAGGAAGCGCTCCGGACGATTGCGCAGCAGGTCGGTGATATCCGACAGGTCAACCAGATCGGTCTTGTCGACCTCTATCAGCCGCAGGCCCTCTTCGGAAAAATCTGTCAGAAGCGCCTTGAAGAGCGAGGACTTTCCGGTACCGCGCGCGCCGGTCAGCAAAACGTTATTGCATGGCAGGCCTTGCAGGAACTGCCGCGTATTGGCAACCAGCTGCTTTTTTTGTGGGCCGATATCCTGCAGGTCGGCAAGATGAATAAGGTGTGGATGCTTTACCGCCTGCAAAAAGCCGCGTCCCTGCTGGCGGCGCCAACGGAAGGCATGCGCCGACCAGTCCGTTGTGGGCAACGGTGCGGGCAAGACTCCTTCAAGGCGGGCAAGCAGGCTTTCCGCGCGGGCGATCAGGCTTTCCATGTCGCGGGTCATCAGGTGCGGTAATCAGCGTTGATTTTCACGTAATCGTACGAGAAATCGCAGGTCCAGACAGTCGCTTCGGCACGGCCCCGGCCCAGTTCGACGCGCACGGTAATTTCCGCTTCCTTCATTACGCGCTGGCCGTCGGTTTCCTGGTAGCTCGTTGCGCGGCCGCCGTTTTCTGCGACCAGCACATCGCCCAGATGGAGCTTGATCAGGTTCACGTCCAGATCATCCACGCCTGCATAACCAATTGCTGCAAGGATGCGCCCGAGATTGGGATCGGAAGCGAAAAACGCCGTCTTGATCAGCGGCGAGTGCGCGATGGCGTAGCCGATCTTGCGGCATTCGGCTTCATCACGCCCCCCCTGGATGTGGATGGTCATGAATTTCGTCGCGCCTTCGCCGTCGCGCACGATGGCTTGCGCCAACACCATGGCGACTTCGGTAACAACGTCGCGCAACGCGAGATAGTCGGCACCTTGCCCATCGGCAACTTCGGCGTTGCCGGCCTGGCCGGTAGCAACCAGGATCAGCGAGTCGTTGGTAGAGGTGTCGCCGTCCACGGTAATGCAGTTGAAGGAGCAATTCACCGCATGCCGGATCATCGCATCGAGCACGGATTGGCTGATGGCGGCATCGGTGGCGATGTAACCCAGCATGGTCGCCATGTTGGGGTGGATCATGCCTGAGCCCTTGGCGATGCCGGTCACGGTGACGGTCTTGCCGCCCAGTTGAATCTTGCGCGACGCGCCCTTGGCCACAATGTCGGTGGTCATGATCGCCTGCGCGGCGTTGAGCCAGTTGTCTTCCTGCAGGTTTGCCACGCTGGCGGGCAAACCGGCGACGATGCGATCTACCGGCAGCGGTTCCATGATGACGCCGGTGGAGAATGGCAGGATCTGCTGCTCGGAGCATCCCAGCAAGTCAGCCACGGATTGGCAGGTCTGGCGTGCGCGGCGCATACCTTCTTCGCCGGTGCCGGCATTGGCGTTGCCGGTATTCACCACCAGTGCGCGGATTTCGCCGCCAGCCGCCAGATGTTCCTTGCACAGCACGACAGGCGCAGCGCAGAATCGGTTTTGCGTAAACACGCCGGCAACGCGGCTGCCCGGCGCCAGTTTCATCACCAGCAAATCCTTGCGATTCGGTTTCTTGATATTGGCTTCGGTAATGCCGAGGCGGACTCCGGCAACGGGTGCCAGCTCATCGCTGGCGGGAGATTGCAAATTGACGGGCATGATGCTTTTCCGGGCTTTATTTTGACCGTAAGATTTTACCTTATCCGCCAATCGCACCGTATGCGAATTGACTTTCGCCAAAGCGGTGTATATTTTGATAGTTAAATATCGTTCATTTTCAGGAAAATACCATTGATGGCACTGACCACGAATGCCATTTCGCCGACGCCGGGCATTACAAGCCTCGCTGAAATCGGCAGCGAGCTCGCTTTCACCAAAAAGCTGCAAGCTGTCAGCAACAAGGTTCACGCTACCACCAACATCGACCAGATCATCCTGGACGTCAGCCATGACATATGCCAGGTGTTCGAAGCCGAAAGAATCACCATATTCACGATCAGCGATGACAAGACCATGCTGATCTCAAAGATCAAGACCGGCCTCAGCAGCTATAACGACGTGCAACGGCCTATCAGTCGCATGGCGATCGGCATGCAGAGCATCGTCGGCTTCGTTGCCACAAACAAGGTGCTGGTCAATATCGCCGATGTCTACGACAACGACGAACTGAAACGCATCAGCCCGGAAATCAGTTTTCTCAAGAATGTCGACCAGCAAACCGGCTATCGCTCGCGCCAGATGCTGGCGTTTCCGATACTCGATTCGGTCACGGCCGAACTGATAGGCGTGGTGCAACTCACCAACACGCTCTCCGGCCTGCCATTTCCGCATATGGCGGAACATGGCGCCATCGAGATCGGAAAAACCCTGGCGATTGCCTTCTGCCAGCGTCAAACCTCTGCCGGCCCGATCAAGACCAAGTTCGATTTGCTGATTGCAGAAAGTATCATTTCCGCTTCGGAACTCGAGCTGGCGCAACGCTCGGCACGCAAGAAAAAAATATCACTGGAGGATGTGCTGATCGACGAGTTCCAGGTCAAGCCTGCGGACATTGGCCATTCGCTGTCGGTTTTCTTTGGCGTGCCCTATGAGCCACATCGCGCGGATCGCATCCGGCCGATGAGCCTGCTGAAGCACCTGAAACACGAGTACGTTCAATCTAACGGCTGGATCCCGATCGATGAAACACGCGACGAAGGTCTCATCATCCTGACGCCGGATCCGGAAAGCGTGCGCAGTTCACGCATCGTCAATAACGTCTTTCCCAAATACCCCAAGATCACCTACAAGGTCTGCCTCAACCGCGACTTCATCAATACAGTCAGCCTGTTCTACGATGCCGGGATGTCGTCGGCCAACATCGACGAACTCATTTCTCACATGGGCGAAGACGATACGGAAGAACCCGGCTTCACCGCGGAAGACATTACCGCGGCCCAGGACAACGAACTGGTCAAGCTGGTCAACAAGATCATTATCGACGCCTACACCCAGGGCGCCTCGGACATTCACATCGAACCTTACCCCGACAAGAGCAAGGTTGCAGTTCGACTACGCCGGGATGGCACCCTGGCGCCCTATATCGAAATCCCGCCCAGTTATCGCAACGCACTCGCCGCGCGCATCAAGATCATGGCGGAAATGGACATCTCCGAACGGCGCATTCCACAGGACGGCAAGATCAAGTTTCGCAAGTTCGGCCCCCTCGATGTCGAGTTGCGCGTAGCCACCATCCCGACGGCCGGCGGGCTGGAAGACATCGTGCTGCGTATCCTGGCCTCCGGCAAGCCGATCCCGATCGACAAGCTCGAGTTGGCGCCGCTCACGCAGGAAAAGGTCAAGCAGCTCATCAGCAAGCCTTACGGGCTTTTCCTGGTATGCGGTCCGACCGGCTCCGGCAAGACGACAACCCTGCACTCGGCGATGAGTTATATCAATACGCCTGAAACCAAGATATGGACGGCCGAAGACCCGGTGGAAATCACCCAGCGCGGTCTGCGGCAAGTACAGGTCAACCGCAAGGCCGGCCTCAATTTCGCGACCATGATGCGTGCATTCCTGCGCGCCGATCCCGACGTGATCATGGTGGGTGAAATGCGCGATAAGGAAACCGTTTCCCTCGGCATCGAGGCATCGCTGACCGGCCACCTCGTGATGTCTACATTGCATACCAACAATGCCCCGGAATCAGTGGTCCGCCTGCTCGACATGGGCATGGATCCGTTCAACTTCTCCGACGCACTGCTGGGAATCCTCGCGCAACGCCTGGCCAAGCGCCTTTGCGTTTGCAAACAGCCTTACACCCCCTCACCGGAAGAAGTCAACAGCCTGCTCACGGAGTACTGCCGGGAACTGGAGCTTACCAATAGCTGGATAAATAATCCGCAAGACGCACGCCAGGCGGTGATGAACGAATGGCTAGCGTCTTACGCCGGCAAGGATGGGAAATTCACACTATATAAAGCGACAGGATGCGACAAATGCAACGGCGGTTACCGGGGCCGTGTCGGACTTTTCGAACTGCTGGAAGGAACGGACGCTATCAAAAAAGGCATCCAGGAGCATTTGCGCGTCGCCGAACTGCTGGCAATTGCCTTGGAAGACGGCATGCGGACGCTCAAGCAGGACGGCATTGAAAAGGTACTGAAGGGCACCACCGACATGAAGCAGGTGCGGTCGGTGTGCATTAAATAGGGAAACCGCCTAGGAGGCGCAGGTTGGCATCTGTACCGGCGTCGCTGGGAGCAAATTATGGGGAATATCGCTGAGCCGATATTTCCCGCTGCGCACCGCTTCGCTCAGCATGGCCAGCGTCTGCTCGGTCAGCATCTTGATGACTTCCTGCTTGATCGGCGTCCATTTGTGATGCATCGGACAAGCGGTGGCATCGCTGCATTCCTTCAAGCCCAGCAGGCATTCCTTGGTGAACTCCGGGCCTTCGGTGATCAGCAGGATACGCATCAGATCGATTTTTCCCGGCTCCTCCCGCAGACAGAATCCGCCCAGACGACCGCGATAGGACGTTACCAGCCCGCCCTTGCACAAGGTCTGCATGATTTTCGCCAGATAGGCGGCCGGCACCTGCAGTTTCTCGGCAACTTCCCGGCTGAGTATTGGCGCATTCTGTTCCTGGGTCGCAATGTAAATCAGTGACTGGACAGCATATTGGCTGGTGCGTGAGATCAGCATGACAGTATCGGGTTATCGGATTGGAAGGAGATTATGGCACGTATCCCGGGATCTTGCTTTCATCGACCGCATCGATCTGCTCGGGCTCAAGGAACTGCCGGGCATATTCAAGATAGACCTTCTGCCGGATGAAAATATCGAAAAGGTCGGGATCGACGTGATTATCCTGTTTCATCTTGCCGAGGATAAACAGCGATTCGGACAGCGTCTTTGCCTTTTTGTAGGGTCGGTCGCGCGCGGTCAGCGCTTCGAAAATATCCGCAATGCCCATGATGCGCGCCGGAATCGACATCTGCTCGCGCGTGAGCCCGCGCGGATAGCCCTTGCCGTCCATGCGTTCGTGGTGGCCGCCCGCGTATTCCGGGACGCGCTGCAAATCCTTGGGATAGGGGAGCGATTCCAGCATATTGATCGTCACCACGATATGGTTGTTGATGATCTCGCGCTCTTCAGCAGTCAGCGTGCCGCGTGCGATATTGAGGTTGTACACCTCGTTCTCGCTGAGGAAAGGCACTTGCTGTCCATCGGGGTCAAAAAATGGATAGGCGGCAATACTGTGCACCCGCGCCTGGTGTTCCGGCGTCATGAATTCGCCGCCGACATTGGCGTTCTGTAGAAACTCGCGATCCTCGTCCAGCTTTTGCTGCAAAGACTGGAACTCCGATGCCAGCGTAGCCAATAGTGCCGCATCGCCACTGCGTGCCGCCTCAAGCTGGCGCCGCAGCATGTCGACTTCATTCTGTTTCTTGAGCAATTCAAAGCGCTGGTCGACCAGTTCGATGCGGTCGAAAATAGTGGAAAGCTTGGTAGCTTTGTCTACCACGTATTCCGGCGTCGTCACCTTGCCGCAATCATGCAGCCAGGAGGCGATGCGCATTTCGTACAGCTCCTTGTCGTTCATGCTGAAATCGCGCAGCGGGCCGTCCTGGGAGGCGTCGGCCGCCTTTGCCAGCAACATCGACAGTTCAGGCACGCGCCGGCAGTGGCCGCCGGTATACGGCGACTTCTCGTCGATGGCCTCGGCGATCAGTTCGATGAAAGATTCGAAAAGCTGCTTTAGCCCTTCGATCAGGTTATGATTGGTCAGCGCAACCGCTGCCTGCGATGCTAGGGATTCCGCCAGTTGCTGGTTTTCTGCAGAGAACGCAATGATGTCGTCGCTGCCCTCCTCCAGCGCATTCAACAGCTGCAGCACGCCGATGATCTCGTTCTCGTGATTCTTCATCGGAATCGTCAGGAACGATTTTGAGCGATAACCGGTTTTCTCGTCGAATTTGCGCGTACCGGAAAAATCGAAGCCTTCCACTTCGTAGGCATCCTCGATGTTAACGGTGCAATCATGCAGAACGCTGTAGGCCGCGACCATGTTGTTGTTGGGCTTGCCGTCCTCGTCATACAACGGCAGCGGAGCAAAAGGAATTTCCTTGCCGGTGGTACCGCCCAGCGCGATATCGAGCGAATCGGTGCGCATGATCTCGAAACGGAGCTTGTGATCGTCGGTCACGGTGTACAGCGTCCCGCCGTCGGCGCCGGTGATTTCCTTGGCGCCGAGCAATATCATTTCCAGTAATCGAGCCGCATCGCGCTCGGCAGAAAGCGCGATGCCGATGGCATTAAGACGCTCAAGACGTTTCAGCAGCTTTTTCAGTTGCGGCATATCTTCTTTCCGCTCAACCCTTAGTTTTCAGAGAGGTAAAACTCCATTTTCACGCCAGCCAGTTCGATCACGTCGTGATCGTTCAGCAGATGTGCCTGCATACCGATGGCGTTTCCGTTCACATCCGGCGTATTTTCGCCTTCGACATGCGTAATAAAGTAGCCATGTGGTCGCCGCGTGATCACAGCCACTTGCACGCCCGTCCTGCCGAGCGTGGTCAGAGTTTTGGTTAGCGGAAGCTCCTTGCCGGTCGCAGGCCCATTCAATACCTGTACGCATGCGTCGGGCAGGGCGCTCGCCTCTGCTGGGTTTTCCTGGTGGGTGTCGGCGAGTGCGGACGCAACCTCATCCCTGGCCGAAGGCTGCATCATGATGGTATTTTCAAAATCGACCGGCTTGCTGCCACCGTTGCCGAGAGCGGCTTCATTCACATACGTGAGCTGATATTTCCCGATGCCGATGACATCCCCATGCTGCAGCGCCTGCTTTTGTACGCTCTTGCCGTTGAGGGTGCTGCCGTTGGTGCTACCCAGATCTTCCAGCACCACCTCGGCGCCGGCGATAATCACACGAGCATGATCGCCGCTGACCGCCAGATTATCGATATGAACGTCGTTGGTCGGCCTGCGGCCTATCGTCACGCATTTCTTTTCCAGCGGGTATTCCCCGAGCAACGCACCATCGAGCGTAAGAATCAGTTTCGACATATCCACCCCGTGTTGAACCGTCTTTTTATGGAAGCGGTTTACTTCTTGTATGCCAGGCAAGGGCCCGCGAATCCGTCAAATCTTACACTGGATTGGAAAATCGATACATATGGAGAACTGCGAACAGATTATCTGCGGCTTCCGCGGCCATTTTCCCGCTTGCATTCGTCCGGACGGGCTTCCGCCGCCAGCTTGTCGAGTACGCCGTTCACGTACTTGTAGCCATCGGTGCCGCCATATAACTTGGCCAGCTCCACGCCTTCATTGATCGCGACGCGATAGGGAATACTGACGTCGTGGATCAGCTCGAATGCAGCGATGCACAGAATCGCGTGCTCGATCGGGCTCAGTTCGTTGATGTCGCGATCCAGCAGCGGGACGATGCGCGCGTCGAGTTCATCGACGCACTCTGCCACGCCATTCAACAGCCCCTTGAAATAACTGGCATCCGCGCGCGGATATCCTTCATCTTCACTCAGGTTATCGACAATCTGCTTGATGTCGCCTCCGCCGAGGAACAGGCTGTACAAGCCCTTGAGCGCGAGTTCGCGTGATTTTCGGCGGTTCTGGCCGGGCTTGGGAGTAGATTTTTCTGTCATAGCGATTTCAGCAGGTTGACCATTTCGACCGCCACGGCCGCAGCCTCGGCCCCTTTGACCGACATGCGCGCCAGCGCCTGGTCATCGTTGTCCGTTGTCAGGATCGCATTGGCGACAGGCACGCCGGTTTCCAGCTGCACCTCGGAAATTCCGCGCGCAGATTCGTTGGACACGACCTCGAAATGGTAGGTGTCGCCACGAATCACCGCGCCTAGCGCGATCAGCGCATCGAACTTGCCGCTCAGCGCCATCGTCTGCAATACCAGCGGGGTTTCCAGCGCGCCAGGCACCGTTACCAGCGTCACATCGGCGTCCGCCACGCCCAGCTTGCGCAGCTCGGTTTTGCATGCGCCGAGCAGACCGTCGCCTACGTCGCTGTTGAAGCGCGACAGCACGATGCCGATGCGCAGGCCGCTTCCATCGAGGTTTTGTTCGATTTCGTTCATGATCTTCCTAATGTAATACGAGCGGTCGCGAATGCGCGAAGTGACGCTGCCAGTTCGCAACGTACGAGCGAACCAGAGCATCGTTGCCGCCGATGAAGACGACATTTTCCGCGTTTTTGTGTTGCGCTGCACGGGTAAAATTGTAAGAGCCGGTAACAATCAGTGCAGTCGGCTGTCCGGCATCGATCACCATCACCTTGTTATGTGCGCTCTGGTGCTCGCTGTCGAGCCACACCGGCACGCCAGCACGCGCCATTCCGGGCACTTGCCCGCGCTTCATTTTTTCGGTCTGCTCGGTGTCGGCGACCAGCTTTACATCGATGCCGCGCTTGTGAGCCTCGATCAGCGCGCGCGCAATGCCGTCGTGGGTAAAGGAAAACGCCTGCACCAGCACCTGCTTGCGTGCCTGGCGGATGGCGTCGATGATCTGGCCGGCAGCATCGTCGCCCGGCGTGAATACCACGCGGACATTGGCAGTAGCAGGCGTAGCAAGCGGTGACGCCTGCGGCTCCAGGGCCCACGACGCGGTCACAGCCAACAGTCCGCCGAGCGCGCTTGACCAGCGCGCGAAATTCAGCGCGGTCATGGATTATTTCGCTTTGATAACAACAGGGACGGGACGAGGTGCGTTCGGGTTCTTGGCGCGATAACGGCTGGCGACGCGATCCTGCGCCTTGGCCAGCGCGGCTTTGGCGGCCTCTTCACCCAGCGCCTTTTTTTCGGCGGCAGCGGCTTTTTGCTGCGCTTCCTCGGGGGTAGGCGCCGGCAATTTGGCCAGCACCGCAGCCGGTGCGAAAAGCGCGGCGGCCAGCATCCATACGTTCAGTCGAATCATGCCTTGTCTTTCACTTGTTCGTACCAGAGTTCGTGGTGCTCCTTCGCCCAGGTTTCGTCGACCATGCCGGTCTTCATTGCCTTGTACGCGCCTTCCGCACCCAGGGTACCCATGTAGATATGCCCCAAACCGGCGGCGATGAACAGCAGCGCGCCGATGCCGTGCACCGTGTTGGCTATCTGCATGGTCTGGCGGGTTTGTTCGAAAGTCGGGAAATCCAGCACCAGACCGGAGGCGCTGACGATCAGGCCAAGAAAGGAGACGCCGCCCCAGAA
>DATHWE010000170.1:0-4417 GCA_035460905.1 Methylophilaceae bacterium | reverse complement strand
AACCTGGGTTGCGGTACCGGCCACCCCAGCTATGTGATGAGTTCGTCTTTCGCCAACCAGACCATTGCGCAGATCGAACTGTATACCAACACCGCGAAATATCCGGTGGGTGTCTACACGTTGCCCAAGCATCTGGACGAGAAGGTTGCGCGTCTGCAACTGAAGAAGCTCAATGCGCAGTTGACGGTGCTGTCCGACGAGCAGGCTGCATACATCGGCGTGTCCAAGGCGGGTCCGTACAAGCCTGAGCACTACCGTTATTAAGATACTCAACAGCCCGGAGTGTCGGGCATGCTATTGGAGGAGGAAGCAATGAAACTGATCGTTGTCTGGTTACTCAATGCGTTGGCGCTGCTGGCTGTTGCTTATCTGATGCCGTCCATTCATGTGTCCGGGTTTACCGGGGCATTGATCGCTGCGGCGGTCATCGGCCTGGTCAATATGCTGATCCGGCCGGTGCTGGTGCTGCTCACTTTGCCAGTGACGGTAGTGACGCTCGGCTTGTTCATCCTTGTCATCAACGGGTTGCTGTTCTTTTTTGTGGGCACAATCCTGCAAGGATTCCAGGTCGCGAGCCTCTGGTCCGGCATTCTTGGGGCACTGCTCTATAGCTTGATCTCGTGGGTGCTGGCTACACTGGTGCTGGGCGGCAAAGATTAATAATTGAAAATGAATAATACGCCTGTGATCAGTTTCGAATTTTTTCCGCCCAAGACGGCGGAGGGCATGGCCAAGCTGCACGCTGCGCGTGAACAGCTTGCACAGCTGCAGCCCAAGTTTTTCTCGGTGACGTTTGGCGCCGGTGGCTCGACGCGGGATCGTACGTTGGAAACGGTGCTGGAAATCCAGGCGCATGGTACAGAGGCGGCCCCGCATCTGTCATGCATCTCTTCCACGCGAGACGAAATACGTACCATCCTGGCGCAATACCGTGAGCATGGCATTCGCCATCTGGTGGCGTTGCGTGGAGATCATCCATCCGGTGAAGTGGCAGCCAGCGATTTCCATTATGCCAATGAACTGGTGGAATTTATCCGGCAGGAAAGCGGGGACTGGTTCGAGATAGAGGTTGCGGCCTATCCGGAATTTCATCCTGAGGCGCCGTCTGCAAAAGCCGACCTTGCTTCCTTCAAGCGTAAAGTAGATGCTGGCGCAAATGCCGCGATAACTCAGTATTTCTACAACACCGATGCCTATTTCCAGTTCATGGACGAGTGCGAGAGCATGGGTATCGCAATTCCTGTCGTTCCCGGCGTCATGCCGATCTACAACTTTGCGCAGTTGTCGCGCTTCTCGGCGGTATGCGGTGCAGAAATCCCACGGTGGCTAAGGCTGCGCCTGCAGGATTATGGCGATGATCTTCCGTCTCTTCGCGCATTCGGACTGGATGTGGTGACGGAGTTATGTGATCGTCTTTTGCAGGGTGGAGCCCCGGGGTTACATTTCTATACCCTCAACCAGGCAGGCACAATCTCGACGATCTGTCAGCGATTGGGTATGTAACCCGACCGCTGGTGTGTCTGGAGAGTTAGCTGCCGCGGATCGAAACGGCCGTCTAGACCTCTTGCGCGCCGAGACGCTGTAATTTGCATTGCATGCGTTGTTTGCCTTAATGCAAAGTGGGGCGAGTATCGCTAAAGAGCGCATCCTCGACGAAAAGGTAATCTCCGGCCTTGCCCTGGGTCCAGAGCGCCATCAACACTATCCACTTTGTTTCTTCAAGCGAAATTGCCTCCGGCAGCGCCATGGCGCGGTCGATGACCAGTTCGCGCTGCGCCGGGTTAAGTACGCCAGCTTGTTCCAGAAACATCAGGAAACCCAGGCTGTCGCTGCTGATTTTCTTGGTTTCGATCTCGCTGTAGATGCGCAGAACTCCGCTGCTGGCGATATTTGCCTGCTGCGACATTGCTTCAAGGGCATCAAACCAGTCGAAGGCGCCGTTGATGTCGGCATCTTCAAATCCTGCGGCGGATAATTCTTTTGCGAGTGTATGTTGATCGGGATGGATATCGGCTTCGAAATAATTCTCGAACAGGTAGACGAGGACTTCAAACATTCAGGCTCCTCATACAGGTAAAAATTAAGCGAGGCGCTGGTAACGTCCTCCCGGAAGGGTTGCGACTCTGCCTTCCAGTTCCAGCACTAGCAGCATGCTGGAAAGGGATTCGCTCGTCAAGCCGCTGCGCTCGATTAATCCATCCATGGTAATCGGGTCGTAACCCATTTTTTCCAGCAATGGATACTCGGTATTCCCGAGCTCGTTGCCCTTGGCCGTTTCCGGAAAGGGCGCGCCGCCTAACTCCTCCAGAATGTCATGGATGCTGTCGACCAGTTTGGCCCCTTGCTTAATGAGCTGATGACAGCCTTTGGCGACTGGAGAGTGGATGGAGCCCGGTATGGCGAAAACTTCACGACCTTGCTCGGCAGCCAGCCTCGCCGTGATGAGCGAACCACTTTGCAGATTGGCTTCGACGACCAGGCAACCGCGAGACAAGCCGCTGATAAGACGATTCCTGCGAGGAAAGTTTTGCGCCATCGAAGGCGTTCCTAGCGGAAACTCCGAAATGATGATGCCATTTTCGGCAATTTCATGTGCCAATTGACGATGCCTGGCAGGGTAGACGATGTCGAGGCCGGTTCCGACGGCGGCGATCGTGCTGCCTCGTCCTTTCAGGGCTCCTCGATGCGCGGCTCCGTCGATTCCCAGCGCCATGCCGCTGACTATGCAGTATCCGCTATCGCTTAATGCTTGAGCGAATGCCTCGGCAGTTTTTTCACCTTGAGGTGTGGAGTTTCTGCTGCCTACGATAGCAATAGAGGACTGGTTAAGTAGCTCTAGGCGACCTTTGCAATAAAGTAGCGGCGGAGGATCGGGGATTTCAAGCAGCGCACGCGGATACTGTGCGTCGCCAAGAGTGATCAGGGAATTGCCGGTGCTCTCCAGCCACGTCAGTGTCTTGTCGATGTCATCCGGGTTCGGCCCATCCGAGATTTGCTGGGCGACCTCGTCTTTCACGATCTTGCGCAATTCGGCGCGTGGTGCTGAATAAATATTTTCGGGAGTGCCGAAATGGCTTAAAAGCGCGCGGTAGGATTGGCTGCCCAATCCATCGATTAGGCTCAGGCCAATCCACAGCGACGCCTCTTCGGGCGTTGTGCTGTCCGGGTTTTCCAATGTTAAGGCGTGGCTACGATATCTGGCGCATGTATCTGGCGTTCAGATTGCATTACAAGGCCGTATGAAACGCGTTCAAAGGTGCGGAAGATCATCAGCAATCCGACACGTTCGTCGGGAAGCTTGATTTCTGCAGGGTCGGGCTTGCCATCCGTGCGCCGGGTGCCAACGCGAGTCTGCACTCGGCCTTCTTCGTCGCGTTTGAGGCTGCCGTCATCGTTGCGCTCCAGGTTGACGTAGCCCTCGCTCTTGACCTCGTCGCCCTTGCCTTTGGACGGGGGCAGGGACGCGCCTTCGCGATAGATCGCCAGAACATGGCCTACTTCGAGGCCGTCCGCAGCGCCGCGATTGATGGCGACGATAGAATTCCGACCAACGTCAGAAGCGCCTTCGTAGGTGGAAACTATGCGCCCGCGAATTTCCTCGTCAGGGGCATGAGGGACAAAGGTTTCCAGCGTAGCATCGGAGGGGGTGATGAGGCGATCGTCAATTGCGACATCCTGCTTGATGCGTCGGATTTCCACGGTGGCAGGCTCTCCGTATTTGACCGTGCGCGCATCGCCCAAATAAATTGTTTCCACGCCCAGCTCTTCCTTGCTGTCCGGGTCGATCAGTGGTTTACCGGCACGGAAGATCTGCCAATCGATGCCGTCGCCGTCTGCCACCTTGTCCGCGTAGACTTTCATGCCCGGTGCCAGCAACAGCCGGCCATCTTCTGCGCCGACGATCTTGGGCGTACCCTCGAGTTCATCCTTGGCGATGATGAGCGGCTGACTCAGGAAGGGGGCGATGACGCTGGGGGCGATGGTCGGAATGGCTTGCTTGTCGAGCGGCTCAATGCGTGTGCCGGGTTCCAGCTTGACCGTTTCACGCAGCAGGCGCAATTGCGGGGTTGCGCCGCTGAGGTCGAGTACCACGACGTCGCCGGGATAGATGAGATGCGGATTGCGGATCTGCTCGCGATTCATCTTCCACACTTGCGGCCAGAGCCAGGGATCTTTCAGAAAGCGCGCTGAAATATCCCACAAGGTATCGCCCTTGACTACGACGTAGCGATCCGGATGATTATCCCTGAGCTGTATGACGTCCGCCCATGCCGCCGAAGCAAGGCACCAAAGCAAGAGCGGCGTTATAATGTATTTTTTCATGTTGACCCCGGCCAATGAAGAGCGAAATGCAATTCTTGAAGTTGGTTTAAATTCTGCATGTAATTCATTAGACAATCAAGCTTTTATGGCAATT
>DATHWE010000169.1:0-6008 GCA_035460905.1 Methylophilaceae bacterium | reverse complement strand
GCGCAATTGCTCAAACAATTTGGAGCTTCCCTGCCGTGAGCGAAGAAATACTGATTAACGTTACCCCGCAGGAAACCCGTGTCGCCATCATGGAGCAGGGGGTGGTGCAGGAACTGCACATCGAACGCACCAGCTCGCTTGGCCTCGTCGGCAATGTATACAAGGGAAAAGTGTGTCGCGTATTGCCCGGCATGCAGTCGGCGTTTATCGAAATCGGGCTGTCGCGCGCGGCATTCCTGCATATTGCGGACATTCTCGAATACGAAGTCAACGCGGAAAAGCCCATCCAGGAATTGCTGCACGAAGGCCAGACGGTGATGGTGCAGGTGATCAAGGAGCCCATCGGCAGCAAGGGCGCGCGACTGACCACGCAGATCAGCATTGCCGGGCGTTTCCTCGTGTATCTGCCGCAGCAGGAGCATATCGGCGTCTCGCAGCGCATCGAGGATGAGGCGGAACGAGAGGCGTTGCGGGACCGGTTGTTGAGATTGCTGCCGGAGGTGCGCGTCGGGGGCTACATCATTCGTACGCTGGCGGAAACCGCCAGCGACGATGAACTGCTCTCGGACCTGGAGTACCTGCATAAAGTCTGGGCCAACATTCAGGCTTCCAATGGCGAGGTTACGCGCGGATCGCTGGTTTACCAGGATCTGACGTTGCCGTTGCGTGTGCTGCGCGATGTGGTGAATGAAAATACCGACCGCATCCTGGTGGATTCCCGCGAAACGCACCAGAAGATGATGGATTTCGCCCAAAGTTATGCCACAGGCGTGGTGAACCGCATCGAGCGCTATTCGGGCGAGCGGCCGCTGTTCGACTTGAGCAGTGTGGAGCAGGAGATCGAGAAAGCCCTGTCCAGAAAAGTCGAGCTCAAGTCCGGCGGCTACCTGATTTTCGACCAGACCGAAGCGCTGACCACGGTCGACGTGAATACCGGCGGCTTTGTCGGCGGCCGGACCTTGGCGGATACGATTTTCAAGACCAACCTGGAGGCGGCGCAAGCCATCGCGCGCCAGTTGCGGCTGCGCAACCTAGGCGGCATCATCATCATCGACTTTATCGACATGGAAGAAGAAACGCATCGCGAAGCCGTGCTGGAGGAATTGAGCAAGGCAGTTTCCAAGGATCGCGTGCGTTCGACGATACACGGGTTTTCCGGGTTGGGCCTGGTTGAGATGACACGCAAGCGTACTCGCGAAAGTCTGGCGCACATCCTGTGCGAGCCCTGCCCGGCCTGCCAGGGGCGCGGCGAGATCAAGACGGCGCAAACCGTCTGCTACGAGATTCTGCGTGAGCTGGTGCGCGAGGCGCGCCAGTTCAATGCGCGCGAATACCGCGTTCTGGCGTCGGAAAGTGTGATCGATCTGTTTCTGGATGAGGAATCGCAGAGTCTGGCGCAGCTGTCAGACTTCATCGGCAAGCCGATTTCGCTGCAGGTGGAAAGCCAGTACGCGCAGGAAGCGTTCGATATCGTCCTGATGTAATCAGGACACCAGCGGGGCAACGCCCAGCGTCGGCCCGCCCGCGGTTTCGGAAGGGGCCGGTGCCGCCGCGGTCTGATTGCCGGATTTCTGTGCCGCCTTCATCAGTTTGAGCAGAATCTGGTCCAGTGTGGCGCTCTGGTTCTGCAAGGCCGACAATTGCTCTTCAAGCTCGGTGATATTCTTCTGCAGGGATGACTGGTTTTCGTGGATTTTCATCAACGATTCGGTGCGCTTGTCGAGTTGGGCTTTATGTTCCGAGATTTGCAGCCTGAGCGGTGCGAGCAGTCCTTTTAACCACATGCCGGCATCGTGCTTCGCTTTTTCGAATTGACCGCGCACCTGCGTGACCAGCGTATAGAAGAATTTGCGCACCAGGAAATGCTTTTCGGTCATGACATTCAACGGATCGGCACAGAATTCGTCGGCGTGTGCCTGCAACGCCAGCATGCCCTGGCGGAATCCGGCCATATCCAGCGGTGGCGGCCGTATTTGGTCGAAGCCATGTTGGGTATGGAAAAGCAGGTAGAGGGATTCGCCCATATCCGAGAGGGCCTGGGCCTGCATGCTGATCTTTTCCGCCATTTCGCCGGTTTCCTTGATCAGGCTTTTCATCCCCTGATTCAGTCCGTGCGTGGTCCAGCTGTCGCCGATTTTCTTCTGGCTCTTTTCCAGCATCCTGTCCAGTTGCGTCAGACTTAACTGCTGCATGATTGTTTCGCCTTGCTGCATGATGCGCTGGTTCGCGTCGTTGAAGGTGCGCACCGATTCCTCGTACAGCTTGCGGTCGTCGGCTACCTTGGTCAGCATATCCTGCACGACGTCCCGATTCTGGCCGCGCAACGAGTCGAGTTCGGCTTGCTGCGCGCGTGCGCCGGCGAGGCGTTGCTGCATGGTTTTTCGCGAACTTTTAACCATGTTCGCGGCTTCGCTAACGATGGTTTTGCGCAATATATCGTGCTTGGTGGCAACCACGCTCTGCGCGAGCACTTCTTCCACGCGTTCAATGCCGCTACGTTTCAGCAATACGGCATCGTCTTTTACGCGCGCTACCAATGCCTTCTGGGCTGAAATGGCAAACACGTCGGCGGGAGGAAGTGACAGCTGGCGTGCGGTTGCGACCACCTGGGACTGGATCACCGCATTGATTTCGGCTTCGCTTTTCATGTCATCCCACAGGATGTCGATCTTGTTCAAGATCGCCAGTTTCCGGCTGGTGCGCTCGCGAATGAATTTGGTCCAGATTTCCATATCGGACTTGGTGACGCCGGTATCGGTCGCCAGCAGGAAAATGACCGCATGCGCGTTCGGGATGATGCTGATGGTCAGTTCCGGTTCGGTTCCCAAGGTATTGAGGCCGGGCGTATCGAGAATTACCAGGCCGCTTTTCAGCAGTGGATGCGGGTAATTGATGAGGGCGTGACGCCAAACCGGGACTTCGACCGTACCGCGATTTTTCAAGGTATTGGCCATGCCGATATCCTGATCGTCCCACAACCCTAAATTGCGGGCCTCTTCGAGCGATACCTCTTTCTGTGCCACCAATACGTGCAACGCTTCCTTCATGGTTTCTGCAGAGGAAGTGTCCAGACGTAGTTTGGTCCATTCGCTGGGGTTTGTCTTGAGATAGGCGAGCCCGTCGTCGCGCTTGCGCGTCTCGATCGGCAGGAGTTTGACGTAAGGCTCTTCGTTGCCGTCCCAGAAAATTTCCGTGGGACACATCGTGGTGCGGCCGGGGTCGCAAGGCAGCAAGCGGGATTTGAAATCCGAAAAGAACAGGGCGTTGATGGTTTCGGTCTTGCCGCGGGCGAACTCGGCGACGAAGGCCAATACCAGTCGATCGTTCTTCACCGATTGCGCCATGTCGTACAAGCGCAGGTCCTGCATTCCATCGGAAGCGCCAGTGAGTTCCAGCCAGTCGCGATAATCGCTGATGGCGCCTGCCAATTGCTCGCGCCACTGCTGGTAATCGGTAATTTGTTGTTCGAGCGTGTTGCTCATTGCGATGTCCAGAAACTTTCCGGTGCGATTTGGGGTTCGGCGATCTCGACGACTTTGTGCCGGGCGTGTTCCCCGTGTTTCAAAAGGATCTGCTTCTTGCCGACTTTAAATGATTTTCTTAGAAACTCCAATAACTTATCGTTGGCCTGATGGTCTGCGGGCGGTGCCGCCACCTTGATTTTCAATGCGCCATCGTGCAAACCGGCAACTTCGGTACGGCTGGCGTTGGGCTGGATATACAGATCGAGCATCAGCAAGTGCCCGTTTTCTTTGAATTGATACCAGGAGCCGGGCATCAGAACAATTGCATCAGCTGCTGCTCGAGCGGTGCAACCAGCAACATCAGCAGCAGTTCGATGAAAATGAAAACAACCAAGGGCGTCAGGTCGACTCCGGCGGTGTATGGCATGTGTCGACGTAGAGGCCTCAGCAGTGGGCGGGTAAGGCTGTCCAGCACCGGCGCAATCGGGGTGTGGGGATTGATCCAACTCATGACCGCTTGCAGGATGACCGCGTAAAGAATGATGTAAAGCGACAATTTCACTACGCCGAGCATGGCAAGCCCGAGCAATGCCAGATATACCTGAGGGTCGGCGACCATCAGAGGAAAGTCGCTCAGCCAGAGGAGAGCCAGTTGCAGGATCAGTTGCGTCAGCAAGGCCAGCAGCAGCGAAGCGGTATCCAGCCAGCCGATGGCAGGCACGATGCGACGGATTGGTCGTACCGCGAAATTGGTCAGCGACACGACCGCCTGCGACAGCGGGTTGTGGAAAGGTGCACCTGTCAGCTGCAGGTAACAGCGCAACAAAAAGGCCAGCGTGAGAAGGCCGAATATCGTTCCCAGCAGGAATTGCATAGCTTGCGTGAACATATTGATCAGCCCTTAATCTTTTCCCAGAAAATCGCCCATTTCACGCGAGCGTTCCGCGGCGGCATGCAGTGCCTGGACAATAGCATTTTTTATACCCGCGGTTTCCATGCTGAGAAGTGCGCGTTCGGTTGTTCCGCCCTTGGAGGTGACTTGCGCGCGCAGCACGTCGGGGCTTTCCGTGCTTTGCAACGCCAGCTGGCTGGCACCGAGAAAGGTTTGCAGGCTGAGGTCGCGCGCCTGTTGTGGCGACAAACCCAGTTCCAGCGCGGCCTGCTGCATGGCTTCGATGAAATAGAATACGTAGGCAGGGCCGCTGCCCGAAACAGCGGTGACGGCATCCATTTGCGCTTCTTCGTCCAGCCAGACCGTACTGCCGACAGCAGCAAGAATGCTTTCCGCCTGCTTGCATTGCTCCTCGCTGGCGCCGGACGCTGCGAACATCGCGGAAACACCGCACCGAATTTGTGCCGGGGTATTGGGCATGACACGAATTACCGCATCGTAACCGCCCAGCCAGCGGATCAGGTCGCCGCTACGAATGCCGGCGGCGATGGAAATGACCAATTGATTGCGCAGCAGGCTGCCGAGAAAGATGGCGATGTCGCGTAATTGTTGCGGTTTGATTGCCAACACAACGATATCGGCCATCGCGACGCTAGGCAGTTGATCGCTGACAGCGACACCGAAGTCAGTTTGCAATTGCTGGCGTTTGGCCGGGTCGAGCTCGATGACGCCGATATCACCGGCTTTCCAACCTTGGGCAATCAGCCCGCCGATGAGCGCGCGGGCCATGTTGCCGCCGCCGATGAATGAAATTTTCATTAAAAATCCTAATTGATCATGCGCGTGAAAAGTTGCGCGTCATTAATTACAAGTCGCTTGGCCGTTTTTGTCGCGGTCCGAAAATGGCCGTCCCGATGCGCACGAGAGTGGCGCCTTCCGCAATGGCCGCCGGGAAATCCTCCGACATGCCCATCGATAAGGTATCCAGCGCTAATCCGCGCTGCTTCAGCGATTCCAAGAGTTCCCGCAGCATTCTAAACTGCTGGCGTTGCAAAGCAATGTCGTTCGTCGGCGCAGGGATGGCCATGAGTCCTCGCAATTTCAGTCCCGGAAGTTGCGCAATGGCGTCGGCGAGCGCCTGCACATCATTCGGCTCAAGGCCGCCCTTGCTTTCCTCTCCGCTGACATTTACCTCGATGCAGATGTTGAGTGGCGGCAGGCCGGTGGGGCGGGCATCGCTCAGGCGCTGAGCGATTTTAAGGCGATCAATACCGTGGACCCAGGTGAAGTTTTCGGCAATCGGACGTGTCTTGTTGCTCTGGATCGGGCCGATGAAATGCCATTCCAGCAGCAGATCGGCCAGTGCGGCCATTTTTTCCAGCGCTTCCTGTAGATAATTCTCGCCGAAAGCGCGTTGTCCGGCTGCATGGGCTTCGCGGATTGCATCCGCCGGTTGCGTTTTGCTGACGGCGATCAGCGCGACCGATTCCGGAGCCCGTCCGTCCTCGGTTTCTGCCTGCCGCAGGCGCGACTTTACAGCTTGCAAGCGTTCCGATATTGAGGTCATAATCCGTCCATTCGATTACTAAAAATTATATCAGGGGAATCTCGATGGACGTTTCCGATCTGCTGGCGTTTTCGGTCAAGAACAA
>DATHWE010000168.1:0-6457 GCA_035460905.1 Methylophilaceae bacterium | reverse complement strand
ACGACGGTCAACGCGTCATAAGCAACCGGCAGTTCGATATACTGGATGCCGGCTTCCTTGCAGGCATCCATTTCCTTTTGCAGGATGGGGCGGGAAGCACCGGAAATGTCGGTTTCGCCGCGGCAGAACTTCTTGAAGCCGCCGCCGGTACCGGAAATGCCGACGGTGACCTTGACGGCGCCCTTCTTGGAAATCTGGAATTCTTCGGCCACCGCTTCGGTGATCGGGTAGACCGTGCTGGAACCGTCGATCTTCACGATCTTTTCGGCTGCCAGAACGGTGGCGGGGGCGGCGAACAGGCCGGCAACAGCGGCTGCGACACCCAGTGTTTGTGCGAACTTGAATTGCATGGCAATCTCCACGGTTAATAATGTCGGAACTGAAACTTGCGCCACTGTAATGGCTGAGTGTTACAGATTTGTGACAGAGATTCATTTTAAGTGATCCATGCATCCATTGATCATTCGATGCTTTTCCCGCGACCAGCAAAGAAGTAGTATGCAAGGCATCCTGTTTTATGCGTGGGGCTTATGGGTATTGGCGATTTTTTCAGTCAGGGCAATGGGCTGGAGCATGTTCCAGCCTTTCTCACCAGCCTCACGATCGGCCTGCTGATCGGGCTTGAGCGCGAACGCAGTCCGGTTGCCAAAGCCGGACTCCGAACCTTCACCCTTACCGCGCTGCTGGGAACCCTGACTGCCATGCTGGCAAGCAAGGCCGATTCTCCATGGATCCTGGCGGCAGGTTTTATCGTGGTCGCTGCCATGATCGTCAGCGCCTATCTGGAAGGGCCTCCGATCGAGGATCCCGGCACGACTACCGAGGCTGCTCTGGTGTTCTGCTTCGGCCTCGGGGCGATGGTCTGGTATGGCGAGACGACGCTGGCGGTGATGCTGGCCATCGTCACGACCATCCTGCTGCATTACAAACCCGAGTTGCAAAACCTGAGCAAGAGCCTTTCGCGCACCGACCTGCAATCGGTGTTGCAGTTCGCAGTGCTTTCCTTCGTTATTCTGCCTATCCTTCCCGACCGCGATTTTGGGCCATACGGGGCGCTCAATCCTTATCAGATCTGGTTGATGGTAGTGCTGATATCCGGTGTCAGTCTGGCCGGTTATGCGGCACTGCGCCTCGTTGGCCAGCAATATGGCGCGCCGTTACTGGGCGTGTTTGGCGGTCTTGCCTCGAGTACCGCAACTACATTGGTATATGCCCGCCACGGCAAAAGCGGCGAAAAATTCGCCCGGCTGGCTGCGGTCGTCATCATGATTGCCAGTCTGGTGGTGCTGGTTCGTTTGGCGGTGTTGAGCAGTGTGGTTTCGCCGCGCATCGTGGTTTACATGCTGCCGGTGCTGGCAGGAGGCCTGGTGCTTGGCGGCGCCGTTACTTATCTGCTGTGGCGCAATATCAATCGCGATGGTGATTTGCCCATGCCGAATATCACCAACCCAACCGAGATCAAGGTTTCGCTCAGTTTCGGGTTGCTCTACGCGATTGTTCTGGTATGCGCTGCCTGGCTTTCCGACTATGCTGGTAGCGGCGGTCTTTATGCCCTGGCGCTGGTGTCCGGCCTGACCGATGTCGATGCGATCACGCTGTCCAGCTTGCGATTGTTCGAATTGGGCAAGCTGAATCCCGAGCAGACGGTTTCCGCAATCACCATTGCTTATCTGGCCAATATGGGTTTCAAGCTCGGTCTGGTGGCGGTCGTGGGTGGAATGACGCTGGCACGGCTCTGCATGCTTCCCGTGCTGGCCGTGACTGTCGGGCTCGGCGGGGCCTGGGCGTTACATTTCCTAACATAAACAAGTTCAAATTTAACTAAAGCAGTCTTAAACGGGGATCAGCATGGAAGCGATTGACCTCACGCGCCAGCGCACTCATCCGGTCTACCAGCTGGTGGCTTTGCTCGAAGAGTTGGGTGAAGCGGTGGCAGTTACGGACCGGTCTGCACACCTGATACACATCAATCTGTCGGCGCAGCGCATGCTCGGTATTCTTGGCGAAGATGTCGTGGGGTCCAGCCTCGGCGAATGGGTCGATGAGCTGGCTGCCGCGCCAGACGTCGAGCAGGCCCTGGCGGATTGCGCCATGGTTCCCGGCGGCCGAAACGGCGGCAAGAGCGCGACGCTGCGGCATCGCAATGGAAGCACGTTTGAAACGAGTTTTGTCGTATGCCGGACCGAGATGGGCGACGAAACGGCTTACGTGTGCCTGTTGCGCGACCTGAGCGAAATCAGTCGCGCCAAGGAGCAGATGGTGGATGCGCAGCGGCTGGTGCGTTCCATACTCCAGAACACTTCGGAAGGCTACGTGCTGATCGATGCCTCCGGCATGATTACGGATACCAATCCGGCGTTCGAGGCCATGTGCGGCCGCAACGCGATGGACCTGCTGGATAACCGTTTCGACCGCCTGTTCGACGGGCGTGACAGGCGTACCATCGAGGGACTCGTAACCAAACTGGAAAAGGGACGTACCGCCAGCGCCGAGGTCAGCTTCCAGACTGCGGAAGGCCAGACCAAGCTGGGTATGTTCAAAGGCGCGCCCTTGTTCGATGCAAAAAACGAGCGCGTGGGCATTTTCGGCTTGATAACCGATATCACCGAAGCCAAGGAAAAAGAACGCAAGATCGAGCAGCTGGCGTATTTTGACCCGCTCACCGAGCTTGCCAACCGCAGTTTGCTGCGCGACAAGCTGGAGCAGGCAACCTTGTTTTCGCAACGCTCGCAACGCAAATTCGCGCTGTTGTTTCTCGATCTGGACCGCTTCAAGCACGTCAACGACACCTATAACCACCCGATGGGCGACCAGGTGTTGCAGGAAGTCGCTTTGCGCATCCGGCAGGTGGTTCGCCGCAGCGATGTGGTTTCCCGCTTCGGCGGCGACGAGTTCGTCATCGGCCTGGTCGAGCCCAAGCGCATCGAGGATGTGGCGCTGGTGGCCGAAAAGCTGCTGGAAATCGTCGCCAAGCCGGTTGCCTTCGAAAATCATACCGTGCACATCACCACCAGCATCGGCATCAGCGTGTTTCCCGATGACGCGAGTTCGGTCGACGAATTGATACGTAACGCGGACTTGGCGATGTACCAGGCCAAGGAGGAGGGGCGCGACCGGTATAGCTACTTTACCGAGACCCTCAATGCCCGTGTGCGCCGTCAGCGGGAGCTGGAAAGGCAAATGCGCCAGGCGCTGGCTCGCGATGAGTTCGTGCTGTATTACCAGCCCAAGGTGGATGGCTGCAACGGGCGCATTATCGGCGCCGAAGCGTTGATCCGTTGGCAAAGCCCGGAAATGGGATTCGTGTCGCCTGCGGACTTCATTCCACTGGCGGAGGAAACAGGCATGATCGTGCCCATTGGTGAATGGGTGCTGAAACAGGCCAGCAAGCAAATCCGCGACTGGAAGCAGCAAGGCTTGCCGCTGGTGCCGGTGGCCGTCAATGTTTCCGGCATGCAGTTGCACCACCCGGATTTCAAGCCGCAACTCGAAAAAATGCTGGCCAAGTCGGACATGGTTACGGAATGGCTGGAACTCGAAATTACTGAAAGCACCTTGATGAAGGATGTGGAGCTGACCATCGCTTTGTTGCACGAGCTGCGCGGCATGGGATTCATGCTTTCGGTGGACGATTTCGGCACCGGTTATTCTTCATTCAGCTATCTGACGCGTTTCCCGATCCATACCCTGAAGATAGACCAGTCTTTCGTGTGCGACCTTCCCGACAAGAAAAGCGCCATCACTATCGTAAGCGCCATTGCGAACATGGCGAAAAGCCTGGGATTGAAAACCGTCGCAGAAGGCGTGGAGACGCGTGAGCAGGCGGAATACCTGACCAGCCTCGGCTGCGATCAATTGCAAGGGTACTTCTACAGTCGGCCGGTTCCCGCCGCCGATTTCGCCGAATTGCTGAAGGCGGGCAGCATCAAACCTTAGATGCCGGTCCGGCAGGGCTTTGCGGTATAATTTCGCCCTTTTCGGCACATATTGTCACCATGGAAGCAGAACAGATCAATCTCATCGCCAATCGATTGGCGGACCTCGCCGAGCGTAGCAACGCGCTCAGGGGGTATCTTTGACTTCGCCAACAAGCAGCATCGGCTAGAGGAAGTTTCCGGACTGCTGGAAGATCCGGCCATCTGGAACGACAGCAAACGGGCGCAGGAGCTCGGTCGCGAACGCCGCAGCCTGGAAGCGGTGGTCAATACCCTCATTGAAGTGGACAGCGGCCTGCGCGACGGCAAGGAACTGTTCGACATGGCGCGCGAAGAAAACGACGACGACACGCTGCTCTCCGTGCAAGCCGATTCGGAGGCGCTCGAAGCGCGTGTGGCGGAGCTGGAATTCCGCCGCATGTTCAACAACCCGATGGACCCCAACAACTGCTTTGTCGACATCCAGGCGGGTTCCGGCGGCACTGAGGCGCAGGATTGGGCTTCGATGCTGTTGCGCATGTATCTGAAATACTGCGAACGCAAGGGCTTCCAGGTCGAAGTGCTTGAAGAATCCGAGGGCGATGTGGCCGGCCTCAAGAGTGCCAGCCTGAAAGTTTCCGGCGAATACGCGTTCGGCACGCTGCGCACCGAGATCGGCGTGCACCGGCTGGTGCGCAAGTCACCGTTCGACTCCGGTAACCGCCGCCACACCAGTTTCGCCAGCGTATTCGTCTATCCGGAAGTCGACGACTCCATCGAGATCGACATCAACCCGGCCGATCTGCGCATCGATACCTATCGTGCCTCCGGCGCCGGCGGCCAGCACATCAACAAGACCGATTCGGCGGTGCGTATCACGCACATCCCAACCAACACCGTGGTGCAGTGCCAGAATGACCGTTCGCAGCACCGCAACCGGGACGAAGCAATGAACATGCTGAAGGCGCAGTTGTACGCGCTGGAGCTACGCAAACGCAATGAAGAAAAGCAAGCGCTGGAAGATTCCAAGACCGACATCGGCTGGGGCCATCAAATCCGATCCTACGTGCTCGACCAATCGCGTATCAAGGATTTGCGCACCAACGTCGAAATCGGCAATACACAAGGCGTGCTGGACGGCGATCTCGATCCGTTCATCACCGAAAGTTTGAAGCAGGGAGTTTAAATTGAGCGAGCAAGAAAATCCGTCCGTCCAGGACGAGTCCCACGTTATTGCCGAGCGCCGCAACAAGCTGAAAGCCATGCGCGAGCAGGGCGTAGCATTCCCCAACGACGTGCGTCCCACACACCGTGCAGCCGACCTGCATGCGGAGCATGGCGAAAAAGCGGGAGAAGAGCTGGAGCCGCAGGGCATCCGCGTGGCCGTGGCCGGCCGCATGATGCTGAAACGGGTGATGGGCAAGGCGAGTTTTGCAACGGTGCAGGACGCCAGCAGCCGCATCCAGCTTTTCATCTCCCGCGAGAGCATCGGCGAAGAGCTGTACGACGCCTTCAAGAAGTGGGATATGGGCGATATCCTGGCCGCCGAAGGTGTGCTATTCAAGACTAAGACCGGGGAACTGTCGGTGAAGGTCGATGTGCTGCGCCTGATCTCCAAGTCGCTGCGTCCGCTGCCGGAAAAATTCCACGGCCTGGCCGATCAGGAAACCAAGTATCGCCAGCGCTATGTGGACCTCATCATGAACGAGGACACGCGCAATACCTTTATCGCACGCAGCAAGATTGTCGCGGCAATTCGCGGCTTCATGCTGACTAACCAGTTCCTGGAAGTGGAAACGCCGATGCTGCACCCGATCCCGGGTGGTGCGGCGGCTAAGCCGTTCACCACGCACCACAATGCGCTGGACATGCAGATGTTCCTGCGCATCGCGCCGGAGCTGTTCCTCAAGCGCCTGATCGTCGGCGGTTTCGAGCGCGTATTCGAGATCAACCGCAATTTCCGCAACGAAGGCTTGAGCGTTCGCCACAATCCCGAATTCACGATGATGGAGTTCTACGCGGCATATACCGATTACAAGTGGCTGATGGATTTCACCGAGCAGTGCATCCGTGCGGCGGCGATTGCCGCTTGCGGCACCGCAACCGTGACCTATCAGGGGCGTGAAGTCGATCTGGCCAAGCCATTTCAGCGCCTGACCATTGTCGGTGCAATCAAGAAATACGCGCCGGAGTACACCGATGCGCAGCTTGAGGATATGGCATTCATTCGCGCGGAACTCAAGAGCAAGTGGAGCATCGAGGCGCTGCCACACCTGGGCCTGGGCGCACTGCAACTGGCGCTGTTCGAGGAAACCGCCGAATCGCAGCTGTGGGAGCCGACCTATATCATCGACTATCCGGTCGAAGTGTCGCCATTGGCACGTGCTTCCGATACGTTGCCCGGCATTACCGAGCGTTTCGAGCTGTTCATCACCGGCCGCGAAATCGCCAACGGCTTCTCGGAATTGAACGATCCGGAAGACCAGGCGACACGTTTCCGCCAGCAGGTGGAGGCCAAAGAGGCGGGTGACGACGAAGCGATG
>DATHWE010000167.1:0-5946 GCA_035460905.1 Methylophilaceae bacterium | reverse complement strand
TTCTGTTCGTCCAGGTCGAGGAAACGCTGATTGAATTTGAACGCGCTGATGCCGCCTGCGTTAACTACTTTGATGCCGATGCCCTGGCTCGCGGCGATGGTCCACGCGACGTAATCGTTGATCGCATTCTGGTCTTGCTTGGCGGCGAGCATGCGCAGGAACAAGTCGTCGCTGCCCAGCATCGCGTAGCCGCCCTTGTCGATCATGGGCGTATCGCCCATTTCCAGGTGGGCTTGGCGAGCGTTCATCGGCAGCACGGCGGGCTCGAAACCGGCGGTATAGCCCATTTCAGCGTAGCGATAGCCGGCAGTCAGCGTTGATGGCACAGCATGGCCGCAGCCGGAGCGGCATAATTCGCTATGCGCGGCTGGGTCGTGACGATGGTCTTCGGGCAGCATTGTGCGGGCGATATTCACTTTGCCGCCACCAATGTGGGTGTGCATATCGATAGCACCGGCCATGACGACTTTGCCGCTCAGGTTGTATTCCTGGTCGATGCGTTCACCATCACGTGGCTGTTCGACAATGCGGCCGTCACGGACAAAAATGTCCCTGACCTTGCCATCGATGCCGTGCGCCGGATCGTAAATGGTGCCGCCGCTCAGTTTGATCAGCATGTGGTTTTCCTTGAAATCTTACTGGACTGACGTTTGCAGCGTTTGTTCGATGGCGCGCAGCACTTCGCTCAGCGAGGGCAGGGTATGGCTACGTAGTTGCTGCAATGGTAGCGATACGACATTGTCGCTGCGGAACATGATGCCTTTATGGTCGACGCCGGGCGTTCCGACAGGAATGAATACTTCCGGTTCCTTGTCGAGTTCCATGTTGGCATGGCCGAATACTACGGTCGGTACATTTGTGGCCGGCGGAGTACGCTCTGGATTGATTGACGACACCCAGAACAGGGAGTCTGCTTCGCCGCTTTCCAACTGACGGTCGGCAGCATAAAGATAAGGATCGTAATCGGGGTAATTGCGTGCGTAAGAGTTGCGCATCGGGTAGCCGCTGATCCAGGCGCTAACCTGATTGGCGCTGATGTCGCCGTCGCTGCCGCCCAGCGGCAGGCCGGCTGAACGCGTGGTCTTGTTCAGCGCGATCACCAGTTCGGTGATGTTTTGTACGGTGAGTTCTGCATGGGGGAAATCGAGCGGAGCGGCGGCCCAGGCGACCACGGAATATTTTGCGGCAAGCAAGCGCTGCGACAGTTTTTCGAGGTCGGCGACTGCGATGCCGGCCACTTCAGTGGCATGCAGCTTTTTACCCAGGATGAGCGCGCGCAATGCCGCGACAACTTCGGGCAGGCGATCCAGGTCGCACGGCAGCACATCGGGTTGGCGACCATCCGGCGAGACGCCGGCGGATGTGTCAATGCTGCGTCCGCCAAGATAAACCACTTCGCGCTGGCTGGTGTCCTGCTCGAACATCGTTTCCTTGTTCCAGACCTCGCGTTCGAAGAAGCGGGGAAAGAGACTGATGATGTCGGTACCGATGACGAGCAGCAAGTCGACGCGATTACGCACCTCGGTCAGCGTCGTGGTAAACCAGCCGGAGTTCTGCAGCACATGGATGTTGCGCATGAATCCGTTGGAATTCATGTGATCAAGTGTGGCGCTGTTGCTTTCAGCCAGGTTCATGACCGCACGCATGCCAAATACTTCAGTGCCGAGACCTGCCAGCAGAGGCTGGCGGGAATTACCCAGGATTTCGGCAGCCTTGGCTATGGCCTCTTGCAACGCGACCGGTTTGCCCTGAATACGAGGGCTGGGTGTGGCGATGGGGCGTTCGAAAAAAGTCACGCTTCGGGCACAGCCCTTGTCCATGACTTTAAGGTTACCTGCGGAATCGCGTTGGACGGTCAAATCGTCGCAAAGCAAGCCGCAGAAAGGACAGGTCACCGTTTCAATGGTGCCCGCCTGAGCAAAATTATCCATTCGGATTCTCTCGTTCCAAATCTTGACGCGCTTCTGGAGGCGCATCTACGTTAGCTTTGCGGAAATTTGAGATTACAGCAACACCGGTTTCACCAGACGGCGCGGCGGGGTTGTGCAGGGGGTGATGAATGCATGCAACCAAAAGCGGCAACCAAAAACTTCGCCTAGCATTATCAAGTGAAAAAAACAGGTCGTCAATATAACAATGACGCAAGAAAACCCTTGCCTGAACAAGGCTGCCAGCGACTTTTTGGCTGAATTATCATTGGATGTCAGAATTTTGTTGGTTTGAATTTCAACAATTACGATTGCTGGGCTAAAATGGCGCGTTTATTCCCTGATCGAAATCTATTCAGCATGTCTGGTCGTAAAACTCCGCAGCGAGTGAGCGTTGTGACGATGGCACGCCTGCATATGGGGTTCCTGGATTTGCACGGCGGTCTTGGCCGTCGGTTCGGTAGCATAGGTTTGACATTAGGGCAGCCAGTTACCGATCTGACAGTGACGCGAGCCACGGGGCTCGAAGCGCGCGGGCCAGGCGCTGAGCGGGCGTTGGCCTGTGCGAGACATTTCTTGGAGCGTGCGCAACTGCCGCATGAAGTGAGCGTGGAGTTGCGAAATGCGATTCCTGAGCATGCCGGCCTCGGGTCGGGTACGCAAATGGCGTTGGCGGTTGGCGTCGCATTGGCAAAGCTGTATGAATTGCCACTCTCCATCCGGGAGATGGCCGCCATGACGGAAAGAGGTGCGCGATCCGGTATCGGTGTCGGGGCTTTCGAGAGTGGGGGGCTGTTGCTGGATGGTGGGCGCGGAGCGAATACTATGGTTCCGCCGCTAATCGCACGCCTCGACTTCCCTGATGCGTGGCGCGTACTGTTGATTTTCGATAGCTCTGGCACCGGCGTGCATGGGGGCGAAGAGGTCGAGGCGTTCCGGACTTTGCCGGAATTTCCTCAGGAGATTTCTGCTGCAATATGCCGTCGTGTGTTGATGCAAGCCTTGCCGGCCGTGGTTGAGCAGGATCTGAATACTTTCGGGGAGGCAATTTATGAAATCCAGTGCCGGATAGGCGATTATTTCGCTTCGGCCCAAGGCGGGGAGCGCTATACCAGTGCAGCCGTCGGTGATGCGCTTGAATGGATGCGCGGGCAAGGCGTCCGGTGCGTGGGGCAGAGTTCATGGGGCCCTACCGGATTCGCGGTGCTGGAAAACGAACTTGAAGCGCAGGCAATGGCGGCTGCGCTCGAAGCAAGGTGCGCCCACAAGCAGGGCATGAGTTTCATGCTGTGCCAGGCGCGAAATCAAGGTAGTGAAGTACGGGTGGCGTACGAGGGAGACCTCGTTGACAAGGCCTGTGCGGTGAATTAAGTTCTATTCATTATTTAAAGGGTAACAACAATGGAAAAGCCATACGTTCTTCATTTCATTACGCCAGCCAAGAATGCCAGTCCATTCGATGTGAACATGGCCTACGATGCTGGCTATGATGCCATCGCGCCGTATACGGATGTTCAATTGAACGAAGTGACCGGCTTGGTGCAGGATGCCATTTTCTCGCGCGGTCCACGTGGCGTATGGCGTACCGGCATGCTGATCGGCGGCCGCGACATCGATCTGGCGATGGATATGCTGGAAACTGCCAAGAAAGCCATGTTCCCGCCGTTCGAAATTTCCGTGTTTGCCGATCCTTCCGGTGCGTTCACCACTTCCGCCGCGATGATGGCGATGGTCGAGCGTCAATTGAAACGCGGCTTTGGTAGCGATTTGTCCGGCCAGAAGATTAGCATTTTCGGCGCAACGGGCCCGGTTGGCGGCTGCACCGCTGTTATCGCCGCCAAGTACGGCGCGACTGTCGAGCTAGTGGCGCACCGTTCCGTTGCTGATGTGCAGGAGCGGGCCGAGGCCTACAATAAACGCTACGGCACCAAAATTGGCTACACCGATGGTAGTACCGACGAACTCAAGAAGGCTATCCTGCACTCCACGGACGTCGCGTTGTGTTGTGCCGCTGCCGGCGTGCGTGTCATTACGCTGGAGCAAATGGCAGGTTCTCCGACGCTGAAGGTGGTTGCGGACGTGAATGCTGTTCCTCCGACTGGCGCGGAAGGCGTAACAGCCATGGCTGACGGCGTGCAGATTGAGGGCACCAAGGCTTTCGGCATGGGGGCGCTGGCAATCGGCAATAACAAGTACCAATTGCAGCAAAACCTGTTCAAGAAGATGCTGGAAGGCCAGAGCCACGTTTATCTGGATTTCCTTTCCGCATTCGAAATGGCGCGCAAGGATCTCGCCTAAACCGCTGATTGTCGTTGCTGCCAGCGCCCGCTCTTTTGTTCGGGCCGCTGCGGCATCCGGCCGCCACGTTATCGCGGCGGATGTGTTTTGCGATGTCGACTTGCGTTGCGCGGCAACGCAAGTTATCCGGTTGGGTTATCAGCATGGCGGTTTCGATGCTGATGATGTGCGTACCAAGCTGCTGCCTTTTGCGATGGACAGTGCAGGATTGATTTATGGCAGCGGCTTCGAGACGCAAACATGGCTTCTGGAAGAGCTTTCCCAGCATTGTCGGTTATATGGAAACCAGCCAGAAACGGTCAGGATCACCAAGGATCCCGACCGTTTTTTTTCGCTGTTGGCCCTTCTGGACATTGCTTTCCCTGAAGTGTCGCTCACCGTTCCTTCATCGCCTGATGGGTGGTTGAGCAAGCGCATTGGAGGTTCCGGTGGCACGCATATCGGGCCGGTGCCGATCGAAGCCGGGAAAGCTCGCTACTATCAGCGCATAATCCCGGGGCAAGCCGCGTCACTGTTATTCCTGGCGGATGGCAATCGCGTCCTCGCGGTTGGCTATAACCTGCAGTTTGTGGCTCCACTTGAGGGCATGCCGTATCGCTACGGTGGAGCTGTCAGTCAGGCGCCGCTATCGGAAGAGATACGCATGACCATGCTCCGGGCGGCGGAACGGATTACGGCCGGGTTAGGTCTGCGCGGCTTGAATAGCCTGGATTGTATGGTTGATGAAGAGAATGTCTGGGTGCTTGAGGTCAATCCGCGATTAAGCGCCACGTTCTCACTTTATGATGCGAACCGATCGGGCGCGCTTTTGCTTGAAGCCCACATGCAGGCGAGCATGGGATGCATGCCTGAGCCCTTGCCGCAGGAGCCATCGCAGGCGCATTTGATATACTATGCCCCTTTCGATTTGGCAGTGCCGGTCGCAATGGATTGGCCGGACTGGGTAGCGGACGTGCCTGAACCCGCTTCCCGGATCGGAGCGGGGGAGCCGCTGTGCACCGTAATGGCATCCGCAGCCGATGCAAGCCAGGCATTGGCCCTGGCGCACGCACGTATTGAAGTCCTGCACGACTTGTTACTAATTTTTAATGGAATTTCGGAAACGCAAAATGAACGAGAATAAACTCGATACCAGCTCCTGGCCTAGCGTGAATGCATTGACGGCTCCTTTGGTGGCCAATTTGCTTGCCAATGCCAAATCTCTACGCCTGGGTGTGGAACAGCACGCTAGCGGCGCCACCATCATTGATGCAGGCATCAAGGTTGCCGGTGGACTTGAGGCCGGCCGATTGATTACGGAGATTTGCATGGGCGGTCTGGGGCGTGTGTCCTTGCATTCGAACCCCTCTTTCGGGCATTGGCCGTGGCAATTGTCGGTGCACTCCTGCAACCCGGTACTGTCCTGTCTGGGTAGCCAGTACGCAGGCTGGAGCCTGGCGCATGAAAAGTTCTTTTCGCTCGGTTCCGGCCCTGGTCGTGCCATGGCGGGCCGTGAAGAGCTTTACAAGGAATTGAATTACAAGGATCAAGCGGACTCCGCTGTCCTGGTCCTTGAAAGCGAAAAGGCCCCACCTCAGGAGGTGATCGAAAAGGTCGCTCGCGACACCGGTCTCAAGCCGGAAAATCTGACATTCATCCTCACCCCGACGCGCAGTCTGGCCGGCGCAGTGCAGATTGTTGGCCGCGTGTTGGAAGTGGCGATGCACAAAATCCATACACT
>DATHWE010000166.1:0-10001 GCA_035460905.1 Methylophilaceae bacterium | reverse complement strand
TATGATGCGCATAACATTCTCCTGATCGCTGTTCTTGTATATTAGCAAACTTGCACATACTGGACTGCAGTTTCAAAAAGAAAGTTCAATCTGACGTTGTCGCCTGCGCAATCTGCGACTGGTCAGACTCATTATCCTGCCTCTTGAACGCCCGGTCGACGAGATAGAGGGCATTGGCGAGGTGCAGGTCTTCCGGCACCTTCTGGCCGTTGGTGACGTAGTGCAAGTCCAGTCCGTGGCGGATCAGGCAGTCGATGGCCGGGGCAATCGATACCGATTCGTCGATCTTGGACAGGATCACCCCGTCCATGCCGGAACCGCGATACGCGCGCACGATGTCGTCCAGCGTCACGTTCTGCGCCGTGGCCGGCAGCAGCAGGTGCCGCCGCACGCGGCTGCCGCGTCCGCACAGGAATTCGATCTGCTCGGTGATGCGCCGGTCGCGCTGGCTCATGCCGACGGTGTCGATCAGGATCAGATGACTGCGGGTCAAGTCCGCCAGCGTCAGCTGCAGTTCGGTTTCGTCCTTCACCGCATGGACCGGCACATTGAGGATACGGCCGTAGATCTTGAGCTGTTCGTGTGCGCCGATCCGGTAGCTGTCGGTGGTAATCAGCGCGACGCGCTCGGCACCGAACTTGAGCACCGCCCGGGCGGCGAGCTTGGCGACGGTGGTGGTCTTGCCGACCCCGGTGGGGCCGACCAGCGCATAGACGCCACCGCGGGTAATGAAATCGGCACCGGATTCGACCACGCGCAGGTTGTGCGCCAGCGCGGCCTTGAGCCATTTGAGGCCCTTGTCGTGGTCCACGCCCTTGGGCATGGCATCGACCAGCTGGCGCGCCAGCTGCGGGCTGAAGCCGGCACCCAGCAGGGTGCGCATCAGTTCGGCCTTGACCGGGTCGCGGCGGGCCAGTTCGCCCCAGGCAAAGCCCGACAGCTGCGACTCCAGCAGGCTGCGCATGCGCTTCAGCTCTTGCGACATCTCGGTGTACTGAGCGCTGGCCTGGGTGGAGGGTGGACGCGATTCCTGACGGGTTATTTCAGGCATTTTCTCTTCGATGGGAGCAGTTGCCTGAGGCGTGGGCAAGGGCGCCACGGATTTAAATACAGGTTGCGATTGCCCGGCGCGGCTACCCGGTGCCGGATGGACGTGAGCGAGTGCTTGCGCCTCGTCCTCCGCCATAGCCATGATTTCGATGCCGCCTGCTACCTGACGATTGGACAGGATCAGCGCATTGCTTCCCAAGGCATCCCGAACCTGGCGCAATACCTCGCGGGTATTGGCTCCGAAAAACTTGCGTATCTGCATCAGCCGCCTACCGTGGCGACGACGCGGATCATGCGTCCATCAGGCACTTCTGCATGTGATAGCACATGCAGTTGCGATATCGAACGACGCAGGAAACGCGCCATAAGTGAACGCATCGGGGCAGGTACCAGCAGTACGGCCGGCATGCCCATTTGTTCCTGGTTCTCGGCTGCCCGGCTGACGCCGCGCAGCAATTGATCAGCCAGGCCGGGCTCCAGGCCGGGTCCTTCCGCCCCCGGTGTCTGCGTGGCTTGCATCAGGATGTTTTCCAGTTGCGGCGCCAGCGCGATCACCTGCAGCTCACTATTGCCGGGGAACAGTGATTGCGTGATTGCGCGGCCGAGCGAGGTACGGACGATGGCGGAAAGCTGTTCCGGGTCCTGGGTGCGCATGGCATGGTCGGCGAGCACTTCGATGATGGTACGCATGTCGCGGATATGCACGCCTTCCTGCAGCAGGTTCTGCAGTACTTTCTGCAATGTGCCGAGCGGCAGGGTCTTGGGCACCAGGTCTTCCACCAGCTTGGGCGCCTCTTTGCCGAGACGGTCGAGCAATTGCTGTGTTTCTTCACGTCCTAGCAATTCCGCCGCATGGCTCTGGATGATGTTGGACAAGTGTGTGGCCACCACGGTGGAGGCATCGACCACGGTGTAGCCGAAGCTTTGCGCCTGCTCGCGCATGTCGGCGCCCACCCAGACGGCAGGCAGGCCGAACGTCGGGTCCTGCGTTTGCGTGCCGGCAAGCTCGCCCAGCACGCGTCCCGGATTGATGGCCAGGAACTGGCCGGCATGGGCTTCGCCCTGGCCGATTTCGACGCCCTTGAGCGCAATGCGGTAAGCGTTCGGGCGCAGTTCGAGGTTGTCGCGGATATGCACCGCCGGCACCAGGAAGCCCATGTCCTGCGCGAATTTTTTGCGGATGCCGCGAATGCGGCGTAGCAGTTCGCCGTCCTGGCCACGATCAACCAGCGGAATCAGCCGGTAGCCGACTTCCAGCCCCAGTACGTCCACCGGTGCGACGTCATCCCAGCCGACCTCGGGAATTTCGGTCGGCGGTGCGGCGGTTTCGGCAACGGCCTCTTGGGTTTCTGCAGCGCGCGCGCGCGATTCCATCGTATAGGCCATGCCGATCAGGATGGCAGCGAGAATCAGGAATGCGAGATGCGGCATGCCGGGAATCAGGCCGAGCACGCCCAGCACGCCGCCGGTCAGGTAGAGGACCTTGGAGTTGCTGAACATCTGCCCCAGCATCTGCTGGCTGATGTCTTCGCCTTTGCCCACACGGGTGACGACGATGCCGGCTGCGGTGGAGATCACCAGTGCCGGTATCTGCGCAACCAGGCCATCGCCGATGGTGAGCAGGGTGTAGTTGTTGACTGCGGTGGCGAGGTCCAGGTCGTGCTGGAAGATGCCGATGGCAAGGCCGCCGATGATATTGATCAGCATGATCAGGATGCCGGCGACCGCATCGCCGCGCACGAACTTGCTGGCACCGTCCATGGAGCCATAGAACTCGGCTTCCTCAGCGATTTCCGCACGGCGACGGCGGGCTTCGTCTTCGCCGACCAGGCCGGCGTTGAGGTCGGCGTCGATGGCCATCTGCTTGCCTGGCATCGCGTCCAACGTAAAGCGAGCACTAACTTCGGCGATGCGCCCCGCACCCTTGGTGATCACGACGAAGTTGATGATGACCAGGATGATGAACACAACGATACCGACCGCATAATTGCCGCCGACCAGGAAGTGGCCGAAGGCTTCGATGACCTTGCCTGCGGCATCGGGACCGGTATGCCCTTCAAGCAGAACGACCCGGCTGGAGGCGACGTTCAGCGACAGCCGCAGCAGCGTGGTCATCAGCAGCACGGTGGGAAACGCGGCGAAATCGAGAGGCTTCAATGTGTACATGCTGACCATGATGACGATCATGGACAGCGCGATATTGAAAGTGAACAGCAGGTCGAGCAGGAAGGTAGGAAGCGGCAACACCATCATGGCGAGGATCATGATGATGAGCAGCGGCGCGGCTAGCGCGCGCAGATCCAGCCTGGGTGCAGCCATCACTGCCATTATTCAGTCGTATCCAAAATATCCATTCCCTCGGGCACCGGAATATTCGCCGGTTGCTGCGGCATGGCGCCGCCTTGCTTATTATAACTGCGAAGCTGGTAAACGTAAGCGAGCACTTCGGCTACGGCCGAGAAAAGCGAGGCGGGAATTTCCTGCTCGAGCTCGGCGTGCCTGTACAAGGCTCGCGCCAAGGGAGGCGCGCTCAGGATCGGGACGCGATGCTCCATACCTAATTCGCGGATGCGCTCCGCCAGCAGATAGGACCCCTTGGCAACGACGCGCGGTGCGCGCATTTCCTTTTCGTTGTAGCGCAAGGCTACCGCGTAGTGCGTCGGGTTGGTGACGATGACGTCGGCCTTGGGCACTTCCGCCATCATGCGGCGGCGCGCCATTTCGCGCTGCATGGCGCGGATGCGACCCTTGATCTGCGGATCGCCTTCGCTTTCCTTCATTTCCTGGCGTACCTCCTCCTTGGTCATGCGCAGCTTGCGGTAGTACTCCCATAGCTGGAAAGGAACATCGATTGCGACGATCAGGATCATGGCCGAAGTGATCAGGATAAACAGCCAGCCAAGCAAGCTACCCAAATGCGAAATTGCGGAATGTAGTGACTCAGTGGCCAGTGAGAACGCTTCCTCCTGGTAATTCCAGATCACCGCAAACCCGACACCGCCCACTACCAGGGATTTGGCCAGCGCTTTTCCCAACTCCCCGAGACTGGTCACGGAAAACAGGCGCGCAATGCCTTTTAACGGATTCAGCCGGCCGAAGTCGGGTTGCAAGGCTTCCATGCTAAGCATCCAGCCCCCCAGAAGAATGGGAGCTGCCAGCGCGGCAATCAGCAATACCAGCAGGAAAGGAAAAAACAGCTGCAGCATTTCCAGCGTGGCGTGGATCAGGCTGTTCCACATGAAGTCGGGAGAGTCTAGCGTGGAGCGGTTGAAGGTCAGGCCCCGCCGCAGCATGTCGGTAATGCCTGCCGTGAGCTCCGTTCCCATAATGAGTAAGGTCACGCCGGCCACAATCAGGACGGCGAATGTGTTTAATTCCCGCGAGCGGGGGATATTGCCTTTGTTGCGCGCCTCTGACAGGCGCCTGGCTGACGCTGGTTCGGTTTTTTCGAGATCGCTATCTTCTGCCATGATAAGGGCGTGTTCACACTAATTTCGCGTCTGCGACGGGGGCGATTTGGGATGCCATCCGAGAAGCAAGACGCGCAGTTGTGCCGCCCACAACGAGCGACTTGCGACAAAGGAGGGCGCCCAAATCGCCCCCGTCCCAGAGGGTTGCTGCAAGAAAGTGCGTCTGCGGCGTTGCGAAGCTTGCGAATGGAATAACATTCGCTGCGCTCCGCGCCTTGCATCCATCGCTTTCTTGAAGCAACGCAGGCGTGAAATTAGTGTGAACACGCCCTTGAGATTATAGCCCAATAAAAAACCCGCCTCACGGCGGGTTTAGAGCGACATGGAGATGTCAGAACCGGTAACTGGCGCTGAGCCCGAGGAGCCAGTTGCGAGACGAGGAAGGTTCGTAATAACGAAGCCTGGTTTCATTTACTTTGACTGAAGCCGAATAATTTTTATCGGTAATGTTGTCTACCCGGATGAACTCGTTGAGTTCCCATGCAGATATTTTCTGCGTGAATCCGCCGCGCCAGTTGAAGACCGTGTAAGGATTGGACGATTCGGTGTTCAGGTCGTTGACATAAGTCTTGCTGAAATGAATGCCTTCAATCGCAGTCGAGAACCCTGTAGGAGCATGTTTCCAGGCCAGTTCGGCATAGGTGGTTGACGAGTATGTGCCGGGGATCTTGTTGCCCGAGTCCACGGTCTTGTCGCCGGTACACCACAAGTTTACGCTTCCACTACCGAAACATTCGAAGGAATCCTTGTATTCCGCATTCATCAAGGTGTAGGCAGCGTAGAACTTGAAGTTGTTGGGAAGTATGCTGTCAACGGACAGTTCCAGTCCCTTGCGCTCGGTATCCCCGGCGTTTTTATAAGCGGTTTGGCCGCCTACGGAAGTGTCGACGACGACTTCTTTCTCGGTATCGATCTTGAACAAGGCGAGATTGACCCGTGTCATGTCTAAGATGAATGCCTTCACACCCACTTCATAGTTTTTGCTCTTACTCGGTTTTATGGTGTTGTTGATGGTGGTGAAGGTGCGGTCGTAATTCAGCTCGATAAACGTCGGTGTTTCGAATCCTTCGCCGGCATTTGCATAGAGATTGACCGTCGGCGTCAGTTTGAAGGTAACGCCCGCGACGGGACTGGTATTGCTGAAACTCATCGAGCCACTGTTGTCGCCGTTGCTCAGGAATTTATCGTCGATATCGAAATCGATTTTTGTATGCCGCAATCCCCCGGTTAGTAACCAACGATCGGAAGGCTCCCAGGTGGCTTGCACGTACTGGTCGAAATTATGGGCTTTCTGGTCTTCCTGACGTGTTTCGCCCGGGATCATCACGCCGTTGAGTGCAGCAAATGCCCGGCGGTCATCTGTCATCGTGTCGTAATTGAGACCGGCGCTCAGCGTGAAGGGCTGGTCGGCAATGGTCGATTTGTACGTCCAGCGTACATCCGCTCCACCAAAGTCGCGGTCAATGGTGGATACGACGTTGGTCACCAGGTACTGACGGTTTTCGCGCTGTCCGTAATAACCCATCAGGCGAACGCTGTGTTCATCATTCAAGCGGTGATCGAGCACCAGTCCGGCCTGCACGTGGTTCCGGTCGACATGGGTGTTGCGCGATTCTGCGTTGCCGCCCCCGGTGTCGGGGTAAATGGATGTCGGGTCTTCGTGCATCTGGGCTTTGGTCAGGCCCAGCGGGTCTTGCGATTCCGGCTGGTCGAGGGCTGTCGCCAGCAGGGTGATTTTGGTGTCTTCGCTGGCTTGGTAGCTGAACTTGCCATGCAATGTATCGCGGGTCGATTCGCTATGGTCGCGATACCCATCGCTTTGCTGATGGGCGGCATTGACGATGTAGTTAAATGCTCCTTGCTGGCCGCTGAACGTCAGGCTTTCGCGCTGAGAGTCGTAGCTTCCGAACGTGATGCCGCCGGATACGGTCGGAGTTTCCTCGCCGTCAGCGGTGAGCAGTTGTACGACGCCCCCCGATGAGTTGCCATAAAGAGCAGAGAATGGCCCGCGCAGGAATTCAATGCTTTTTGCTGTATCAAGATTAAACGTGCCGGTTTGGCCAGCGCCATCCGGCATGGACATTGGAATGCCGTCTGCATACAGCCGCACGCCGCGCACGCCAAACGCTGAACGCGCGCCAAAGCCGCGAGTCGATATTGCAATATCCTGTGCGGGGTTGTTGCGATTGCTGACTACAACACCGGGAATACGCACCGCCGTTTCGGATAAATTGATGCGCGGCTGGCCTTCTCGTATCGTCTCGCCATCGACAACATCGATGGAAAGCGGCAGGTCGAAACTATTTTGCTCGACGCGCGTTGCGGTAACGACGACCGGTGCGGTGATTGAATCTTCGTTGAGGGGCTCTTCCGCCCATGCCGGGAATGCGGCAAGGGTGGCTGCGACGGCAAGGTGTATGGGTTTCAGGCTGAACATGATGCATCCTTACGTCTTTATGGGGTGTAAGGATGCAATGTACTCACAAGCTCAGCCGCTGAACATCATGAAAACCATTAATTTCAGATAAAACTATCCAGTATTTGCACGCTGACGATATCGCCGGCCTGAACGTTACCGCAGTGCTCGTCCAGAACGATGAAACAATTGGCTTCGGACATCGAGCGCAACACGCCGGAGCCCTGATTGCCGATAGGTTGGACTTTCCATTGTCCGTCACTGTCGGTGAACAACACGCCGCGCTGGAATTCGGTGCGGCCGGGCGCTTTTTTCAGATTGCCGGTGCAAATCACGGGTAGTTGCGGGACGGGCGCCGGATCGGCCTGGCCCATCAGTACCAGCATCGCATCGCGCACGAACTGGTAGAAGGTGACCATGACTGACACCGGGTTGCCGGGCAAGCCGAAGTAATGGGCGTTGCCGATCTTGCCGTAAGCGAGCGGGCGGCCGGGCTTCATCGCGATTTTCCAGAAGACCACCTGGCCAAGATCGTTGAGCAGCTGCTTCATGTAATCGGCTTCGCCAACCGAGACGCCGCCGCTGGTGAGGATCACGTCGGCGCAAGCCGCCGCATCTTTCAAGGCTTGTTCGAGCAATGCGGGATCGTCGCGCACCACGCCCATATCGATCACTTCCACGCCGAGGCGCGTGAGCATGCCGTAAAGCGTATAGCGGTTGCTGTCATATACCTGACCGGCTTCGAGCGGTTGACCGATGCTGGCGAGCTCATCGCCGGTGGAGAAGAACGCGACGCGCAGTTTGCGGTAGACCTTGACCTCGCCTAGCCCAAGAGAAGCGATCAGCCCGAGGTCGGCCGGGCGCATCATGTGGCCGGCGGCAAAGACCACCTGGCCCTGTTTCAAGTCTTCGCCGGCATAGCGCAGGTTCTGTCCGCGCTTGACGCCCTCGCCAAAGGTGATGCTGTCGCCCTCGGCCTGCACGTGTTCCTGGATGACCACGCTGTCGCATTCCGCCGGCATGACCGCACCGGTCATGATGCGCACGCATTCGCCCTTGCCGACCTTGCCTTCGAACGCCTTGCCGGCGAAGGCCGTGCCCGCGATGCGCAACGTGGTATTGCCGCTGGCCGCCAGGTCGTCGGCGTTGAGCGCGTAGCCGTCCATCGCCGAATTGTTGTGGTTGGGCACGTTGTAGGGCGAGAGAATGTCCTCGGCCAGTACGCGGCCCAGCGAGCTGCGCAGCGCCAGGCTTTCCTTCGTCTGCACCGGCTGGAGGAAGTCGCGGATAAAGTGGCGGGCCTTGTCCACGGACATCGAGTTGGGATCGTAGTCGTCGGCGCAACTGATGGCGCGGATAAAGTCTTGGGTCATATTCAGGGTCGCTGTGTGGAAACGATTTTCAGGGATTTCTGTTGCTGTGCCAGCCATGCCTGAACGAAGTCGGCGATGGCGTCAGGGTTGTTGAGGTCCAGTTGCGGTAATTCGGTCGGCGCAGGGCCGTCGGTTGCAACGGCAATGACATTGGGGTCGGTCGCCGCCAACAAGGGTTTATGCAGCGCAGGGCGAAATACTTCGATCTTGGGGATGGGTTCCTGCTTGAAGCCTTCCACCAGGATCAGGTCAACCAGCGAGGTCTCCATGTGCGGCAGCAATTCGGCCAGCCGCAGGTCATCCTCGCGGTCGCTGATGCGCGACATTTCGGTCATCAGCGCCCAGCGGCGGCGCGATCCCAGCATGGTCTGCACGGCTCCGGCTTCGCGGATGCGGTAGCTGTCCTTGCCGGGATGGTCGATGTCGAAGGTGTGATGTGCGTGCTTGATAACGGAAAGGTTCAGTCCGCGCGCGGTCAGTACCGGAATCAGGCTCGTCAGCAACGTGGTCTTGCCGATGCCACTGCCATAAGCGCAAAAGCCGAGCAAGGGCACATCGCAGGTAATCATTGCAGACAAGACAATTCCTCAGGCGTGTTGATGTTGGCGAAAGCCTGTTCCTCGTCGTCGAATGCCACCTCGACGGTGCGCACGCCGGCATACCAGAAGTCGATCTTGCGTCCGCCGCTTTCAAGAAATGCCGTCAGGTTGGGCAGCAGGGCCTTGCGGCATAGGCAGAATACTGGGTGCGGCTGGTCGCCGGTCTTGGCGACGGCGAGGTCGGCGTCATTCTGCTGCAGGGCTTGCAGCAGGCGGGCTATCAGGTCGGCGGGAAGAAAAGGGGAGTCGCAGGGAACGGTAGCGACCAGTTCGGTGGTGGCCGCAGTCATGCCGCAATGCAGCCCAGCCAGCGGTCCGGCGAAGCCGCCGATGGCGTCGGAAACGACGGGGTAGCCGAACTTGGTATAAGTGTCGGTTTCGCGATTGGCGTTGACCAGGATTTCGTCGACCTGCGGCCGCAGGCGCTCCAGCACATGCGCCACCAGAGGCTTGCCCTGGAAAGGCACCAGGCCTTTATCCACGCCGCCCATGCGTCGGCCCATGCCGCCGGCAAGTACGATGCCCGTCACCTTCATGCTGTTGTCTCGATTTCCGCGTGGCGGAAGCGTTCCGCGCCAGTGAACAGCAGGAAATGCCGGCCCTGCGCGCGGCCCAGCATGGTGATGCCCACCTTTTGTGCGATTTCCCAGCCCATGCGGGTGAGGCCGGAGCGCGATACGAGGAAGGGCACGCCTATCTGCGCGGCCTTGATGACCATTTCGCTAGTGAGTCGTCCGGTGGTGTAGAAAATCTTGTCGTGGCCGTCGATTCCGTCCAGCCACATCATGCCGGCAATCGCATCCACGGCATTATGGCGACCCACGTCTTCGACGTAATAGAGGATTTCGGATCCCTTGGCGAGCGCGCAGCCGTGCAATGCGCCGGCTTTCTTGTACAGGCTGTCGTAATGGCGCACGTTTTCCAGCAGGGCCTGCAGCGTTTCCTCGGTCAGTTCGACATCGTGCGGCAGCTTGATATGGTCGATTTCCTCCATCAGGTTGCCGAACATCGTGCCTTGCCCGCAACCGGTCGTGACGGTGCGCTTGCCCAGGCGTTTCTCGATGTTCTTGATGCCGTGACGCGTGGTGACCGC
>DATHWE010000165.1:0-4155 GCA_035460905.1 Methylophilaceae bacterium | reverse complement strand
GGGTGACTTCGGTGATTTCCGGCGAAATGCTGCCGATGCGTACTGTCAGCCCGGCCTGCCGCAGGATATTGGTCAGCGCCGCGACGTTTTGCAAATAGAAGGTATTGCGCGTGTGATTTTCCGGCACCAGCATGAAATGTTGCGCTTTCGGGCAAACCTTTTCCACTGCAGACATCGCCGCTTGCACGCTGAGCGGCAAGAAGTCGGGGCTCAAATTGTTAAAGCCGCCGGGAAATAGGTTGGTGTCAACCGGGGCCAGCTTGAAGCCGGCATTGCGCAGGTCGACCGATGCATAGAATGGCGTGCCGTGCTCCAGCCATTGCGTACGCAGCCAGTATTCAATGCGCGGCATGGCATCAAGGATGCGCTGTTCAAGATCGAGAAGCGGGCCGTTGAGGGCGGTGGTGAGATGAGGAACCATAGTCTTGCGATTGTAGCGCAAAAAAAATGCGGGCCGAGGCCCGCAGAGGGAGGAGAAGGAGAAATAAAAACCGAACAAAGAGATGAAACAGTTTCGGTTTTTAATTAGCATTTAGTATGCCAAATATGGATTTCAATAATTTTCAACAAGTTATGGATTTTCAGGGTAATGCGGAAAAAGTGAAGTGCACGCCAGTGGTGCGATAGTGCATCAAAATGTTCGGTTTAATTCCTCGACCGGGAAGGTTGGTGCAATGGATGTTTAACTCTGTCTCCCATGAAACAATCCGGTCATGAGCGAAAAAGACCCCAAACCACTCGAGCACTACCTTGGCATTCATTACGATCATCCGGCGGGGGTTTAGGAGTGAGTACATCGTTTTCATTGCGTGCGGCGACGATAGAGGATGTGCCGCAACTCGTCGAGCTGCTCAAGGTATTGTTCGGCATTGAGCAGGATTTTCATGCCGACCCGGAAAAGCAGTCGCAAGGATTGCAGCGTTTGATTTCGGAATCCGAGCGCGGTGTTGTCATGACGGCGTGCGACAGTTCGGGAAGAATCATCGGCATGGTCAGTGCGCAACTGGTGGTTTCGACGGCCGAAGGCGCGTACTCCGCATGGATCGAGGATATGGTGATAGACGAAGCGTGGCGTGCCCAAGGCGTCGGCAGAAAACTGCTGGAGTCGGCGCTGGCCTGGGCCAAGTCGCGCGGAGCGACGCGCGCGCAACTGCTGGTCGATCTGGATAACGAGGCGGCGCTTGGGTATTACGGCCATCTCGGCTGGCACGCGACCCGCTTGGGCGCGCGTCGACTATCTCTGAAAGACGACGCTTAACGAAGGAAGTTACGGAGGCTGATGATAGCGGGCATTCGCCTTTGCAGCACGGCTTCCACATCCACCATTAACCAATAAAAAAGCGGGCACTTTCGTGCCCGCTTTTTGTGTTGCTTTTACTGCGTCAGTGCTTAGTAGTTGTAAGCACGTTCGCCGTGGTCGGTCGTGTCCAGACCTTCGCGTTCCGCTTCTTCGGAGACACGCAGGCCGATCACGATATCGACGATCTTGAAGGCGATGAAGGCGACGACAGCGGACCATACGATGGAGGTGCCGACGGCCCAGCCTTGGGCGATCAGTTGCGCGCCCATGTCGAATTCGGCAGCGGCGTTGGCAACGTAGTCGTACCAGCTGGTACCACCCAGAGCGGGGCTGGCGAACACGCCGGTTGCCATCGCGCCGAAGATACCGCCGATCGCGTGCACGCCGAACACGTCGAGTGCATCGTCATAGCCCAGCATGTATTTCACCTTGGCTACGAAGTAGTAGCACAGCGGGGAAACCAGCAAGCCGATCACGATCGCGCCCATCGGGCCGACGAAACCGCAGGCCGGGGTGATCGCCACCAGGCCGGCAACGGCGCCGGAAGCGGCACCCAGCATGGAGGGCTTGCTCTTGCCGAACCATTCGACCAGCACCCAGGACATCGTGGCGGCAGCGGTGGCCAGCGTGGTGTTCAGGAACACCATTGCGGTCAGGCCGTTGGCTTCCAGGTTGGAACCGGCATTGAAGCCATACCAACCCACCCACAGCATCGCGGCGCCGACCATGGTCAGCGTCATGCTATGCGGATGCAGTGCTTCCTTGCCATAACCCAGGCGCTTGCCCAGCATGATGGCGCCAACCAGGCCGGCGATACCGGCGTTGATGTGCACCACTGTGCCGCCTGCAAAGTCGAGCGCGCCCTTCTGGAACAACCAGCCGGCGGTAGCACCGGCAGCAGCACCGGCTTCTGCAGAGGTATAAGCGTCAGGACCTGCCCAGTACCAAACCATGTGGGCGATAGGCAGATAGGAGAAGGTGAACCACAGTGCGATGAACAGCAGCACGGCAGAGAACTTCATGCGCTCGGCGAAGGCACCGACGATCAGCGCCGGGGTGATGGCGGCAAAAGTCAGCTGGAACGCGATGTACACGTATTCCGGAATCACCACGCCCTTGCTCCAGGTAGCCGCTACGGACTCGGGGGTTACGCCGGAGAGGAAGGCCTTGGACAGGCTGCCGAAGAAGGCATTGCCCTCGGTGAAGGCAATACTGTAGCCATAGATGGCCCACAGCACTGATATCATCGAGAAGATCACAAACACCTGCATCAGCACCGACAGCATGTTCTTGGAACGCACCATGCCGCCGTAGAACAGCGCCAGGCCGGGGATGATCATGAACGTGACCAGTGCGGTGGCAACCAGCAGCCAGGCAGTATCGCCCTTGTCAGGCGTCGGGGCAGCAGCTTCAGCCGGTGCGGCTTCTGCAGGTGCTACTTCAGCCGGTGCAGCCTCGGCAGGAGCCGCAACTTCAGCAGCGGGTGCGGCTTCAGCGGTCGCAGCGGGTGCTGCTTCCGGCATTGCTTCTTCGGCATAACCCAGGCCGGAAAAGCCGAGGGCGCCGAAGCTCAGTGCGCCAACCAAGGCGAACATCGAAAAAATACGCTTCATGGTGTTCTCCCTTACAGCGCATCCGGACCGGTTTCGCCGGTGCGGATACGATAAACTTGTTCGAGATCGAAGATGAAAATCTTGCCGTCGCCGATTTTGCCGGTGCTGGCTGATTTTTCTATTGCTTCAATCACCTGGTCGAGCATGTCATCCTTGATGGCAGCTTCCAGCTTGACCTTGGGAAGGAAGTCGACGACGTATTCAGCACCGCGATACAGCTCGGTGTGCCCCTTTTGCCGACCAAAGCCCTTGACCTCGGTGACGGTGATGCCCTGCACGCCAATGGCGGAGAGGGCTTCACGCACTTCGTCAAGCTTGAAAGGCTTGATGATAGCGGTGACAAATTTCATTTAAGTCTCCTGTTATAGAGTAGTAATTAAGGTGCAGACCGGGTTGCGCATCCGGTCCGCCACCGGGGTGCTGCAAAATTAGAACAGCTTTTGTACGAAGACGGTGAATTGGCCTTCGGTTTGTTCCTTCAGTAGCCAGAAATCATCATCAGAGTCGTTGTCGGTGTAGTAGCCGCCGACCTTAACCCCGTTGCTCCATGCCTTGGTCAGGCCGATCTTCCAGTCGTCATAGTCGTATTCGTCGTTGTCGACGCCCAGGAACTCGCCATCGAACTTGAATACACCGTAGTGAAGATTGACGGTCAGGCCGGTTTCACCGATAGGGATGTCGGCATTGGCTTCCCAGTACATAGAACCTTCGGCATCGTCGAAGCCCCAGGCTTCATCGGAAACAGCGTAAGACAGCTTGGTGTTAAACCACTTGTAGCTCAAGCCGCCATAGACTTCCGTTGCATTCGTGTCGGGAGCGCCATCCACATCGCTACCCGGATATAGATATTGCAAAACGCCGACGTTATAGCCGATGCCGGTTTCGCCAATAGTGTTGGCATAGCCGCCGTACAGGTCAAGTTCTATGCTGTTGGATTCTTGATAACCGCCATCCGTGGTCCAGTTGACATTGGATGCCCATGCGCCGGCATAGAAGCCGCTGGCATGTGCATAGTCGATACCGCCTTGCAGGGCCAGTTCTTCATCGGTTTGCGTCATGCCGCGCCAAATGTACTGGCTGAACAGGCCGACGTTGTAAGTCACGGTATGAGGGGATGCCGGCTCGGCTGCGGCAGGAGCTGCGGCTGCTTCTTCGGCAAGCGCCATGCCCGGAGTAACGAAACCTGCTCCCAGCAAAGCGATTAGTAGAATTGATTTACGCATGGTGCACCCTTTCAATTGG
>DATHWE010000164.1:0-6683 GCA_035460905.1 Methylophilaceae bacterium | reverse complement strand
CCAATTGAAAGGGTGCACCATGCGTAAATCAATTCTACTAATCGCTTTGCTGGGAGCAGGTTTCGTTACTCCGGGCATGGCGCTTGCCGAAGAAGCAGCCGCAGCTCCTGCCGCAGCCGAGCCGGCATCCCCTCATACCGTTACATATAACATCGGCTTGTTCAGCCAGTATGTTTGGCGCGGCATGACCCAAACCGACGAGGCAGCTGCATTGCAGGGCGGCGTGGATTACGCTCACTCCAGCGGTTTCTATGCAGGCGCATGGGCATCCAACGTCAGCTGGACCACCGATTATGACTACATGGACTCGAACAGCCTCGAGCTCGACCTGTACGGTGGTTACGCCAGCACATTCGGCGACACCGGCATCGGCTACAACGTCGGTTTGCTGCAATATGTCTATCCTGGTACTGGCAATGACGGGTTTGCCGATACCGATGCAACCGAAGTCTATGGCGCTCTGAGCTATAAGTGGGTTAATACCAAGCTGTCATATGCCGTTTCGGACGAAGCCTGGGGCTTTGACGACGCCGAAGGCACGATGTACTGGGAAGCCAATGCCGACATCCCCTTGGGAGAAAGCGGCTTTACCATTAACCTGCACGCAGGCTCCTTCATGTTCGACGGTGAAGTCGGCGGCGTGGATAACGATGAATATGACTACGAAGACTGGAAGATCGGCGTAACCAAGGCCTGGAGCAATGGCGTCAAGGTTGGCGGCCACTGGACAGACAACAATGCCGACAAGGACTTCTGGCCGGATGAAATGCGTGACGGCCAATTCACCGTCTTCGTACAAAAGCTGTTCTAATTTTGTAGCACCTCGGCACGGGCCGGATGCGCAACCCGGCCCGCGCCTTATTACTACTCTATAACAGGAGACTTAAATGAAATTTGTCACCGCTATCATCAAGCCATTCAAGCTTGACGAAGTGCGTGAAGCTCTCTCCGCCATTGGCGTGCAGGGCATCACAGTCACCGAGGTCAAGGGCTTTGGTCGGCAAAAGGGGCACACCGAACTGTATCGCGGTGCCGAATATGTCGTCGACTTCCTTCCCAAGGTCAAGCTGGAAGCTGCCATCAAGGATGACATGCTCGACCAGGTGATCGAAGCGATAGAAAAATCCGCCAGCACCGGCAAAATCGGCGACGGCAAGATTTTCATCTTCGATCTCGAACAAGTTTATCGTATCCGCACCGGCGAAACCGGTCCGGACGCGCTCTAAGGGAGAACACCATGAAGCGTATTTTTTCGATGTTCGCCTTGGTTGGCGCACTGAGCTTCGGCGCACTGGGCTTTTCCGCCCTGGGTTATGCCGAAGAAGCAATGCCGGAAGCAGCTCCCGCCGCTACCGTTGAAGCAGCCCCTGCCGCAGATGTCGCAGCTCCTGAAGCGGCCCCTGTTGAAGCAGCTCCGGCTGAAGCGGCACCTGCAGAAGAAGCTGCCGCCGCTCCTACACCTGACAAGGGCGACACCGCCTGGATGCTGGTTGCCACCGCACTGGTTACGCTGATGACCATTCCCGGCCTGGCGTTGTTCTACGGCGGCATGGTGCGCTCCAAGAACATGCTGTCCGTGCTGATGCAGGTCTTCGTGATCTTCTCGCTGCTGGGAGTGCTCTGGGCGCTGTATGGCTACAGTGTTGCCTTCACCGAGGGTAACGCCTTCTTCGGCGGCCTCTCCAAGGCCTTCCTGTCCGGCATTACTCCTGAGTCTGTCGCTGCCACCTGGAGCAAGGGCGTCGTGATTCCGGAATACGTGTATGTCGTGTTCCAACTCACGTTCGCTGCCATCACCCCGGCCCTGATCGTCGGCGCCTTCGCTGAACGCATGAAGTTCTCCGCCGTACTGCTGTTCATGGTGCTGTGGTTCACGTTCTCCTATCTGCCGCTTGCACACATGGTGTGGTACTGGGCAGGTCCTGACGCTTACACCTCTGCTGAAGCTGGCGCTGCAGCAGGCGCTACCGCAGGCTGGCTGTTCCAGAAGGGTGCTCTCGACTTCGCAGGCGGCACCGTGGTGCACATCAATGCCGGCATCGCCGGCCTGGTAGGCGCACTGATGCTGGGCAAACGCCTCGGCTACGGCAAGGAAGCGCTGCATCCGCATAGCATGGCCCTGACCATGGTCGGTGCTGCCATGCTGTGGGTGGGCTGGTTCGGCTTCAACGCCGGTTCCAACCTGGAAGCCAACGGCCTGACCGCAATGGTATTCCTGAACACCATGCTGGCTACCGGCGCTGCAACGATGTCCTGGGTTCTGGTCGAATGGTTCGGCAAGAGCAAGCCCTCCATGCTGGGTGCCGCTTCCGGCGCCGTTGCAGGCCTGGTGGCAATCACCCCGGCTTGCGGTTTCGTCGGCCCGATGGGTTCCATCGTGATTGGTCTGCTGGTTTCCCCGCTGTGCTACTTCTTTGTTGCCAAGGTGAAATACATGCTGGGTTACGACGATGCACTCGACGTATTCGGCGTACACGCTATCGGCGGGATCTTCGGTGCGATGGCAACCGGCGTTTTCGCCAGCCCCGCTCTGGGCGGCACCAGCTGGTACGACTACGTTGCCAACGGCGCAGCCGAGTTCGACATGGGCGCACAACTGATCGCTCAAGGCTGGGCTGTCGGCACCGCAGTCGTCTGGTCCGCAGTCGTAGCCTTCATCGCCTTCAAGGTCGTCGATATCGTGATCGGCCTGCGCGTCACCGAAGAAGCGGAACGCGAAGGTCTGGACACAACCGACCACGGCGAACGTGCTTATAACTACTAAGTACTAACGCAGTAACAAGCAACACGGAAAGCGGGCACGAAAGTGCCCGCTTTTTTATTGGCTATTAAAACCATACTCATGGAAATTGAGTCGCAGACGTTATCCGCCAGTGGACAGTCGATGATCTATCCATCGGCTACTACGGTTGGCGAACATTTTTATGCACCTATGCACCAATCGTGTGCAGCCAGCTTTCTCACCCTTGCCATGCATCTCATAACTTATTGAAAATAAGGTGAATTAATTTATGGCATGCTAAATGCTTGTCAACTATTGAAACTGCTTCATGTTCTTTGTTCAGTTTTATTTCTCTTTCTCCTCCCTCTGCGGGCCTCGGCCCGCATTTTTTTTGCGCTACAATCAGCGGACTATGGTCCCTCATCTGACTACCGCACTCAACGGCCCTCTCCTGGAACTTGAACAGCGCATTCTCGACGCGATGCCGCGCATCGAATACTGGTTGCGCACCCAATGGCTGGAACACGGCACGCCATTTTATGCCTCGGTTGACCTGCGCAATGCCGGCTTCAAGCTGGCACCAGTCGATACCAATCTGTTTCCGGGCGGCTTCAACAATCTTAGTCCCGACTTCCTGCCGTTGTGCGTGCAGGCCGCGATGTCGGCAGTCGAAAAAGTGTGCCCCTCGGCGCAGCGCTTCATGCTGGTACCGGAGAATCACACACGCAATACCTTCTACCTGCAGAATGTTGCCGCGCTGACCAACATCCTGCGCCAAGCTGGCCTGACAATCCGCATCGGCAGCATTTCGCCCGAGATTACCGAAATCACTCGCCTGCCACTGCCGCATGGCGGCGAACTTGTGCTGGAACCGGTAAAGCGTATCGGCAACCGACTGGTACTGGACGATTTTGATCCATGCGCGATCCTGCTCAATAACGATCTTTCCGGCGGCATCCCCGATATCCTGCAAGGACTTGAACAATCGATGATCCCGCCGCTGCACGCGGGCTGGGCAGTGCGCCGTAAATCGCGCCATTTTGCGGCCTACACCCGTGTTGCACGCGATTTCGCGGAATTGATCGGCATCGATCCGTGGCTGGTTGACCCGATGTTCGCCAGTTGCGGCATGATCAATTTCCATGAGCGCGTCGGTGAAGACTGCCTGGCATCACAGGTTTCCGATCTACTGTCGCGCATGGGCGCAAAGTATCGCGAATACGGCGTCGAGCAGGATCCTTTCGTCATCGTGAAAGCCGACGCCGGCACTTACGGCATGGGCATCATGACGGTGAAAAGCCCGGATGACGTGCGCGGACTCAACCGCAAGCAACGTAACAAGATGTCGGTCATCAAAGAAGGATTGCAAGTCCAGGAAGTCATCATTCAGGAAGGCGTCTACACCTTCGAAAATATCAATGAAGCCGTGGCCGAGCCGGTGGTCTACATGATGGATCATTACGTGCTGGGTGGCTTCTACCGAGTACATACCAGTCGCGGCATCGACGAGAACCTCAATGCGCCAGGCATGCACTTCGTACCGCTGGCGTTCGATACTGCCTGCTCTCTTCCCGACTGCGCCGGCAGACCGGATGCCGCACCCAACCGTTTCTATGCCTACGGCGTGATTGCGCGGCTGGCACTGCTGGCCGCCGCCATCGAACTGGAAGAAACGGCACCGCTCGAAATAGCTGCATGAGGCTGGCCCCATGAAGCTCGCATTCATCCTCGACCCACTTGAAAGCCTGAAAACCGCCAAGGACACCAGCCTTGCGATCATGCGAGAGGCTGCCGAGCGCGGCCACGAATTGTTCGTCGCGGAACAGGACGACCTCATTCTGCGTAGCGGAACCGCGTTGATTCAAACCTCCGAATTCTGCTTCAGCGAAGGGCCCGAGTGGTTCTCGTTGGGTGAAAAAACGCTGCATGCGCCCACGGATTTCGACGCGCTGCTGATGCGCAAGGATCCGCCGTTCGACACCGAATACATCTACAGTACCTATCTGCTGGAACTGGCCGAAAATCAGGGCGCATGCGTGCTCAATCGTCCGCGCGCTATCCGCGACTGGAACGAGAAGCTCTCGGTGGCACGCTTCCCGCAATTCGCCCCACCTTTCCTTGTCACGCGCCACATCGCCGCGATCCGCCAGTTTCTGGAAGACGAAGGCGACATCGTGGTCAAGCCGCTGGATGGCATGGGCGGCAGCGGCGTGTTCCGTCTGCATCGCGAAGACCACAATATCGGCGTCATTCTCGAAACCATCACGCACTACGAGCGCCGCACCGTGATGGCGCAGCGCTACCTGCCGGAGATCAAGGCCGGCGACAAGCGCATCCTCATTATCGACGGCGAACCACTACCATACGCACTGGCACGCATCCCCAAGGCGGGTGAAACACGCGGCAACCTGGCGGCTGGCGGCAAGGGCGTGGCACAGCCGCTATCCACGCGCGACCGCGAAATCGCGACCGCCGTGGGCGTCGAGCTGAAGAAGGAAGGCCTGTTCCTGGTCGGCCTCGATGTGATTGGCGACCATCTCACCGAAATCAACGTCACCAGCCCCACCGGCATGGTCGAAATCGCCGCGCAGACCGACTGCAATCCGGCGGCCCTGTTCGTCGATGCGCTTGAGCGCCTGGTATAGATTTTTCCTGCTGGCTGTCGTGCTGGCGCTCGCCGGCTGCGGGCGCGAACAGTCGCACCAATCGCAGTCCTACGTCTTCGGCACGCTGGTCGACATCAGCATCTACGGCGAGTCCGAAGAACGCGCGCGCGAACTCTCCAACCATGTATTGCAGGAATTCCAGCGCCTGCACGACCAGCTCCACGCCTGGAAAGCCGGCAGCGAGCTCGACCGGCTGAATAGCGCATTTGCCGGGGGAAAACCGACGGAAATCTCGCCGGAACTCGCCGGCATCCTGACCGATGCAACGCGGCTGTCGCAGCAGTCCGGCGGGCTGTTCAACCCGGCCATCGGACACTTGATCCAGACCTGGGGCTTCCAGGGCGACGAATTCAAGCCGGTACGGCCAGATCCGGCCGACATCCGAAAATGGGTGACTGCCAACCCGCAAATGACCGACATTGTCATCGAAAACGGCCAGGCCAGAAGCCGCAATCCAGCCATTCGGCTGGATCTCGGCGGCTACGCCAAAGGCTGGTCGCTCGACTTAGCGGCGAACTACCTGCGCCAGCAGCATGTGAAAGGCGCGCTGATCAATATCGGCGGCAACATCATCGCCATCGGCCGACACGGCGACCGCCCATGGCGCGTCGGCATCCAGCATCCCCGCCAGCCCGGCCCCGTCGCCTCGGTGGAGTTGCCGGACGGCTGGGCCATAGGCACCTCTGGCGATTACCAGCGCTATTTCGAACTGGACGGAAAGCGCTATTGCCACGTACTCGATCCGCGCACCGGCGAGCCGGCGCAAGGCGTACAGGCGGTGAGCATCCTCGTGCCCCCCAACTCGCATGCCGGCACACTTTCCGACGTAGCCTCCAAACCGATTTTCCTGTCCGGCGCGGGCTGGCGCGAGGCGGCTAGGCAGATGGGCATCGCGCACGCCATGCTGATCGACGCGCAAGGCGGAATTCATCTCACCGCCGCGATGCAGCAGCGCCTGCAATTCATCGATAAAAATGTCGCGCTGGACATCGTTCCCTAAACCGCTGCCGGGCGACTGGCTGGTACTTGTGCTCGGCACAGCAACGGTTGCCTTGCTGTTTGTCACGCTGTGGCACAACGAGCCGGCCGGCAAACTACGCATCCGCGCCGGGGATCAGGTCTACGCCACGCTCAGCCTCGCGCAAAAACGCACACTGGACGTCCCCGGCCCGCTGGGCATCAGCCGCATCGAAATCGACAACGGCCGCGCGCGCGTGGCGAGCGATCCCGGCCGCCATCAATATTGCGTCAAGCAGGGCTGGCTGACGCGCGCCGGACAAGTTGCGATGTGCCTG
>DATHWE010000163.1:0-27544 GCA_035460905.1 Methylophilaceae bacterium | reverse complement strand
TGAAGTCACCGTTTTCCGCCTTGGTATGACAGGCGGCGCAATTGGCTGCGCTTTTTACCCGCGGGTCTTTCCAGGTACGCGCGGCGACTTCATCGTGCTCCTTGATGTACCAGCGGGTTTCGGTGATGCGCAGGATCGGTTTTGCGACGGGCTCCGGTTTGCGGCGGCTGGCGTTCTTTTCCAGAAATGCCAGGATTTCTGCGTTCGTCACCGCATCCACGCTGGCGTCGGTGCCGAAATGCTTGTCCAGTCCGCCCATCAGGGCACGCCAGGATTCTGCTGGCAACAGGCGCGCCGGGTAGGCGATGTGGCAGGAAGCGCACTCACTCTTCCATTTCGGGTTGGTGGCCGTGAAGACTTCGCCTGAAGCCTGGACGCCCGACGCAGAGAGCATGGCGAAGAGGGATATGGCGGTCAGAATATGTTTACGCATGGCAATCTCCTTCATTTGGGAACGGACAGCAGAAAGGTCAGCACATCGCCCTTCTCCAACGGCGTGCAGGCGCGGTTCAGTACATCGTTGCAGTTGCGCTTGAACCACTTTTCCACCTTGGCCGGATCGGTGAAGCGCTCGGCGTTGGCAGCAGGCGCCAGCGGTTTGATCGGCTTGTCGGTTTTGGTGTGCTTGCCTGGTGCGGCGGGATTCTGCGTATGGCAGGTGGAGCAGCTCCAGTCGCCGCCATGGGTGGATTTGAAGAACTGCTCGCCGCGCGCGGCGGAAAATCCTTTGAAGCCGGGTTCGGTCTGCGCGGATGCTTTTAAATCGGCGAGGGTTTGCTCAGGGGTTTGCGCCAGTGCCGGCTGTGCGACGAGTGTCGCTGTCAGTAACGTGGCTGCGATGGAAAACTTGTCGGGTGAAAACATGACCACCTCCTTTTGCATGAATGACGCATGCAGGATAGGAGGCCAAACTTAATTGGTGCTTAAGGTCCGAATTTATTTTTTGCGTGCGGAGAAAACGTCTGCGTGGTGAAACAGGTGCTTAATCGGCAGCTGCATGGATTGCGTTCAGCTGCCGTTCCAGCCCGGCCTTATCGTGCAGACGTTCATCGATCGGCAGTTTGAGAAAGGCTTCTATACGTCGACGCAGCAGCCGATAAGCCTTCTCGAATGCCGCATCGATCTCGGTTTCGGTGCCCGTCGCCTTGGCCGGGTCTTCCACTCCCCAGTGCGCCCGAATCGCCGGCGTCAGATAAGCAGGGCAGGTTTCGCCAGCCGCGTTGCCGCATACCGTGATCACGATGTCCGGTACGGCGGGAAGATCGTCCCACGACTTGCTGTAATAGCCTTCTGTCGGAATGCCTTCCTTCGCCAATAATGCAAGCGAGCGGGGATGCACGTAGCCGGCAGGTTTGCTGCCTGCGCTTACCGCGCGCATTCCGGCGGGAGCAAGGGCATTGAATGTCGCTTCGGCAAGGATGGAACGGCAGGAGTTGCCGGTGCAGAGAAAGAGAATGTTCATGTTGTCTCGTACCAGTTGCGGGAGCGGTTAACAATGGTGACCACGGAAAGCATCACCGGGACTTCGATCAGTACGCCGACGACGGTGGCGAGTGCTGCGCCGGACTCGAAGCCGAACAGCGCAATCGCCGTCGCCACGGCCAGCTCGAAAAAATTGGATGCGCCGATCAGCGCCGACGGACCGGCGACGCAGTGCGCGACCTTGAACTTGCGGTTCAGCCAGTAGGCGAGGCCGGCGTTGAAGTAGACTTGAATCAGGATGGGCACGGCGAGTAGCGCGATGATCAGCGGCTGCGCCAGAATCTGCGGGCCCTGGAATGCGAACAGCAGCACCAGCGTGACCAGCAGCGCCGAGAGCGAGATCGGATGCATTCTTTTTAGTGTGCCTTGCAGACGTTCTTCGCCGCCGCTCGACAGCAGTAGCTTGCGCCAGAGCTGGCTGATGACAACCGGCACCACAATAAACAGCCCGACGGAAATCGCCAGCGTCTCCCATGGCACCACGATGCTGGACAAGCCCAGCAGCAGCGCGACGATGGGCGCAAAGGCAAACAGCATGATGACGTCGTTGATCGCCACCTGTGACAACGTGAATTTTGGTTCCCCATCGCACAGGCTGCTCCACACGAACACCATCGCCGTGCACGGCGCCGCAGCGAGCAGGATCAACCCGGCGATATAGCTGTCGATCTGCTCCGCAGGCAGCATGGGCGCAAACCAGTGGCCGATGAACAGCCACGCCAGCAGTGCCATCGAAAACGGCTTGACCAGCCAGTTGATCCCCAGCGTGACGCCGATGCCGCGCGCGTGTTGTGCGACTTCGCCCATCGCCGCGAGGTCGATCTTGAGCAGCATGGGAATGATCATCAGCCAGATCAGTACCGCTACCGGCAGATTGACCTCCGCTACTTTGAGGCTGCCTATGGCCCGAAACACGTCAGGGGCCAGTTTACCCAGCAGGATGCCGACCACGATGCAGCCGGCCACCCACCAGGTCAGGTTGCGCTCGAACGCGCCGATACGCGGATCAGCCACAGGACGCCTTCTTGCGTGGCGAGAAGGAAATGGTTTCCGCCGACGGCACGCAGCACGGGCTGGCCGCTTCCGGCGTGTTGAACGTCGGCGCGCTGTCCAGCGTATGGTAGGTTTCCCAGGCAATGCCGGAAGGATCCTGCACCCAGTGCTTGTCCGACTTGGCGTAGCAGCAGGTGGTGCCTGTTTCGGTCAGCACGGCCATATCCGCTGCATCGAGACGCGTCTTGATCTCGGCCAGTTCGCCGTCGTTTTCCGCCTGGATGCCAAGGTGGTTCAGGCCTGGCTTCTCGCCACGCTGGCTGATCGCGAAATTCACACGCGGGTCGTCCAGCATCCACTTGGCGTAGTCCGGCTTTTGTACGCTCGGCTGCGCGCCGAACAGCTGACTGTAGAAGCCGATGCTCTGCGCGAGGTTGTCCACGGAGACGTGGATGTGCATGCGTTTCATGATGATTTCGCCTGTATCTGGACGAGGGGAGTACAGCACTCCTGCGGCTGGCCGCCGCAGCAGTTTTCGGTGAGGAAGCCGATCAGCGCATTCATGGTTGCGAAATCGGCCGAGTAATAGATGAAGCGCCCGGCCTGGCGTGACTGTACAACGCCGGCGTGGGAGAGTTCTTTCAGGTGGAACGAGAGCGTGCTGGAGGGCATTCCCAACCGTTCGGCGATGCTGCCGGCGGAAAGGCCTTCCGGTCCGGCTTGCACCAATAAACGGAACAGACCCAGGCGGGATTCCTGGGCGAGGGATGCGAAGATTTTGACTGCGATGACGTTATCCATATTTCCATTATTCTGGAAATATGGATGTGTTGCAAGGGCAAAATGGTCGGAACGAATCCTTGTTAAAAATTGAGTCCTCAGACTAGATGACTATCACAGGATTCGTATTCCTCAGGGTACGGTCATATCTTTAGCCATTTGCACAACGACCTTCCCCTTGGCCCGGCCTTTTTCGAGATAGGCAAGTGCCTCTTTTGCTTGATCGAACGGAAATACCTTGTCGATCACCGGACGGATGCGTCCCGCTTCGAGAAGCACACCGATTTCTGCGAGCTGGCGACCGTCAGGATGTGCGAACAGGAATGAGTACTCGATACCGCGTTTCCTGGCTTGGCGAATGATCTTGCCGCTTATCAACCCGAACACGAATGTCATGAAGAAGTTCATGCCCCTGGCACGAGCGAACGCAGCGTCCGGCGGGCCGATGAGCGAGACGACCCTGCTGTTGGGCTTCAAAATTTGAAGTGACTTTTCGATCCCGTCGCCCCTGACGGTGCCCAGCACCACATCGTAGTCTTGCAGTACATCCTCGAATTCCTGCTTTTTGTAATCGATCACCTCATCGGCTCCGAGGCTCCGAGCCAGGTCCACGTTACCTGTACTGGTGGTCGTCCCCACCTTCGCTCCGAGATGTTTTGCGAGCTGGATCGCGAATGTGCCTATGCCTCCCGCACCTGCGGGAATGAACACCTTCTGGCCGGGCTGGAGGTTTGCCCGCTCTTTGAGCGCTTGCCACGAAGTGAGTCCGACCATCGGGATCGAGGCCGCTTGCACGAAGTCCAGATTTTCCGGCTTGATCGCGGCAGCGCTCTCGGGGACGGCAGCAAATTCCGCGAGCGCTCCAGTGCCGAGGTCGAAGGTACTGGCGAAAACGGAATCTCCCGGCTTGAAGCGCGTCACCCGGCTTCCCACCTCCACCACGACACCCGCCAGATCGCTGCCCATTGTGATTGGTAGCCGAAACCGGAGGATGGGCTTGAACGTTCCTTTCGGGATCATGTAGTCGATTGGGTTCAAGCCAACGGCGTGGACCTGGACGAGCATTTCGTCCGGCTGGATCGCAGGCCTGGGAATGTCGGCGAACGCAATCTGGTCAGCCTTGCTATAACGTTTCAAGATCAGTGCTTTCATTATTTCATCCTTGTCTTTTTGCCGAATGCGTTTGCTGTTCCGTCTGGGGCTGAGAGGACAGCCAATTCCTTGAAACGGACTGTTAGAAACGCCAGCACAAGTGCGATTTCGATAAAGACGGCCGTCAGGATGCCAACCTCGGCATGGCCGGTGGCGAACTCAAAGACTCCAAGAGCGGCGAGCACCAGACACGTGACGACAGCTCCTCCGAGCAAGGCCGAGCGGGCTGGCGATGGCTCCGCGTATCTTGCCGAAAAGAACATGACGCCCAATCCCGCATACAGTGCTGCCCCACGCCGGCCAACCAATCCGACTGGGGATGAGGATTCGACGCCCCAATTGGAGAGCAGGAGATTGGGCGCAAGCATCCAGGTGAGCGCCAACGAGAAGAATACGAACGATGTCAGTATCGCGAGAGTCCGAAAGTCGAGTTTCATAAGCATTTTCTATAATGGCGCGTCGAGCCGCAGATCCTTGCGAACCCCGGCATCCACCAGAAATGCGGGCGCGAATCTTCGAAGAATGCGCAGGCGGAAAGCGAGACTGCCTGCGGTGTATCTGATTTTCGGACGAACCGCGATAGCGGCTTTCAGCACAACTTCGGCCACGATGACAGGATCGTCTCCGGCTTCAACTACCTCCGTCACCTTCTTGGCTAATGCCATACGAATCTCACGATACTCATCGAGTTTCACGTCGGGTTCCAGCAAGTTCGATTCGAATGCCGTCCTGGTATAGGCAGGCTGGATGATGGAGACCCGGATCCCCCGCGTGCGCAGCTCGTGGTCGAGCGATTCCGAGTAGCCTTCGACCGCATGCTTGGTTGCGGCATACAGGGCCATGTACGGCGCCGGCAAGAAACCCAGTACGGAGCCGATGTTGATGATGCGGCCACTTTCTTGGCGTCGCATATGGGGTACAACGGCACGCGTCATCCGGACGATCCCATGGAAGTTGGTATCGAAGATCGACTGGGCTTGCTGGATCGAAGCCTCTTCCGCACCGGCGGGAGCGACACTGAAGCCGGCGTTGTTCACGAGCAGGTCGATACGGCCTTCCCGTTGCATCAACTCACTGACAGCGGCTTCGACAGATTCATCGCTGGTGACGTCGAGAGATAGCATTTCATAGGATCGCCGGCCCGCCTGGCCCCCACGCCTGCTGGTGCCGTAGACCTTGTACCCCGCTTTCGCAAGCCGCACCGCCGTGGCTTCGCCTATGCCAGAAGATGCGCCTGTAACCAGGGCGACGCCCCTATCGTTCTTGCTCATAATCCAATTCTCCATCTATGGTAGATTGCTCATCATCAAAGTGTTACTATCAATTTGAAAGTAACAATACTACCTATTTGGGAAATAGTCACTATCAAAATAGTATGAACAGTGAAAATATTTGCAATGATCCTTGCCCGATCTCGCGCAGCGTGGCTTTTGCGGGCGATGCGTGGAGCTTATTGATCCTGCGGGACGCACATGCAGGCATGACTCGCTTTGACCAGTTTCGGAAAAGCCTGGGCATCGCTCCTACGATGTTGACTCGGCGGCTGGCTGCGCTGACGGAAGAGGGCTTGCTGGAAAAACGGCGCTACTCGGAGCATCCGCCGCGCGAGGAATATGTCCTGACTGCTGCCGGTCGCGACTTTCTGCCGGTGCTGTTCATGATAGGCGAATGGGGACGTCAGCACCGGGGAGGAGGCAAGTTGGTGCGCTTCCTGGATGCTGAAACGGGAACGGAAATCAAGGCAGTAGCTGTGGATGAGGTGACGGGCGCCAGGATTGGGACGCGTGCGATACGCACCGTCATGCCGGATGGCGGTGAATGACTGGAATGCTTGTACTAGTTTTGACTCAAGCCGAGCGTGCTCAGCGTGCGTGCTCTAACCGTCCGTAGCAAATCGGCGTTTTCGATCAGCGATTCTCCGTAGGACGGAATCATTTCCTTCATGCGCTGTTGCCAGTCGGCATCCTGCATCCGATCCTTGAAGCAGCGCTCGACGATATTCATCATCGCATGTACCGCGACCGAAGCGCCGGGAGAGGCGCCCAGCAGCGCAGCCAGTGTGCCGTCAGCGGCGGTGACGACTTCCGTGCCGAATTCCAGCTTGCCGTGCTTGATGACCTGCACGCGCTGGCCGGCATTGGCGAGCGTCCATTCGCTGTCTTGAGCCTGGGGGAAGAAGCGGCGCAATGCGTCCACGCGTTCCTTGTGCGACTGGAAAACCTCGCTGACCAGGTAACGGGTCAAATCCATGTTGTCGCGACCGGCGACGAGCATGGATTTCAGGTTGTCGGGCTTGACCGAGGCGATCAGGTCGAGGAAGGAGCCGCGCTTCAGGAATTTGGTGGTGAAGCCGGCATACGGGCCGAATAGCAGTGCGGGCTTGCCGGCGATGATGCGCGTATCGAGATGCGGCACGGACATCGGCGGCGCCCCCAGCGGCGCCTTGCCGTACACCTTGGCGTGATGCTGTTTGGCGATGTCGGGGTTGTTGCACACCAGCCATTGCCCGCTGACGGGGAAGCCGCCGTAGCCTTTGCTTTCCGGGATGCCGGATTTCTGCAACAGCGGCAGCGCACCGCCGCCTGCGCCGAGGAACACGAATCCGGCGTCGAAGGTCTTGCCGTTGCCCATGCGCACGCGCCAGCGTCCGTCGGGTTGTTGCTTGAGGCTATCCACCGGCTGATTAAGCAGCAATTCGAAATTGGCCTGCTTTTGCAGCGAGGCGACCATGCTACGGGTCAGCGCACCGAAATCCACGTCGGTACCGTATTTCACTTGCGTTGCGGCCAGCTTCTGCCCGGCTGCGCGTTGCTGCATGACGAGTGGCATCCATTCACGCAGCGTTTCTGCGTCCTCGCTGAACTCCATGTCCTCGAACAGGTGATGCGCACTAAGTTTTGCATGGCGTTCGCGCAGGAAGGCGACATCGGCCTCGCCCCAGACGAAACTCGCATGCGGCGTGCGATTGATGAAATGACGTGGAGAGGGCAGCGCGTTCTGCTCGACCAGGGTAGACCAGAACTCGAGCGAGACTTCGAAGGATGCGTTGATCGCCAAGGCACGCGCGATGGCAACGCTGCCATCGGCCTGCTGCGGCGTGTAGTTCAATTCGCAATAACCAGCGTGTCCGGTGCCGGCATTGTTCCAGCCGTCGGTGCTTTCCAGCGCGATGGCATCGAGGCGTTCCGCCATGACGATTTTTAGTGACGGGTCGAGGCGGGCGAGCATCGTGCCCAGCGTGGCGCTCATTACTCCGCCGCCGACGAGCAGCACATCGATTTTATGTTGGGACATGGCAGTATGGACGATTCATTTGGGCACGCGTTATGCGGCGGCCCTGCATTGTACGGCAGGGTAAGGCAAAAAGAAAAAGGGGCACGAAGCCCCTTTTCTCGATGCCGCGGATGAATTACTTCACGCGGTTCTTGTATTCCAGCGTGCGGGTGTCGATTTCGATCTTGTCGCCGATTTCGCAGAACAGCGGCACCGGCAGTTCAAAGCCGGTCGCGATCCTGGCGGGCTTCATCACCTTGCCGGAAGTGTCGCCCTTGACGGCGGGTTCGGTGTAGGTGATTTCGCGGACGACGGAGTTCGGCAGTTCTACGGAGATCGGCTTGCCGTTGTAGAACACCACTTCGCATTCCATGCCGTCCTGCAGGAAGTGCAGCGCGTCTTCCATGGTTTCCGCTTCGACTTCGTACTGGTTGTAGTCGGTGTCCATGAACACGTACATCGGATCGCCGAAGTAGGAGTAGGTCACTTCCTTCTTGTCCAGAACCACGACGTCGAACTTGTCATCGGCGCGGTAGACGGCTTCGCTCGGGGATTCGGTGAGCAGGTTCTTGAACTTCATCTTCACCACGGAAGAGTTGCGGCCGGACTTGCTGTATTCGGCCTTCAGCACGACCATGGGGTCGTTGCCGACCATAAACACGTTACCTACGCGGAGTTCCTGAGCTGTTTTCATCTGATGTCCTGCGGATTCGGGGATAAAAAGGGGCGCATTATACCCGATTTTTACAAAAAATCACTAGGTTAGACGCGAGGTCGGATGTTTCGGAAAAGTGCTTCGCCCAGGCCGTGGCATTCTGCTCGAAAGCCTCCTGATTATGCAGAAAATCCTCCCAGGAAAGCTTGCCGAAGCCGTTCCAGCCCAAGTGAAAGTTGCGCATGGCCGCGGATGTATCTTCGGGTAGGAGTAGGCAATACAGATCGAGAAACGCATCGAGCTTGGGCCGGTGCGCGTCATCTTCCTGCGGGTAGATATGCCAGACCAGCGGACGCGCGGCCCATTGGGCACGGACGAAGGAGTCCTCTCCGCGTACGAAATTGCAGTCGCACAGCCACAGCAGACGGTCGTACTCGTCCTGTGGCAGGAAGGGCAGCACATGCAATGTCAGATTGCCGCGCTTCAAGGTATCTCCGGGTTGCAGGGACTCCTTGCCGAAATGCTGCGCAGTCTGCGCCAGCGCCTTGCCGACAGGCAGCAGGCAGCGCACCGGGCGAGAGGAGGCCTCCCATGCAGTCAGTAACTCATCGACAGGTGCAATGTCGTAACAGAACAGCGAGACCAGGATTTCCTGCGGGTCGGCAGGCGGCAAGGCGAAAGATTGCCGGAAAGTTTCCGATGACGCCCGAAAGGCATCGCGCGCTTCCAGCAAGCCGGTCTCCCGCAGCAGGCCGCCTGTGCCCGGGGTAAATCCGGGGAAGAAGAAGTATTTCGTCAGACCCAGGCGAGGATGCGGCGAGGGCAGCATGTGACAGCTTTCCACCCAGGCTTCCGCGCTCAGGTATTCGAGGTTGATCCACACCGGCGGCTTCCCGCTTAGTGCCATCGCCGTTTCATACAGCTCCGGCAACTGGCAGCCGAATGCCTCGATGACCACATCGGCCGGCTCGGTTTCTGCGAAGTCGACTTTCCAGTGGCGGATTTCCACGCCATGGGAAACCTGCGATTCGCATGCGGCATCGATGTCTGGGCTGAGCGCTTGCAGACGGTCAAGATCATCCAGCCACAGCCGTACCGTCAGTCCATGTTCAGCCGCGAGTTGCCTTGCCAGGCGCCAGCAGACGCCAATATCGCCGAAATTATCGATGACGGCGCAGAAAATATCCCAGCGTTCAATCTTGGCGTTCAATTGTAAATTTTCTTTCGGTTCAAGCACTTTTTGTAGTTAAATGGCGCCCTTTGCATCCCGGAACAGCTTAGAGGCATCATGAGCGAGCGCTTGAACAGAACATCCATTTGCACGGTCATTTTCATCAATATCGTCGATTACGCCCAGGCGCCGGTGGATGACCAGATTGCGCTGAAGGATAGATTCAACGCCTTGATCAACGAGGCCGTCAAGGATGTCGCGCAAAACGATCGCATCATACTGGATACCGGTGACGGTGCGGCGCTTGCGCTATTGGGAGCGCCGGAGGAGGCGCTGTTCGTTGCGCTGACCATACGCGACAGCGTGCTGCAGGATCAGCAGCAGCATCCCGAACGTTTTTTCTTCGTTCGCATCGGCATCAATCTCGGGCCGGTCCGGGTGGTCAACGACCTGAATGGAAGGCTGAATGTAGTTGGCGACGGCATCAATGCCGCCCAGCGCGTGATGAGTTTCGCCCAGCCCAACAGGATTCTGGTGTCACGCTCCTATTACGAGATCGCGTCGCGCCTCAGTTCGGAAATCGCCGCTATGTTCACTTATTACGGGATCAAGACCGACAAGTACGTGCGCGAGCATGAAATCTATATTGTCCTGGATGACCAGTCTGATATGCCATTCCCATCAGAGGAGCCGGCCGCCACACAAGGGGTTGGGGTGCTCGCGGTATTGCGCAAGTATTGGATTCCGGCGACTGCGGGCCTGTTTCTCCTGGCCATAACCTGGGGTATATGGGTGAGTTTGTCCCGGCCTGCTGCCTCGTCCGAAGAAATCTTCACGGAAATCGAGCAGGAAAGGGCGGCTGCAAAGGGTGAGGCCTCGTCGTCCGGTAACGCCGACATGTCAAAAAAGGCGAAGGCAAAAGAGGCAAAAGCCGTTTCGCGCCCGGTGCGCCGGGAGTCGGAGCCGCGACGCAACGATCTCTGTTCGGATGCGCAGCGCATGCTGAAGCAGTGCAATTAAGGATAGTTTCCGGATTGGAATTCATCACCGTCGCTCTTGCGGAGATCGTTCGGCTGTCGTTCTCGAGGTCATCCTGTAGCGGGCAATATCCATGCACACGCGGCTGAACAAGACCTCGATTTGCAGCGTGCTGTGTGTCGACATTGTCGGGCATTCGCGCAAGCCCGATGCCGAGCAGATCGTGCAAAAGGAGCGTTTCAATACGCTGGTCGAGGCGGCGCTTCAAGATATAACGAAAAACGACCGTGCCATTCTGGATACCGGCGATGGTGCAGTGATTGCGTTTTTCGGCCCGCCGGAAGATGCATTGACCGTTGCGCTTCTGATACGCGACGGCATTGCCAACGACAATATCGCCCATCCCGACCAGCCCATTGAATTGCGGGCCGGCATCAATCTCGGCCCTGTACGTGTGGTGCGCGATATCAACGATACGCTCAATATCATTGGCGACGGCCTGAATGCCGGGCAGCAGGTCATGAGCTTTGCCGCGCCCAACCGCATCATGGTTTCACGCTCCTACTACGAAATCGTTACTCCCGGAAATCCGGACATCCCTCGCATGTTTTCCTATTTCGGCGTCAAGGCCGACCAGGACGTACGCGAGCATGAAATGTATATTCTGGGCCGTGCGGAGCGCAAAGCGGAAATCGCCTGGCGTGAAATATTCGAGAAGGTGCAGTTGAGTTTGCTTCCGGCGACCTGGTTGCGCGTCGCGATGCTGGGCGTGCTTTTCCTGATGGTTTTGGCCTTGCTTGTATTCCATGACGACAAGGCCCCTGCAGCAGTGCCAGTTCCAGACATGGCGCCGGAAAAAGCCGAGATGCCTTCCGAACCCGAAGGCGCAAGGACGAAAAGGCGGCGACTCGACAGCGCACACCAGCCTGCCGGCCGCGATGCAGTTTCATGCACCGATGCCGAGCGCATGCTGTCCAAGTGCGACTGATCGCAGCTATTCCGGCGCGGTATAGCTGACCGCAATCACTTCGTATTCTTCCTCGCCTCCCGGCGTTTCCAGCCGTACTGTATCCCCCACGCCTTTTTTCAGCAGCGCGCGGGCCAATGGCGAAATCCAGCTGATATAGCCTTTGCCGGGGTCGAGCTCATCCTGGCCGACGATGCGATAGGTATGCTCGGTGTCGTGGGTGAGCGAGTACAGCGTGACCCATGCGCCGAAAAAAATCTTATCCAGGCCCTGCTGCAAGGAGGGGTCGACTATTTCCGCAAGATCCATGCGTTTCATCAGGAATTTGAGGCGCGAATCGATCTGGCGCAGACGTTTTTTTCCGTAAATGTAGTCGCCGTTTTCGCTGCGGTCGCCATTGCTGGCGGCCCAGGAAACGTCGCTGACCACCTTGGGCCGCTCGATCTTGTACAGCTGCTCGAACTCTTCCTTCAGCCGGGCGTGGCCCTCCGGCGTGATGTAGTTTTTCTCGTCGCTCATGACTTCATTTTTTTGCGTAACAACTTTTCGAATTCCTTGGGAGGCATCGGTTTGCCGATGTGGTAGCCCTGCGCCTGGTCGCAGCCGAGATTTTGCAGCAAAGTCAGGATATCCTGGTCCTCGACGCCTTCAGCCAGTACTTCCAGGCCCAGGTTGTGGGCGAGTTCGACGGTGGAGCGGACGATGATGGCGTCGAGTTCGTCGACCAGCATGTCCTTCACGAAGGATTGGTCGATCTTGAGTTTATCCACATCGAGCTGCTTGAGGTAGGAAAGGTTGGAATAACCGGTGCCGTAGTCATCAATGGACAGGCGTACGCCGATGTGGTTCAGCTGGTTGAGCTGTTTGCGGGTGTGTTGCGTGTCCTGGATCAGCACCGATTCGGTCAACTCGATCTCCAGGCTGGTCGGGGCGAGGCCGGATAGCGAGAGCGCCTCGTTGACGCTGTCGAGTATCCTGCCGCGCTTGAATTGCAGCGCGGAGATATTGACCGCGACGGTGAGCGGCGGCAGACCGGCATTGACCCACTCCTGCGCCTGGCGGCAGGCTTCGCGCAGCACCCAGGCATCGATATTGAGGATGAAGCCGGTTTCTTCCGCGAGCGGGATGAACTTGGCCGGCGGAATCCAGCCGTCCTCGGCATTGTTCCAGCGCAGCAGGGCCTCACAGCCGATGATGGCATGATCCTTCAGCGAAATCAGCGGCTGGAAATGCAGCAGGAACTCGTTGTGATCCATGGCCTGGCGCAACTTGTTTTGCAGTTTCAAGCGTTCCGCCGCATTGGCGTTCATCGACTCATCGTAGAAATGGCAATTGTTGCGGCCGCTTTCCTTGGCGTGGTACATCGCCGTGTCGGCGTTCTGCATGAGCGTGGCGATTTCATGGCCATCGTCGGGGTAGAGGCTGATGCCGATACTGAACGAGGTTGAAAGCTGATGCCCGTCGATAACGAAAGGCTCACGCAGGGTTTCGAGTATCTTCTCTGCGATGACGGTGGCGGCAATGCTGTCGAGGATGTCGGGCAGCACGATCACGAATTCGTCGCCGCCTTGCCGGCTGATGGTGTCGGTTTCGCGCACGCAGGATTTGAGACGCTCCACCACGGCAATCAGCAGGTCGTCCCCGACCTGGTGGCCGAGGCTGTCGTTCACCTGCTTGAAGCGGTCGAGATCGAGGAACATCAGCGCCACGCGATGTTGCTCGCGCTCCGCCAGGTTGACCGCCTGTTGCAAGCGGTCGAGCAGCAGCAAGCGGTTGGGGAGTTTGGTCAGCGTGTCGTGGTGCGCAAGGAATTCGATGTGCTTCAGCGTAGCCTTGTGCTCACTGATGTCGGCAAAAATGGCGACAAAATGCGTCAATATGCCGTTATTGTCGCGTATCGTGCTGATGTTGGTCCAGAGCGGAAATATTTCGCCATTCTTGCGGCGGTTCCACAGTTCGCCCTGCCAGGAATCCCGTACGTGCAGGCTTTCCCACATGTTGCGGAAAAAGGCCTTGTCGTGCCGTCCGGAGGCCAGCATGGACGGATCCTTGTCGAGCACGTCTTCCTGTGTGTACCCCGTCACATCCGTGAAGGCGCGATTCGTCGAAACAATGCGGTTTTCGGCATTGGTGATGACAATGGCCTCGCGGGTGCTTTCGATGACCTGGCCCGTCAGCCGCAGGTGATCCTCGGCTTTCTTGATGGAGGTGATGTCCTGCAGGTTTTCGATGACGGCGATGAGCTTGCCGTCATTGCCGTAGATCGGTGTCGCGTCGAACATCAGGTAGCGATCCTGACCGTTCAGGTTGTGAAACCAGCTTTCCGCATGGTAACTGTAGGGATTGAAAGCTGCCGGTTCGGCAACCTGGTAATTTTTGCCCGCCTGTTCTCCCTGACCATCCAACACCAGATTGGCCAGGCACGGCCGGGCACTTGGGTAAAACCCGCGCCACGCCTCAGTCGTGCCGACGATATCGATGGCCTTGATGCCGGTCAGTATTTCGCATGCGCGATTCCAGATGATGACGCGGTGTTCCTTGTCGATAATGAACAGGGCTACGGTGATGGACTGGATCACGTCTTCCGAAAACTTGCGCTCGCGGCGCAAGGCTTCGCGGTCGTCGGCCAGCTCGTCCGCCATGCGGTCGATCGCTTGCCCCAGAAGTCCGATTTCATCCGGTTTGACGAGCCCGGAACGCGCGCTCATTTCGCCGCTGGCGATACGGCTGGCAATCGACACCAGACGTTCGGTCCGGCGTGATACCAGGAGATCGATCAGCACGCCCAGCAGTACTGCCGCGGCGAGGGAGAGGCCGAGGAAGCGAAGCGCCTTGTCCGTGGCATGCTTGCGCGCTGTAGCCAGCGGCTTGCTGAGATCGTATTCCACATAAAGTGTTCCCCAGCGATAACGTGCGGGCGTGCCTGCTTGCTGACCCAGCGGCAGCGTGTAATAACCGTAGAGTCGGGTATCCTCGTCGTTGCCAAAAATATTGCCTTTCAGTGCATTGCGAACGCGCAGCGCTTCGTCCGGCCGGTAATCCGATACCTTGGCAGCGGGTTTGCCCAGCCATTCGCTATTATTCGCTTGCAGGACACGATGCTCCTCGTCCACCAGCAGCAATCGGCTGATGTTCGTGTGCAAGGCGGTCGTGGGAATGCGGCTTTCGCCCTGCAGCATGCTTTCTTCGAATACGTCATTGGCGATAATGCCGTCCAGCTGCAGCATCATGATGTTGAGCATGTCGCGATTTTCGCTGACGATGCGCTCGGTGGTGTCGCGCAGCTGATCTACTGAAATCAGGATCGCCACGATGGCGGAGAGGCTGACGAACGCCAGGGGTATCTGGATGCGCAGGCGGGAAAAAAGTGGTGGAGTCACGGTTGGCGCCCTTAGTTTTTTGTAATACTTATCAGGTATCGTATTACTGCGCCTGAACCGGTCAGGCAAAGTCGTGCACTGCGCGATCGAGGCGCAACATCAGCGAATAATAAATCCGGCTAATTTTGTTGGGTATTCTATATCAGGAGATGGGTTTGGCAAAAAAGGATAATGCCGCGGAAAACGCCGTCATTCTTTGTTCCACCGCGCGCTTGGCGCGGAGTCTCCGGCTGGAACAAGGGCGTCTCCGGCGCGTGCAGGGATTGACGCAATGGCATCCGCCGACGATCCTGACACTGTCGCAGTGGCTGGATGACCTGGTTGACCGCGCTATGCTGACGGGCGAGCTCCCGCCGGATTACCTGCCGCGCCAGAGGCTGGACAGCATGGCGGAGCGCCTGCTGTGGGAGCGGGCGATTGCGCACGGTACACAAGGCGAGGCAGCGCAAGCCTTGTTCGATATGGCCGGTCTGGCGCAATCCGCTGCCGAGGCCCATCGACTTCTTGTCGAGTGGAATGTGCACCTCCCCGCCGGCGGGCAGACCGAAGAGACCCGACAGTTCCTGAGCTGGCGAGAAACATTTCAGACGCTCTGCCGCCAGCACCAGGCACTCGAAAGCGTACGTTACCTGGACAGGCAGATCGACTGCCTGCAACGCGGGGCGGGGCATTTGCCATCCACAATTCATCTCGCCGGTTTTGACCGTTTCAGTCCGCAGGAAAGACGCCTGCTCGATGTGCTGTCGGCGCGCGGCGTGGAAGTCAGGCGCTGGCCGCTCGGCCTGGATCAGCCGGCCGATGCGGTGCAGATCGCTTGCGACGATGCCGATGCCGAATGCCGCGCAGCGGTCGCCTGGGCGGCGCGCCGGCTTGCGCAGGATCCGCAATCCCGGCTTGCCATCGTGGCGCCCGAGCTGGGCGTACTGCGCACGCGTCTGGTTGCCTTGCTCGACGACAGCTTGCACCCTGCAGCCATACATCCCGCACGTGCGGAAATGCCCCGCAATTACGATTTCTCCCTGGGCGATCCGCTTGCCGCACATCCGATGATTGCCTGCGCTTTGGCGCTATTGCGGATGTCGGTGCGCCGGTACCGGATTCCGCAGCAGGAAGCCGGAGAGTTGCTGCGCGATATTTATTGGTCTGCCGGCGTCAGCGAAGCCGATGCACGCGCACGGCTGGAGGCACGCATGCGTAGCAAGCTCGGCCTCAGCCTGCATCTGGAACAACTGCTGCGGCTGGCGCGCAAGGCGCAACTCGACGGTCTTGGTGTCGCACGGCTGGTGGAGCATCTGGAAGCCCTTGTTGCCGCTGTGGCCGCATGGCCCCGGCGACAATCCGCACGAGCCTGGGCCGGCACATTCAATAGCCTGCTCAAGGCTGCCGGGTGGCCGGGCGAACGCAGCCTGTCCAGCCACGAGTTCCAGGCGCGGCAAGCGTGGGAAGCCGCGTTGGGCGATTTCGGCAAGCTGGATGCTCTGCTCGGTCCACTGGATGCGGGCGCGGCGATGCATCGATTTTCCCGGCTGGTACAGGAGCGCATATTCCAGCCGGAGGCCGAGGGCGAACCTCGGCTTCTTGTCATGGGCATGCTGGAGGCTGCCGCCGCACCGCTGGATGCCATGTGGGTGTTGGGCATGAACGACCATCAGTGGCCGCCGCCGCCAAGGCCGAATCCCTTGCTGCCCGCCGATGCGCAACGGCTGGCAGATGCGCCGAACGCATGCAGTAAGGTGCAGGCCGAGTTCGCCCAGGCGATACATGTACGACTGATGCACGGCGCTGCCGAGATCGTATTTTCCTGGGCGCACCGCGACGGCGAGCGCGAACTGCGTCCCAGCCCTCTGCTCGCTACCATTCCGCCGCAGACCGAGTCTCCGGAAATGACGGCAACGCTTGCCGAGCGACTGGCGCAGCCCGGCGACATGCAGTGGCTGGACGATCATCTGGCACCGCCGGTGGGTGAAGGCGAGATTCAGCGCGGCGGTACCGGCCTGCTCAAGGCGCAGGCGATTTGTCCCGCATGGGCTTATTACCAATACCGGCTTGGCGCGCGTGCGTTGGACGAACCGGTGGAAGGCCTGGACGCGCTTGCGCGCGGCAACCTGTTGCACATGGTGCTGCAGGCATTCTGGCAAGGGCAGTCTTCCGAAACATTGCATGCGCTGGGCGATGCTGCGCTGACCTCGGCGATTGCCGCAGCAGTAGAAGAGGGCGCCAGGCAATTCTTCCAGCAGCTGGATGAGCCTTTGCCGCCGCAGTTCGCCGCCCTCGAAAAGCTTCGCTTGCAACGCATTCTTGCTGCCTGGCTGGAGCTGGAAAAAACGCGCGAGCCGTTCCGGGTGTTGGAGTGCGAACGCCGCATCGAGCAGGATATCGACGGTCTGCAGGTCACGCTGGTGCTGGATCGGGTGGACGAATTGCCGGACGGTCGGCTGGTCGTCCTGGACTACAAGACCGGCGCCAGCATCAGCCACAAAAGTTGGGCCGAGGATCGCATCGTCGAGCCGCAGCTGCCAATCTACGCGGCACTGGCGCTACGCGAAGGCGAAGTGGCCGCCGTCTGCTTCGCGAAGGTGCGTGCCGACGAGCAGAAATTTATTGGCATCGCCGAGGCGGGGGACATGCTGCCCGGTGTCGGCGGGCTCGATGGCGCGCGCAAGCTGTTCCCGGAAGACCGATTTCCCGATTGGGCAGCGCTGATCCGCCATTGGCAGGCCAGCATCGCCGCGATTGCCGCCGAGATCAAGGCAGGTGAGGCCGCAGTGAAATTTCGCAATGAAGAGGATTTGCGCGATTGCGACGTCAAACCGCTATTGCGCCTGCCAGAACGAAAGCTGCAACTGGAGCGACAATCGCAAGTGGCGTGAGGATGCGTCGAGACGATATCAATTCATCCGCAAAATAAGTAGAATCGCTCGAGGGGATGCACGTCCCTGATATACGTGGGCTGCCATGTCGAGCCTAAAGGGATAAGCCGAACGATGGGTCGGCAGCACTAGATTAAAAACAGGGAATCGCGCTCACGCTCAATATGACTTATCCGCTGTCATCTTCTCGCATCTCGCGGCGCGCGATTCAACTCCTGCTCTGGCTTCTACTGCCATTTGCCCTCGCATGCCAGGCAGCGCCTCAGGACCTCAGCGGAGGCTGGTATAAGGTGTCATCGGGACATCTTATCTCTAATGACCAGTACGAGCCGGAAGAAGGAGGGTTGTCGCCCGTCGAGCATGTTGCGCTGACGGGGGGGCGCTTCTGGTTCAAGGCGGATTTTACCTTGGATGCTCCTGGCCGCCATGTGCTGGATTTCAAGAATACGAGCATCATCGGCCGATTCCGCCATATGGTATTCGATGAGCATAATCGGCTCGTAGCTTCATCTACGGGCGGTATACAGCGCTCCGAAGAAAATCCATTCTTCCTGCGGCATGGCCGCGAGATCGAGTTGCCGGCCGGTCATTACCGGTTGGTTACCGAGGTGGAGTCTCCATTTTTCCTGGCGGAACCCGAGCCTTATCTTGATTCGCTGAACAACTATCGCCATGCCATCAAGCCGGCCAACGCGCTGGTGCTGACCGGCCTCGGCATCTTCCTCGGGCTGGGAATTTATTATGCGTCGCTGGCTCTGGTTCGCAGACGCGCGGCCGAGGGCATGTATGCAATTTTCATCCTTGGCAATATTCTCTTCAACGGTGCTGCACTGCAGGTGTTTTCAGAACTGTTCGGTATGCGCTGGATTTATCTGGTCAGCCTGCCGATACTTTTTTCCAATGCGGCCTACATCGTTTTTGTGATGGCTTTGCTCGAAATCCGTAAGGATAGCCAGCCGCGTCTTTACCAGGCGGGCATTGCATTGCTGGCGGTGCTGGGGGTGTTCATCCTGACGGCGGCCATCAAGCCGAGCTGGTCGCTTGAACTGGCTCGATACGGTGTTGCGCTTTTCCTGAGCTATGGCCTGACTGCCGGGATTGTGCGGGCAAGCCAGGGAAGCGTTTCTGCAAAGCTTTACCTGGTCGCTATTGCCACATTCTTTACGTTGGGGGCGGTTGCCATCACCCAGGCACAGCTAAGTGGCGTGTATACCGTTTATATCGAGCATGTCGGTCTGGTGGCGGTGGCAGTCGAAGTGATCCTGCTCGCGTTGGTGCTTTCGTATCAGTTTGCACAGTTACATCATGAGAAAGAGGTCGCGCTGCAACAAATGGAGCATAGCAACCGCATCGCCCATACCGATGCGCTTACTGGCCTGGCCAATCGCTATGCCCTGGACGTTGAACTGGAACAACTGCCGCAACAGGCAAGCCTGACCTTTATCGACCTCGATGGCCTCAAGTATTACAACGATCAATTCGGTCACGTGCGCGGTGACGAGCTACTGCGCAGCTTTGCGCATCATCTTGTCGAGTGCCTGGACGGCAAAGGTCGCTTATACCGCATCGGCGGTGATGAGTTTGCGATCACTTGCCCGAGCGGCGATCTGGAATGGCTGGAATCCATCCTGGCGGATGCCATTGAGTGCATGCATGCCTCAGGTTTCGAATTTGCCGGTGCCAGTGCAGGCACCGTGCATTTCCATGAAGCTGCCAACAAGAGCGAGCTCAAGCATATTGCCGATACGCGCATGTACCAGAACAAGCGCAAACGCAAACAGCGCGAGTTGGGATTGCCAGAAGAAAAAGTCGTCTAGCGGACTCAGGAATTAGATTTTAACAACCATAAAAAGGGGTCGTTTCATGCAGTCCAAGCGAGGCCTGATCTGGCCGGTGTTATTGTCGTTAGTGCTGCCGCTGGTGGCAGCCTGGTTTATGTATCCCGATACTCATTTGCCGCCCGGGTTCGGGGTGTTCCCGCCGTTGTTCGTCGCGGGGACTCCCGGTTTCAATCTGGTGATTTTCGTTGCGCTGGCACTGATCGAGGCGGGGATCATCGTGTTCCTCCTTTTTCCGCAGTGGTTTGGCTTCCAGCCGGTACAGCCGCCTCCCTCGCCGACGCCGGTGAAGTTCCCGTTATGGTTCTGGATAGGCGCTGCATTCACACTGTTCTTCTGGTGGCTGATGTGGGCCCGCGTGACGCCGTTCGGCGATCTCGTCTATTACGCCTTCGCTCCGTTGTGGTGGGGTTTTATCCTGACGCTGGACGGCATCGTTTATCGGCGCAGCGCCGGCCAGTCCCTGCTGGCCACCAAACCCGCAACCTTCGTCATCAGCGCGGTGGTATCGCTGGTCGGTTGGCTCTACTTCGAGTATTACGACTATTTCGCTCTCGGCACCTGGTATTACCCGAATTCCACCATGCCGGAACTGAGCCACGAAATGATCGTGCTCATATACCTCGTCGCCTACACCACGGTGTGGCCGGCGATTTTCGAGTGGTACACCCTGCTTAATACCTGCCCCAAGCTGGCCAGCCGCTACACCAACGGCCCCAAGCTCGCATTGCCGGGCAACCTGTTGATGTGGGGCGGCTTTGCACTGGTGGTGGCGATGGTGTTTTTCCCGCATCCCCTGTTCTGGGTGGTGTGGATCGGCACGCTGGCGATCTTTGCCGGGTTGCTCATCCGCTTGAACATCTGGACGCCGTTCACCGCACTGGCGCAAGGCAATTGGGGGCCGATGATACTGATGGGGCTGGGCACCTTGTTCAACGGCTTTTTCTGGGAGATGTGGAACTACGGCAGCGCGCATCCGGAACTGCCGGTGACCAACCCGAATTACTGGGTATACGACATTCCCTACGTCAACGTCATCCACATCTTTTCCGAGATGCCGCTGCTCGGTTATTTCGGCTACATCCCGTTCGGCATTCTGGCCTGGCTGATGTTTATCTGGGCGGGCAAGCTGTTCGGTTTCAGTACCCAGTTGCTTGATTCCGAGCCTAAATAGTCGCGTAGTTGCATGACGCAAAAAAGCCGCCTAAGGGCGGCTTTTTTGTTTTGGGCAGGCGTCTATTGAGAGCTTATTACCAGCGCCGGCTCAGCATCATGTGGAAGAAGATGGCTTCGTTGCGAATTTCGGCTTCGCCGAATAATGGATTGGTGTATTTTTCGCCCACCGGCAGCATCCACTCGACACCCCCGGTCAACAGCCAGTTCGGGTCGATTTTATGCGCCGCACCGAAGGTAAGGTGATGTTCCAGTATTCCCGCCAGCAATGGGCTGGAATTCTTGCGCGGGATCGGGTTCTGACCGTAATTGTGTCCAGCGTATAGCGTGGTGCGGTCATTCCAGGTGTATGCCAGGCCGGTGGCGATCACCCACTGGTCTTTCCAGTCGGCAGGCGCAACGAGCGTATATTCGGCAGGAGCCGAGGCATTGTTTGGATCGGTACCGCGTACAGTAACGGTGTCGATGGCATCGTCCCAATTAAGCCAATTGACCTTGAACGACAGCAGCAATGCATCGGTAGGCTTGAACGCCACACCCAGCGCGACTTCGCGCGGCAGTGCAAAGCCTTTGACGCTGGCGTCGGAATATTTCACCTTGCCCAGGCCGAGGCCAGTGTAGTTCGCGGTCAGAGTACCGCCAGTCAGCGGCAACTCAGTCTTTTCCGTATAGGTGGCAGCCAATGTCAGCGATGGATTTACGCGGTATTGTGCGCCAAACTTCAGGCCCATTCGCAAGGCGGCGGCATCTTCCAGCTTGTAACCGGCGAATGCACTGCCTACCGAGGTGTTGCCGAAGAAGTCCTGCTCGATGGTGCTATAGACAATACCGAGGCTGGCCCCCAGGGACAGCTTGTCAGTGACCTGGCAGCCGATCCCAGGAATGATTTTGGCGATTCCGAAAAGCGAAGAAAGATCGTCGCGATTGCCGAAAGGCGTGCGGATATTCTCGAATACGCCGCCTGCGCCGCCTTGGGCAAACAGGCCAACGCCAGCCGTGCAGGGCAGGCCTTCCAGCGATTGTGCGTAACCCCCGCCACCGAGAAAGGTGTAACGGTTGGAAGCGTGTTCCTCATTGCCGTTACTATCCTTGTGTACCAGGTCGGTCGTGCGCAGCATGGAAGCGAATACGTCCATGACTTGCCCATTTATCTGGGTCAGCCCCGCCGGGTTGGTATTCAGCGCGCTGGTGTCGCGGGCGACGGCAATGTCGGCGCCCCCCATCAAAGTGGATTCGGCACCGAAACCGATCAGGTTGATGCCATTGGTGGCGTGTGCGGATGAAATGCCCAGGCATGACAATGCAAGGGCGATGGTGGAGCGGTGAATTGGTTTCATGGTCAGGATTTATTCGTATGCGTTTTGAATAGTTTCGCATAGAGTTCTGCCGCTGTGCACGTTAACTAACCTATTTGGGTTATTTGATTACTATAGGGCTCTGTGATGTTGTCCGAAAGAGACAAAACATGGCAGCATCCGATATTTGTTGCACACTCCGGAGCCCCGATTTTCCGACATGAACGAACCCAATCTGCTACAACTGGATGCCGCTAACCGCGAACGCGCGTTAGCCTTGTCGTCTTTCATCGTCGAGGCCCCTGCCGGTGCGGGCAAGACCGAACTGCTGACCCAGCGCTATCTTAAGCTGCTCGCCATCGTACGCGAGCCGGAAGAGATCGTGGCAATCACCTTCACCAACAAGGCCGCCGCAGAAATGCGCGGGCGCGTGCTGCAAAGCCTGCAGGACGCGCAGGATAACGTCGCGATAGACAAGGTGCACAAGCGAGTTACACGCGGGCTGGCTAGCGCGGCACTCGGCCGATCGACCGAACTGGGCTGGGATTTGCTGGAACAGCCGGGTCGCTTGCGCATCAACACCATCGATTCGCTATGCAGTTTGTTGGCACGTCAGATGCCGCTGATGAGTCGTTTTGGCGCACAGCCGGGCGTGAGCGACGATGCCGGCGTGCATTATCGCGAAGCTGCGCGGCGCGCGATCGCCATGCTGGAAGAAGAGCAGGGCGGCGGACCGATCACGGAGGCCTTGCGCTATCTCGACAACGACACCGGCAGGCTCGGCAACCTGCTGGCCGACATGCTCTCCAAACGCGATCAGTGGCTGCACTATGCCGGGCGTTCGTCGGCGCAGGAAGAGGCGATGGAGGGCTTGCGCCATCTGGTGCAGCACGACATCGCCCGCGCCGCACAGGTGCTGGATGAGCGTTTGCAGCGTCACCTCATGCCGGCTGCCCGGTATGCGGCTTCCAACTTGCCATGCGATCATCCTGTGGCGCTGCTACTGGATTGGGAAACGCCGGTCCGCGCCGTTCCCGAATCCCTGGCGTTGTGGCGAGCGCTGTGCGACATGCTGCTGACTGCACAGGGCGAATGCCGCAAGGAGCGCGGCATCAACGTCAAGAACGGTTTTCCAGCCAATGACGAGGGTAAGGCGCAAAAGCAGATATTGCTCGACGTCATCGCCGCCATTGCCGACGCGCAGCCTTTGGCGCGAATACGCAGCCTGCCTGACCCACGTAATCATGACGAAGAGTGGCGCATTGTAGGTAGCCTCGCACGGCTATTGCAATTGGCTGCCGCCCACCTGATGGCGGTATTCCAGGAGTCGGGTGAAGTGGACTTTGTCGAGGTGGCTACCCGTGCACTGGAAGCACTGGAAGACGACACTGGCCCGACCGAACTCGCCATGCGGCTCGATTACCGTATACAGCACCTGCTGGTGGACGAGTTTCAGGATACCAGCCCGGCGCAGGTGGAATTGCTGCGGCGGCTGACGCAAGGCTGGGAGCCGGAGGATGGCCGGACCATTTTCTGCGTCGGCGACCCGATGCAATCCATCTATCGTTTCCGCAAGGCGGACGTTGGACTGTTCCTGCATGTGGCGGATGCCGGGATCGGTCATCTGGCGCTGGAGCGCCTGCAACTGACGCGGAATAACCGCTCCTGTCCAGCTGTGGTCGACTGGGTGAATCAGGCCTTCGCGCAGGTATTTCCGGCGCACGACAGCGTGACGCGGGGCGCGATCAGCTACCGCCGGTTTGCCGCGACACGCGAGGCAATGCCGGGTGAAGGTGTCATCGTGCATCCATTGGCGGTGGAGAATGGGGTGGGAGCCGACGCGCTGGCCGTGCTCGAAGCCTTGCACATCGCCGATCTCATCGAGCAGGAGCGAGTTGCCTATCCCGGCCGTGCGATTGCGGTGCTGGTGCGTGCGCGCAATCATCTTGAAGCGCTGGTCGCCGAAATCCGGCGCAATCGTCCTGCATTGAAGTTCCAGGCGATGGAAATCGAAGGGCTGGGCGGCCGGCAAGCGGTGCAGGATGCCATGGCGCTGACGCGTGCCATGTTCCATCGTGCCGATCGCGTGCATTGGCTGGCGGTTTTGCGTGCGCCCTGGTGCGGCCTGACGCTGGCCGACATGCATGCCCTGGCCGCGGATGACCGGCATGCTACGATCTGGCGCTTGATGCAGGATGAAGCGCGGCTTTCCCGACTAAGCGACGACGGCCGGAAACGCTTGCAGCATGTACGTACGGTTTTGCAGGAATCCTTTGATTATCAGGGGCGTCAATCGGTGCGGCGCTGGGTCGAATCCGCCTGGCTCAGGCTCGGCGGGCCGCAATGCCTGTGGGAGGCTGGCGACGTGCGCGATGTGCAGGCCTATTTTGAATTGATCGATCAATTGGACGCCGCCGGCAATTTCGATCCGGATCAACTGGAAGTCGCGCTGGCGGAGCTTTATGCTGCGCCGGACGCAGAGGCCGACGGCAGCCTGCAATTCATGACGCTGCATAAATCCAAGGGGCTGGAGTTCGATACCGTGATATTGCCCGGTTTGCATCGACAGCCGAGGAACAACGATGCTTCCTTGCTGCTGTGGGAGGAAGTCCAGATCGACGACGGAATTCCGCAACTGGTGGCTGCGCCCTGGGTTCCCAAACATCTGCGTGATGGCCTGCCATCGCCATACGATTTCCTGTGCGGCCTGGAAGGCGAGCGCACGGCCAACGAAGCGGCGCGCGTTCTATACGTGGGCGCCACGCGTGCGATACGGCGGCTGCATCTGGTAGGTGCCGTCTGCCTGGATAGCAAGGATGGCATCAAGCCACCGTCGGGAAGTTTCCTCGAGCTGTTATGGGATGCGGTTGGGGGAGAGTTCGTGCGTGCTGCTGAAATGCCCTTGCAAAATATCGTCCAAGGAAGCGCGGCTGAATTTGTCCCCTGTCTCGTGCGCTTACCGCAGCCCGCGATACCGGAATTGCTGAGCGTGCGCGACGAGGCTCTGCCGAGCATGGCATTCAACGAAGCTGCCGTCGAGGCCGAGGAAGGCAGTCTGGAATCCAGCTGCGGCACGTTGGGGCATCTGTATATGGAAATGATTGCGCGCGATGGCCCCGAACTCTGGCCGGCGAGCCGCCTGCACGGTTTGCAACCGGCGATGCTGTCCTGGTTGGAGCGTTACGGCCATTCATCTGCGGAAGCGGAGCAGGGTGCTTCGCAAGTCGCAGCCATGATCGCGGCTACGTTGGATAGCGCGGATGGCCAGTGGGTATTGCAGAAGCGAGAACAGGCGGATGCCGAGCTGGTGCTGTCGACCGCCGACGAAAAACGCGTGGCGACCCATATAGTCGATCGCACCTTCGTCGAAAATGATGAGCGCTGGGTGATTGATTACAAATCCGCGCGCCTCGATGCCATTGACGGCCTGGCACAGCATGCGGAGCAATACCGCCTGCAACTGGAACGTTATGCCGGATTATTTACGAAGGAAGGACGGCCGGTGCGCAAGGCGGTATTTTTCCTGGCGCACGGCAAGCTGGTGGAGCTTTAGCGCTTTCGCTGCATTTGCAGCACGATGCCGACCAGCTCGTGCTGCTTGTGCGTCCCGGTCTTGTTGAACGCGTGTTTCAGATGCTGACGCAAGGTCTGCATGCTGATATTCATGCGTTCGGCGATTTCAGCCATGCCGTAGCCATCAGTCAGCAGCATCGTGCATTCGCACTCGCGCGCTGTCAGCTGGAAGCGCGCCTGCAGGCGGTCGTACCACGCCATATGGTTCGCATGGGTATCATGGATGATGACCAGCGCCTGTTGCGTGTCGAGCAACGCATTGAGGCGCAGCTTGTATGGCAGCTTGCCCGACGGACGACGGATGTTCAGCTCCAGTTTTACGGAGGCTTCGCCGCGTTCGAGCATGGCACCCAACGCGGATGACAGCTTAAGGCGATCTTCTTCCAGGCTGGCACGGAAACCTTCTTCGGCAATGGTCAGGCCGTCGTCTTGCGCCAGGATTTTCAAGGCGTGAGATGAGGCGTAGAAAATTTTTGCGTCCCTACCGAGCAGCACCAGCGCCTGTCCCATGCTGTCCAGCGCTTTCTCCAGGCTGCGGATACGCTCATGCGGGTCGATCAGGGAGGCAATCGAATCGAGTAATTTTTTCTCGGCGGGCAGGGCAGGGCTTTCTGCCATGCCGGTTATTGCAGGATCCGCAAAAATGAAATCGTCTTTCATAGGCTTTTTATAATCAGACCTGGAAGCGCTTGACTGACTCTTTCAAGTTTCTCGCCAGCTCTTCCAGTCGGGTTGCCGCGCTTGCGGTTTGCGTAATCGAAGCGGTATTTTCTTCGGCCATGACGGCGATGTGTTCGATATTGCGCGCAATCTCTCCGCTGGCGATGTTTTGTTCGCGCACTGAAATCGTGATGTTGTCTACGCCGGCATTGGCCTGAGTCGCTGCATCGCGCGTGCGTACCAGCGCCGCAGCAGCGGTTTGCGTCAGCTCGCGGCTTGATTCGAGGAATTGTCGTCCGCGATCCAGGGTGGTGCTTACCTTGGTCGATTGTTCTTCGATGGAACGGGTCACGCTGTCGATTTCGTTGGCGGATTGCGCCGATTTTTCGGCCAGCTTACGCACCTCGTCGGCGACGACGGCGAACCCCCGTCCTGCCTCGCCGGCCCGCGCGGCCTCGATGGCGGCATTCAACGCCAGCAGGTTGGTTTGCTCGGCAATATCCTTCACCTGCTGCGTCATCGAAGTGATGATGGTGGTGTTGCTGACGAAGGCGTTCACCGACTGGGCGATTTCCTGCATCGCGGTCACGGCCTTTTCCATTTCCTGCGAGAGCAGTTGCAATCTTTCATTGCCCAGATGCGTTTCCTGGACGCTGGAGTGCGACAGGCTGCGCACATGTTCCGCATTTTCCGCCACCGAGCTGATACTGGCGGTGACTTCCTCGATGGCGCTGGCGGTACTGATGGCGGCTTCACTTTGCGCTTGTGAGCCTTGTACGATGTGGCGCGAGGAGTCGGCCAGGGTCGAGGCCGACTGCATGACATGATCCGTGGATTGTTGGACGTTCAGGATGATGCTGCCGAGATCCTTGCGGATTTTTTCGGCGCTGGCCGCAACCTTGCCGATTTCATCCTGGGTGGTGCGGATGACCTCTTTTGAAAAATCGCCTTGAGCCAGGCGGTCGAGATCGCGAGCCAGTTGATGTGCCGGCGCGACAATATTTTTTTGGACCAGCCCGAGGAATGTGAAGAATGCCAGGATAATCGCCAGGCCCATCAGGCCGAGGCTGATGAGTATGCCCTGCTGTAATTCTGCGGCAACGGCTTCCGGCAACCTGGTGCCTGCACTCCATGCCTGCCACAGGCCGAAGAGCGCGGCTGCAAGCAGTAAAACCGTTCCGGTGCCGGTGATCAGCATCAGTTTGTTGCGAATACTGCCCGTAATCAGGTTGCCCAGCCACTGCATGAATCTTTCCCCCTTTGGAAATTACGCGGTCATTTTTCTTGTCGGATCAATGATGGTG
>DATHWE010000162.1:0-5521 GCA_035460905.1 Methylophilaceae bacterium | reverse complement strand
ATTTTGCGGTAGCGCTGCTTGTCCTGCCACGCTTTCACCCATGCCGGTTCGCGCTTGGCGAGGTCGCCGCGCATCGGGAATGGGGTATCAGGCAAGTTCAGCGTATCTTTATAGTCGGTCATGATTCGTTCTTGAAATAATCTCTCGCCATCTGCTCGTCGATGGCCATCTGGCGCTTCAGCGCCTCCAGGTCGGGGAATTTTTCTTCGTCACGCAGTTTTTTTGTGAAAATCACATGCACGTGCCGGCCATAAATATCCTGATCGAAATCGAACAAGTGGACTTCCAGCGTCGGCTGGCCATTGACCTTCATGGTCGGTCGCACGCCCAGGCTGGCAACGCCGGGCAGCGCATGCTCTGCAATACCGCTCAATTTTACCGCATAGACGCCGAAAAGCGGCGGCCGGTCGTGCAGCATATGAATGTTGGCGGTCGGGTAACCGAGCTCGCGACCCAACTTGTCGCCATGCGTGACATGACCGCTGAGGCTGTATGGCCTTCCCAGCAACGCGGCGGCATGCTTAAGATCGCCATCAGCCAATGCTTTACGTATCGCGGTGCTGGAGACACGCTCGCCATTCACCGTCACGTCCGGCACACTTTCCACTTCAAAACCCGCTCCGCGCAGCATTTCAATATCACCGGCACGATCCGCGCCGAAGCGGAAATCACCGCCGACCAGGATCAGATGCGCATTCAGCCGGCGCAGGATATCGTCCATGAATGCCTGCGCACCGATGGATGCAAACTTTTTATCGAAGCGGCACAGATAAACCCGTGCCACGCCGGCTTCTTCGAACATCTCCAGTTTTTCGCGCAGCGATGTCAGCCGCGCCGGGGCGGTTTCCGGCGAAAAGAACTCGCGCGGGTGCGGCTCGAAGGTCATCACGCAAGGCTCAAGCCCACGCTCTGCTGCGTGCTCGCACAATGTCTGAAGAATTGCGCGATGGCCGCGATGCACGCCGTCGAAATTACCGATGGCGAGGGCACTCGGAGCTGAAGATGCGAGAGGAAAATGGCGGAAAACTTGCATATGAAACCGTTACCGTTAAACCACTGTGCGACGCATGAAATCACGCACGCGGATACCCAGCAGCCATAACACCGCAAAATAAATAAACGCACCCGCGGCGACCAACGCCCCCAGATGCGACAGCTTGACGATAAATCCGTACTGCAACCAATTTTCCGCGTCACCCATGCCGAGCCACAGCACCAGCGCCATGACGCTCACGGCTGTCGCCAACTTGGACAGAAACTTCATCCACCCCGGCTGAGGTTGATAAATCGCATCGCGACGCAGGTAAAAATAAAGCAGTCCCGCATTCAGGCACGCGCCCAACGAAATCGCCAACGCAAGGCCGGTATGCTGTAATTGCCAGACGAACATCAGGTTCATCACCTGCGTTGACAACAGCGTGAAAATCGCAATCTTGACCGGCGTCTTGACGTTCTGCCGCGCATAGAAACCTGGCGCCAGCACCTTGATCAGGATCAGGCCGAGCAGGCCAACGCTGTAAGCGACCAATGCCTCGCGCGTCATCCATAGATCGTGAGCGCTGAATGCCCCATAGCGGAACAAGGTAGCCACCAGCGGCACTGCGAGCACGGCCAGCGCCACCGCGGCCGGCAAGGCGAGCATGAAAGTCAGGCGCAAGCCCCAGTCCAATAATTGGGAATACTCGCCGTCGGTCTTGTCGGCATAGCTTTTGGAAAGGCTGGGCAGCAGGATGGTCCCCAAAGCGACGCCCAGCATACCGGTGGGGAACTCCATCAGTCGATCTGCGTAATATAGCCAGGAGACGCTACCCGTCTCCAGAAAGGACGCAAAAATAGTGTTGATCAGCAGACTGAGCTGCGCGATGGACACGCCGAACACCGCCGGTCCCATCAGCTTCAAAATGCGCCATACGCCTTCATCGTGCAGATTCAGGCTGAACCTCGGCACCAGTCCGACTTTCAGCAGGTATGGCACCTGAAACGCCAGCTGCAACACGCCGCCGAAGAACACCGCCCATGCCAGCACCATGACCGGCGGATCGAAATATGGCGCAAAAAAAAGCGCAGCAACGATAAATGAAATATTGAGCAGCACCGGCGTAAACGCAGGTACCGAGAAACGACTCCAGGTGTTGAGCACGCCTCCCGCCAGCGACACCAGCGAGATAAAGAAGATATAGGGAAAGGTAATGCGTAGCAGATCGACTGTCAGCTGAAACTTGTCCGGGCTGCTATGGAAACCCGGCGCACCGAGGTACACCACCCAAGGTGCAGCGATGGTACCAAGAACGGTTACCGCCAGCAGAGCCAGCCCCAGCAAGGTCGCGACATGGTTCACCAGTGCATGGGTTTCCTCATGCCCGCGTCGATTCTTGTATTCCGCCAGCACCGGCACAAAGGCCTGCGAAAAGGCGCCTTCGGCGAACAGGCGGCGCAACAGGTTGGGAATCTTGAAGGCGATGAAAAAAGCGTCGGTGTAGATGCCGGCGCCAAACACCCGCGCAATAAGGGTATCGCGCACGAAACCCAGGATGCGGGACAAAAATGTCATGCTGCCGACAGTGGCCAGCGCTTTAAGGAGATTCATACAACCGATTGAAAATCAAAGGCGCCTATCTTACCATGGCACCTCAACTGAACGGCCTTGCAAAAGGCCTTTTGAATCTGTATGATTGCGCGTTTCAAATTTTGCATAACTTTCAGGAGTTTTAATGGCTAACAGCGCACAAGCAAGAAAGCGTGCCCGTCAGGCGGTAAAGCAACGCGCCCACAATGCGAGCTTGCGTTCTGCCCTGCGCACCGCGGTCAAAAAGGTGATCAAGGCCGTCGAAGCTGGCGACAAGGTCGCCGCACAGGCAGCATATAACGCAAACGTCAGCGTGATCGACAGCATCGCCGACAAGAAAATCATTCACAAGAACAAGGCTGCTCGCCACAAGAGCCGTCTGTCCGCTGCCGTCAAGGCAATGGCCGCTTAATTCCAAGCGCCTTGTTCGTTAAAAAAGCCAACCTCCGGGTTGGCTTTTTTATTTCCTCTCGCCCCATCTCGTTCAGGAAGCGGACGCTGCACTTTCCTCGGCAACGACCTGCGCCCACAACGTAGCCTCCCGCTGTACCTCCATCACACGCGCCAGCGAAATACTGCAGCTGGCTGCCAACTCGGTCACCGCATCGAAATCCGTTACCTCAAGCGCCTCGCATATTTGCAGCAGCACGCCCAGAGTCCCTGACTTGATCAAAACAGCCTGCTGAATTTCTTCTACCACTCCAATTTCGGGCAGTATCTCCTCCATCGGCGACCCCAGGAGCACATCGACCAAGGACAACATGCCCACCATGAAGCCACGATCCTGTTGCAAAGCGCCACGCTGATGAGTCACGTCCTGCACCAACAGTTCGATTATGCGGCCGCGTTTGGCGGCCAACTCAAACAAGGCCCCGCCGCCATCGTCGCTTTCGCTGGAGATAAACAGCAATATTTGCAGCCATTTTTCCAGCTTGCTCCTGCCGAAGAGATTCAGCGCCTCCCGCATCGACCCGACCTGCGTCCGCAAGCCAAATGCTGCAGAGTTGACCAGGCGCAACAGATGCAAAATCAGATCCGGGCTAAACTTAAGCGCATCCTCAATCTCCTTGTCGCCAGCTTCCTGATCGATACATGACAGCATCTTCAAGACATTGGCGCGCCTGGGATCCGGCTGCCGCCCCACAAGGACCTTGGCATGCGCAATATAATGCCCTTGGAAAAAATCGAAACCCAATTCTAGGCAGTCGTCGAAGTCATGCTGCGACTCGACCTTTTCCGCCAATAACTTAATGGGCATTTCGCGCAGAGACTCGACCGCCTCGGCCAGTTTATCGCGCGTCATGGAGTTGATATTCAGCTTGACGATGTCCACCGCGTCGAGCAATTCGGACACGGATTTCGTCAGCACACAATCTCTCAGGGCAAACGAGTAACCCATACGCCTGAAGTCCTTGCATAACTCCACAGCTGCTTCCGTTGCCAGGTCATGCGGCGCCAGCTCCAGCACCGTTCTTTGCGCAGGCAGCATCGAAATCATGCCGCTTTCCAGGAAATGCGCATCGATTTTCACAAAAACCTTGCGCAAACCAAGCAGATCTACAACTTCGGAATTCAGGTAGGCATTAACCACCACCCGCGCCGTAGCGTCGATGTCGTCGTCGAAATCAAGGTGCGCGCTTTCGTCTTGCTGGTAAAGAACTGCGATAGCTACGGTTTGGCTTTTCCTGTCGAGAACAGGCTGATAAGCAAATAAACAATCATTTGGCGAGAGCATTTTTTCCCTTGTTTTTATATGCATCCGGACAAAGGGAAATTGAGCTGAGAAGATTAGCGGCGGCCCCGCTGTCGTATGACTATCGTCACGTAGACCGGAAGCTTTGCGCCCTCGCCTTTCGGCCAAGTTTGCCTTTGTCGTAAAACCACGCAAGACGCGTGGAATAGGAAAGTTACACACAATACCGGCAAGCCGCAACCATTCTGCAGATTACCGGCCGATGCCCACACTAGATTTTTATTTTAACCTTCCACCTTGATGCGTTGCCGAGCCGACATGGCATCCGCAATAACATCGTCGGCAATGTCGCCGATTACCGTGAAATGACCCATTTTGCGGCCGGCGCGCGCCTCATGTTTTCCATAGAGATGCAGCTTGAGGTCCAGCTGCTCGAACAACACACCCCACTCTGGTTCGCCGTCACGCCAGATATCACCCAGCAGATTGACCATTACTGCCGGGCTATGCAGTCGTGGATCGCCCAGCGGGAGGCCACACAATGCACGAATCTGCTGTTCGAACTGATTGGTCACGCAGGCATCGATAGTGTAATGCCCGGAATTATGAGGGCGCGGCGCCATTTCGTTGATGTACAGGCTGCCGTTGCAGACGAAGAATTCCACGCCCAGCGTACCGACGTAATTCAGTTTGACCGCCACGCCGCGCGCCAGAGCCTGCGCCTGCTCGCGCACCGCAGCACTGCCGCGTGCCGGCACGATGCTGATATCCAGAACACCGTTGCGATGAATGTTTTCCGCAACAGGGAACGCTTTCACATTGCCGGAGGCATCGCGTGCCAGCACCACCGAAACCTCATAGTCCAGCGCCAGCATGTTTTCCAGAACACACTGCTCGCCCTTGAAGTTGCGGAACGCAAGCAGGGCTTCCTCGCGATTGCGCACGCGCGCTTGCCCCTTGCCGTCATAACCGAACCGGGCGACCTTCAGGATACCGGGATAAAGGCCGGCGTCATCCATCGGGATATCGATTTCTTCATTGATCTCGGCATAGGGTGCATGCGGGAAACCATTGTCGCGCAGGAAATTCTTTTCGGAGATACGGTGCTGGCAGATCGCCACGGCCGAGGCAGCCGGATGCACCGGCACCGATTGTGCCAGCGCACTCAGGGTGCTTGCGGGCACATTCTCGAACTCGGTCGTCACCGCCACGCATTCGCGTGCCATACGGTCGAGTGCAGCCTGGTCGTCATAGGCGGAGCA
>DATHWE010000161.1:0-4568 GCA_035460905.1 Methylophilaceae bacterium | reverse complement strand
GGTGTTTCGGCCAGCTTTGCGATGCTGGGCGACATCATCATTGCTGAGCCTCAGGCCCTGATTGGTTTCGCCGGCCCGCGCGTGATCGAGCAGACCGTGCGCGAAACGTTGCCGGAAGGCTTTCAGCGCGCCGAGTTCCTGCTGGAGCATGGCGCCATCGACTTGATCGTCGATCGGCGCGAGATGCGCGATAAACTTGCCCAGCTGATCGGCAATCTGATGCACCATACTGCCGTTGCCTGATCCCGATATTCATTCGCATGTCATGCCAGCCGATCTTTCCGGCTGGCTATCCTACCTAGAACAGTTGCACCCAAAGCCCATCGCGCTCGGTCTCGACCGAGTGGGTCGGGTGGCGCGCAGACTCGGGCTGGATCCGCAGTTTCCTCTGGTGACGGTGGCTGGCACCAATGGCAAGGGTTCGACCTGTGCGATGCTGGAGCGCATCTATCTCGAAGCTGGCTATCACGTCGCCTGCTATACCTCACCCCATTTGCTGCGTTACAACGAGCGCGTCCGTATCGACGGTATCGAGTCCACGGATGGCGAGCTCTGTCGCGCTTTCGAAGCCGTGGAGCACGCGCGGCAGGACACGCTCCTTACCTATTTCGAATTCGGCACGCTGGCCGCCATGTGGCTTTTCATTGAAAGCGATGTGCAAGTAGCGATCCTTGAGGTCGGGCTCGGCGGCCGGCTGGATGCAGTGAATGTGTTTGAGCCTGCGTGCGCTGTGCTGACCAGTGTCGATCTTGATCATCTCGATTATTTGGGGACCAATCGTGAAAGCATCGGTCGAGAAAAAGCTGGTATTTATCGCCCGGGTATCCCGGCCATCTGCGGTGACTTTTTGCCACCTGATACTGTCATCGGCCGCGTGATCGATATCGGCGCCGATTACCGACAGATTGGACGAGATTTCCATTTTGAAAGGCAAGGCGGAGGCTGGGATTTTGTGTCGGGAGAACGGCGTATTTCCGGCTTGCCTATGCCAGCGTTGAGCGGTGAGTTTCAGCTCCAAAACGCCAGTTGCACGCTTGAAGCAGTCCAGGCTTTGCAGTCGATCCTACCGGTTACGGATGAGGCGATAAGAGCCGGGTTGCGGCATGTCGCCCTGCAAGGACGCTTTCAGATTTTACCCGGTGCGCCGACTATTATTCTGGACGTTGCGCATAATCCTCATGCGGCTAAAGGTTTGGCTGAAAATCTCAGGAAATCTCCGCATGGCGGCAAAACACTGGCGGTGTTCGCCATGCTGGCCGATAAGGATATCTCAGGCGTAGTAAAGGAATTGGCAGACGAAATCGATGCGTGGTTCGTTGCCGATATTCGCGAAGCGCGCGGTGCAAGCGCCGATGTGCTGGCAAAACATTTGAAGTCTGCCGCGCCGTCGGCCACCGTGCTGTGTCATGACGATGTGGCTTCCGCTTTCCGCCAGGCCTGTATGAGTGCCGGTGAAAATGATAGAATTGCGGCATTCGGTTCTTTCTACACGGTGGCTGACGTATTGCGTGTTTTGCCCACCGTCCGTCCCGCATCATAGGAATATTCATGGCGACTGAGAAGTTGAGCGAGCAGGAAATCCAGTTGAGAAAACGTGCCAGGCGACGCCTGGTCGGCGCGATAGCGCTAGTGCTGCTGATGGTGACAGTGCTGCCTATGGTGCTGGACGATCGCGATTCGCAAACTCCGCAGCCGGAAATCGCTGTGAACATCCCAAGTCAGGATGGCAACGATTTCTCCTCCCGTATCGTACCCGTGGAGCCTGGGGCCGAAGATGCGCCGCAGGCGAACCAATCCCCGGATACACCTGTCGAATCACCTCTGCCGCAGCCCGAGCCGGCACCGTTGCCCGTTCCCGAGCCAGCCCCAGTGCCGGAACCCAAGGTCGAGCCGGCCCCGGAACCCAAGGTCGAGGCTGCACCAGTCAAACCTTCGGCGCCCGCAAAGCCGGCTTTGGTCAATGATGGATTTACCGTTCAGATCGGCGTGTTTTCCGATGCCGGCAACGTGAAGCAATTGCAAAGCAAACTGGATGCTGCCGGTTTCAAGCCTTACACCGAAAAGCTGGGTATGCCGGGCGGCACAAAATTCCGGTTGCGCGTTGGCTCTTATGCGACGCGCGCAGAAGCCGAAAAGGTGCGCGACAAACTCAAGGCTGTGGGTACTACCGGTATTGTGGTCGCGAAGTAAGCAGGGCCAGGAAAGGCCGGCTGAGTCATGACATTTTTTGATTATGCCGTGCTCGGCATCATCGGCCTTTCGATACTGCTTAGCATATTGCGTGGTTTTCTGCGGGAAACGCTTTCTCTGGCCGGATGGGTTGCTGCTTTTTTCGTTGCCAAGCTTTATACGCTGCAACTGGCACCTTTGTTGCCGCAGGCCATTCCAGGCGAATCGTTGCGATTGTTGGCGGCGTTTTTGATACTTTTCCTGGTCACTTTGTTGATCAGCAGTTTGCTGTCGATTGCGTTGGCGGAAGTGTTCAAGAAAATCGGACTCGGCTGGCTGGATCGCTGGCTTGGTGCATTGTTTGGATTGGTGCGCGGCGTCTTGGTTGTCAGCATCATCGTACTGCTGGGTGGGCTGACCACGCTGCCGCACGAGGCTTTCTGGCGCGACGCGATGTTCAGCGCGCCATTTGAAGCGCTGGTAAGCAGCGCATTGCCTTGGTTGCCGGAAGGCATTGCCAAGCATATTGATTACGATTAACTTAGCGTATTAGCAGGAGCGACTTAAACGCATGTGCGGAATTATCGGTATCGTCGGCAAGAATCCCGTCAACCAGATGCTGTATGACGGCTTGCTGGTACTCCAGCACCGTGGCCAGGATGCCGCAGGCATCGTGACCAGCGATGGCGGCACGTTCTACATGCACAAGAACAACGGCCTGGTGCAGGATGTATTCCAGACCCGCCATATGCGCAATCTGATCGGCAATGTCGGAATCGCGCACGTTCGCTACCCGACCGCCGGTTCCTCCTCGGCCGCCGAGGCGCAGCCGTTTTATGTGAATTCTCCCTTTGGCATTGTGCTCGGGCACAACGGCAATCTGACCAACTCCCAACAGCTGAAGCGCGAAATGTTCCGCCAGGACTTGCGCCACATCAACACCTCTTCCGATTCCGAAGTGCTGCTCAACGTGCTGGCACATGAAATCGAAAGCAGCGCGCGTAACACCGCGCTGGATGTGGACATGGTGTTCGATGCCGTGACCGGCGTACACAAGCGCGTAAAGGGTGCCTATGCGGTGGTCGCGATGATTGCCAATTACGGCCTGCTGGCATTTCGGGATCCATTCGGCATCCGTCCGCTGGTCATCGGCAAGTCCGAGACCGAAAAGGGCGTGGAATACGTCGTTGCATCCGAAAGCGTGGCGCTGGATGTGCTGGGCTTCCAACTGGTGCGCGACGTGGCGCCGGGCGAAGCGATCTTTATCGATATGGACGGCAACTTCCATGCGCGCCAATGTGCCGAGAATCCGGTGCTGAGCCCGTGTATTTTCGAGTATGTCTATCTGGCCCGCCCCGACTCCGTGATCGACGGCGTGTCCGTTTACCAGACCCGTTTGCATATGGGCGAAAGCCTGGCTGCAAAAATCCATCGCGAATGGGCGCATCTCGACATCGATGTGGTGATTCCCATCCCCGATACCAGCCGCCCCAGCGCGCTGCAACTGGCGAATGCATTGAACCTGACCTATCGCGAAGGCTTTATCAAGAATCGCTACATCGGCCGTACCTTCATCATGCCTGGGCAGGCGCAGCGCAAGAAGTCGGTGCGCCAGAAGCTCAATCCGATCGGCATGGAGTTCAAGGGCAAGAACGTGCTGTTGGTGGACGACTCCATCGTACGCGGCACGACCTCGCAGCGCATTGTGCAGATGGCGCGCGAGGCCGGCGCGAACAAGGTGTTTTTTGCTTCCGCTGCGCCTCCCGTGCGATTCCCGAATGTATACGGTATCGATATGCCATCGCGCGACGAGCTGCTCGCGACCGGTCGCAGCGATGAGGAAATCTGCCGTGAAATCGGCGCCGATGCATTGATATACCAGGATCTCGATGCCTTGGTGCACGACATCCAGCTTAGTAATCCGGCGATCCAGCAGTTCGATTGCTCCTGCTTCAACGGCTGCTATGTCACTGGCGATATCACCGAAACCTACCTGGCCGATATCGAATCCGCGCGCGGCGACATGGACAAGATCAAGAAGCCGGCCAATTCAAGCACGCAACTGGACCTAAACCTGGTCGGTTCGGAAAACCACGAGGAAGAGGCAGCCTGATTCCGGGTTGACAAAGTATTGCCACGGTTTTATCGTGAGGTCTGCGCCGATTTGACAGTTTCAGCTTGCGGGCGCATTACAAATGCAGCTAAAGCGAGCCAGACAAGCCCGTTTTAGCCATCGCTGAGACGGGTTTTTTATTGCCTGAAGCAGGCAGAAGGACAACAGTCATGGATTATTCCAATCATCCGGAAACGCTGGGAGTTCGCGCGGGCAGTGCGCATACCGAATTCGGCGAGAATTCCGAAGCCATATTCTTAACTTCCAGCTTCGTTTTCGAGAGCGC
>DATHWE010000160.1:0-1589 GCA_035460905.1 Methylophilaceae bacterium | reverse complement strand
CGCCTCTCGGGCAACTATCCGCGCAGTCTGCTCCCCAAAGTCACGCTCTCCATATTGCCGATCACTTCGATTGCGATGCCGGACGCACCCACCGCGAAACTGCGCCGCCGCATGGCAGGCGAAGCGATGCGTCGCTTGATGCAGGAAATGCTGTTCGAGTCGCAGCCGGTGCAGACGCTGTTCAGCGCGCTGGTCGATGCAGTCAACATCCACGGCCGCAAGACGCGCCTGCTGGAAGACATGAAACAGGTCGAAGAAACCTACGGCGAGCTGCTGACGCGCAGCCTGGCGCTGGGCCGCATGATCGAAAAAATATCTGCACCCGGCGAAACCGTCGGCATGCTGATGCCCAACGTGTCCAATACCGTGTGCCTGATTTTCGGCATGAGCGCGTTCAACCGCGTGCCGGCCATGCTGAATTACACAGCCGGGACCGCCGGCATGCAGAACGCATGCATCGCGGCAAAAGTGAGCACCATCATCACCTCACGCCAGTTCCTGGAAGCGGCCAAACTCGGCCCGCAAGTCAGCGCCCTGCAAAACGTGAATCTGGTCTACCTGGAAGACCTGCGCGGCCAGTTCGGCCTGTGGGACAAGCTGTGGCTGCTGGGTTACGCCAAGTGGCTCCCCACGCTAGCAGCCAAGCCGGCGACGCCGGACGATCCGGCCGTGGTGTTGTTCACCAGCGGCTCCGAAGGCAAACCCAAGGGCGTGGTGCACAGCCATCGCGGCATTCTCGCCAATATCGCGCAGATCAGGGCAGTCATCGATTTCAGTCCGTCCGACAAATTCATGATCGCACTGCCGCTATTTCACGCCTTCGGCTTCACCTGCGGCGCCATCATGCCGCTGGTCACGGGCTCGAAGATGTTCCTCTACCCCTCGCCGCTGCACTACCGCATCATCCCGGAAATTATCTACGACCGCGGCTGCACCGTACTTTTCGGCACCAGCACCTTCCTCGGCAACTATGCCCGCTTCGCCCACCCCTACGATTTCTACAGGCTACGCTATGTCGTCGCCGGCGCGGAAAAACTCAACGAGGAAGTGCGCAAGACTTGGATGGAGAAATTCGGCATTCGCATCCTCGAAGGCTACGGCGCGACCGAATGTGCGCCGGTGCTGGCTGTGAATACCCCCATGGCCTGCCGCAACGGCACCGTCGGCCCGCTGCTGCCCGGCCTGGAGCCCAAACTGGAAACCGTCCCCGGCATTACGCAAGGCGGCCTGCTCAGCGTGCGCGGCCCCAACGTAATGCTGGGCTATTACCTCTACGACAACCCCGGCGTGCTCCAAGCCCCGGAAGGCGGCTGGTACAGCACCGGCGACATCGTCGACATCGACACCGACGGCTTTGTCCGCATCGTGGGTCGCGTCAAACGTTTCGCCAAGGTCGCCGGTGAAATGGTATCGCTCGAAACCGTCGAGCAAATCGCCAACCGCGCTGCCCCTGCCGGCCAACACGCCGCCAGCACGCAAAGCGACCCTCAACGCGGCGAAAACATCCTGCTCTTTACCACCGATACCGCCCTGACCCGCGAAGCCCTGCAAAGCGCCGCCCGCGAACTCGGCAGCCCGGAACTCGCCGT
>DATHWE010000159.1:0-19572 GCA_035460905.1 Methylophilaceae bacterium | reverse complement strand
GCGACCTGGCACTCGTTGCCCAGAAAATTATCGAGGCTTTCCAGCAGCCTTTCCAGATTTCAGGGAAGGAGTTATTTGTTTCCGCCAGCATCGGCATTGCGCTCTATCCCTCGGATAGTGCCGAGATCGATGCGTTATTCAAATATGCCGACTCGGCGATGTATCACGCCAAAAAGAAAGGCCGCAACAACTTCCAGTTCTATGCCAGCGAGCTTACCGCCCGCTCCGCCGAGCGCATGGCGCTTGATGCGGCATTACGCAAGGCCATCAAGAAGGATGAACTGGAGCTGTACTATCAGCCGCAGGTCGAGCTGGCCAGCGGATGCATCATTGGGGCGGAAGCGCTGCTGCGCTGGAAGAGAAGCGATGGCAGCATGGTGATGCCCGACAAATTCATCCCCGTTGCCGAAGAAACGGGATTGATAGTCGGCATCGGCGAATGGGTGCTGGAAACCGCGTGCCGGGCCGCAGTGGAATGGAATCTGGATCGTCAGACACCATTCAAGGTGGCGGTCAATCTTTCCACCCGCCAATTCATTCAGAACGACCTGCTTGGTTCGGTGCGCCGCATCCTGTCGGAAACGCAATGCAGGCCCGAGTGGCTGAAGCTGGAAATTACCGAAAGCCTGCTGCTGGAAGACAGCGCCGATATTCTGGAAATACTCGAAGCTTTCGACGATATGGGCCTGGCCATTTCCATCGACGATTTTGGCACGGGCTACTCGGCCCTGAGTTACCTGAATCGATTCCCCGTCAGCCAGATCAAGATCGACCGCTCATTCGTGCGGGATATTCCAGGCAATCAGGAAAAGGCCGAACTGGTCAAAGCCATGATCTCCATCGCGCAGACACTGCATCTGGAGCTGGTCGCCGAAGGCGTGGAAACGCGCGAACAGGCGGAATACCTCAACCTTCATCACTGCCTGATCGGTCAGGGCTACCTGTTCGGCAAGCCGATGCCGCATTCGGAGTTTCTGGCGCACATGGCATATAGCGCCCCGTGACAGGTATCGACTTCGCCTGCCGAGGAGGCTGAATCAATGCGGCTGATACTTGATCGACGAATAAATGCGCCATTTCGTTGATGCCGAACCGCTGTGGAAGGCCTGCATCTTTTCAGGATGGGCAGAAAGATGGTCGACTACCTTCTTGTCCCAGGTGGCTACCTGATAGGGAATTGCCTCGAGAAAGTTTGCCAATGATTTAACGATATCCGGTTTCATGATCTCGACCTTTCTTTTGGTTGCTTGCAATGATGAATATGCAATAACGATGCCAAATGATGCCGTAGTTCGATGACAGAAAGATGACAGAAAGATGACAGGCATTGAGCCCCTTATCCATGTGACCCAAAAACGTCTGTAGCAATGTTCTAACGCCCTGTTCTGGTGCGTTCGCGCACAATAACCTTTCATATTGCAGTTTAATTTCCACGTATTTGCGCTAAATCTGCTGGCATGCTCCTTGCGTCGATCTCTTCATGGAAACAATTACAGCAAGCCGTGCGTTCGACGAAATGCATGGGATGGATGGAGAGATCCGCGAGTTGTATGCGGCTTATGCCCAATGGCTTTCCGGAATACCGCGTGAGCAGCTCAAGCAACGGCGCAACGAGGCAGAGCTGCTGTTTCGCCGTGTCGGCATTACCTTCAATGTGTATGGTGAGGAAGCCGGGGCTGAGCGCCTGATTCCTTTCGACGTCATTCCGCGCATCCTGTCGGCGCCGGAATGGCAGCGCCTTTCGACGGGCGCTATCCAGCGCGTGCGTGCGTTGAACATGTTTTTGCATGACCTCTACCACGATCAGGAAATCATCCAGGCCGGTATCGTCCCAGCCGCGATTCTGGCGAACAGCCAGTACCGTCCGGAAATGCATGGTGTGGATGTACCGGGCGATGTCTACGCGCATATCGCCGGCATCGACATCGTGCGTACCGGGGCGGATACGTTCTATGTGCTCGAAGATAACCTGCGCACGCCTTCCGGCGTTTCCTACATGCTGGAAGACCGCAAGATGATGATGCGGCTCTTTCCCGAGCTGTTCCGTCGTCACCGCATCGCCCCGGTCGAGCATTACCCGCAGGTGCTGCTCAACAACCTGCGTGCCGTCGCGCCGTTGGGCATTCCCGATCCAACGGTCGTGCTGCTGACCCCGGGTGCCTACAACAGCGCCTATTTCGAGCATGCTTTCCTGGCCCAGCAGATGGGCATCGAACTGGTGGAGGGCGCGGACCTCTTCGTGCGCGACAATAAGGTCTACATGCGCACCACTGAAGGTCCGCAGCGAGTGGACGTCATCTATCGCCGTATTGATGATGATTTCCTTGACCCATTGGTTTTCCGTCAGGATTCCATGCTGGGCGTGCCGGGGCTGGTATCGGTTTATCGCAGCGGCAATGTGGTGCTGGCGAATGCCATCGGCACCGGCGTGGCCGACGACAAGTCCACTTATATCCATGTGCCGGAAATGATCCGCTTCTATCTCGGCGAAGAACCTATCCTGTCCAACGTGCCGACCTACAAGCTGAGCGAGAAAGACGACCTGGCCTACGTGCTGGACCATCTACCGGAACTGGTGGTGAAGGAAGTTCAGGGCTCGGGCGGTTATGGCATGTTGGTCGGGCCGGCCTCAAGTAAACAGCAGATCGCCGATTTCAGTGAGCGCATCCTGGCCAATCCGGACAACTACATCGCCCAGCCGACGCTGGCGCTTTCCAGCTGTCCCACACTGGTGGAGGAGGGCATCGCGCCGCGACACGTCGATTTGCGTCCCTTCGTGCTTTCCGGCAAGACGGTGACGCTGGTGCCCGGTGCGCTGTGCCGCGTGGCGATGCGCGACGGCTCGCTGGTCGTCAATTCCTCGCAGGGCGGCGGCACGAAAGATACGTGGGTGCTGCAATGCTGAGCCGCACCGCCGATCATCTCTACTGGATGGCCCGCTATATCGAGCGCGCCGAAAATCTGGCGCGCGTGCTGGACGTGACTTACGGCATGTCGCTCTTTCCGCATGCCGCGCAGAGCGACGAGGCGCTGTGGCTGCCGCCGATGCAGATCGCCGGCGAGCCCGAAGTCTTTGCGCGGCAGTACGGCGAGTTCACCACCGCCAATGTCATCCGCTACCTGGTGCTGGATGAGAGCAATCCGTCCAGCATCCTCAGCTCGTTGAACCGCGCCCGTGAAAATGCCCGCGCGGTGCGGGTGGCGATGTCCTATGAAATGTGGGAGAGCGTCAACAGCCTGTGGCTGGAGCTGATGCAGCGCGTGAAGTACGGCGTGTCGGAGGCCGACCTCACCGAATTCTGCGACTGGGTACGCTCGCGTTCACACCTGTTCCGCGGCGTGACCTTCGGCACCAAGCTGCGCGACGACGGTTTCCGCTTCCTGCGCCTGGGCACGATGATCGAGCGCGCCGACAGCACGGCCCGGTTGCTGGACGTGAAATATCGCCTGCTGCAAAACCAGGCGGGGGGCGAGGGCTTGGTCGACTACTACGAATGGAGCGCGGTGCTGCGTTCGGTGTCCGCCTTCGAGGCCTACCAGAAGGTGTTCAGCGACACCATCACGCCGCGCCGCGTGGCGGAATTGCTGGTGATGAACGACGACATGCCGCGCTCGCTGCATGCCTGCTTCGACGAGATCACACCTATCCTCGAGCAGATCTGCGTTGCCCGCGGCCATGAATGCCTGCGCATGGCGGGGGAGTTGCATGCCCATCTGCATTACGGCCGAATGGAAAACGTTTTCCGGGACGACCTGAATACCTTTCTGGAAGATTTTATTGATCGCAATGATGCGCTGGGTGTGGAAATCCAGCGGGTATTCCTGCAGGACTCGATTTAGCCTTCCAGCAGATTTTAAACTGGCGGGGAGGTTCTTGTAGAAACGGAGGTAAGCGAAATGCAACTCGTGATACAGCATCAAACCCGTTACGCATTGAACGCGCTGGCCGATTACAGCATCCAGCAGTTGCGGCTGACGCCGCAGGACGGCTTCGGGCAGCGCGTGAAGAACTGGACTCTCAAGGTCAGCGGCAGCATGAGCCGTTACCGGGATGCCTTCGGCAATACTGCGCACACCCTGGTAATGGATACGCCGCACGAGGAAATCACGATCACCGCCAGCGGCGAGGTGGAAACCGAAATGGATGTTCCGCCGACAATGGATCATCTTTCGCTTCCGGTATTCCTGCGCAATACACCGCTCAACCGGCCGGACGAGGCAATACGCCGGTTTGCCCAGGAATTCCTGACGTCCGGCAAGGGTGTGAATGAAGCCGTGCTCGCGGAACTGATGCACGCGATTCATCGGCGCGTCACTCCTCAGGCGCCAGCCGGGGAGTTGCCGAAATCGGCGGTTGATACATTTGCGGATGGCGCCGGCAGCAGCCACGACATGGCACATCTTTTCATTGCCTGCTGTCATGCGCTGGCCGTACCGGCGCGCTTCGTGCACGGCTACTGGGTCGACAGCGCCACCAATGCCATTGAAAGCCACGGCTGGGCAGATGCCTGGCTGATCGATCATGGCTGGATGAGCTTCGATATCGCCAACGATTGCCTGTCCAACGCTGTGCACGTTCGGCTCGCCACCGGCCTCGATTATCGCGATGCCTGTCCTGTCAGCACGGTGATGAACGATGCCCGCGAGCAACTGTCGGTTTCTGTGAAGGTGCAGGAGATGGAACAGGCGCAGCAATAGTGCGGTCTGCCGCTCCGACGCATCCCGGCTGCAATCGACAAACGATCGGAGACTCCCATGCAATCCACCGGTTTCGAGCGCCACGGCGACAAAGCCAATTCGGCGTGGTTCGAGGAATTCCTGCCCAGGTTGCTGGCAGACCGCGACCGCAGTGGTCTGACGGAGATGATTCACGAAATCGACGCGATGATGATCACCGTCGAGCCGGGCTGTTCGGTTTCCTACGTCAGCGAACTGGCGCTGATGACGCCCTACCACTACCTCGTCACGCTGGAATCCGAAAGTCACTGGACGCATGTGCTGCGTATCGACCTGCAAACGCCGGATCTGCTGGTGCGCGAGGTGCGCGATCCCAACCTGCACGGCATCTTCCGCAGCCTTAACGAGGTCTATCCGGTCGGTGCGTACAAGCCCAATTCGCGCTACATGGGCGAAATATTCCGTGTCACCAACCTGCATGAAGTCGTCGAGCAGCAGAAGGGGCGCGAGATCCGTTTCTTTACCCAGGACCAGATCCGCAAGCTGGAATTGCCGGGCAACATGGCAGTCGTCAAGCCGTCGCCCTACACGCACAATATCGTCGGTTACTGGGAGCGTCCGCCGGAAGAGATGCGCGTGTATGCGCTGGGCACAAGCGTGATTCATGCGGACGTCAATCGCGGCTATCTCGAAGCCAAGGAAATGCAGGCGCGGCTGGGTCTGGACAAGCTGATCCTGCCAATCGATCACCTCGCCACCCGCGTCTACAGCCAGAACCGCGAAGTGGCGATCCTGGAATACCTCACGTTATCCAGCTATTACTATTGGGGCTCCTACGACATCGCCGACCAGAACTCTTCCACCAACGTTACCAAAAGCGTGCATTGCACAGACGTACACGGCAGTCCTGCCAAGGTTTTTACCGCCGCAAATCATCCGTACTTCGTCAACCATCTGCTCGGCCTGCCGTCGCCTACCGAAAACTTCGTGCGCAACTACGGCCCGCGCCTGCACCATTTTGCATTGGGCGTGGCGGATGGGGAAACGGACGGGCGCATCAACATCGATTACGTCGTGGATTCGATTCGCTCGCAAGGCAAGGACTTCCTGCTCGATGTCATCGGCTCGCGCGAGGAGGGGCTCAAACAGATTTTCTCCAGCGCCTCGGAGCACTCTTCACTCATCATCGAATATGTACAGCGTTTCGGTAATTTCGAAGGATTTTTTACCAAGGAAAACGTCGCGGAGCTAACCCATGCGGCCGGCGTCGAAGAAAATATGCGGTTATTGCAGGAGGAAAGCTCAGCCGCCAATCCTTTGAAAAATTCATGACGGGCGGGCGATGGGATAGGAAATAACATTTATAAAAAAGATAATTCCATGTAGAGTGTGCGGGCACTCGTTGGCATTCGTAGTCCTTTGTTGTTAAAGCCATTTTAATAAAGCGATATCACAATGAAAGGGGTTCTCATGCGTAAGGCACTGCTGTTTTTTGCACTGGCACTTTTGAGTTTTTCTGCTTATGCCGATGTTGATACGGCCAAGAAATTTGCTAAGAAATATGCGGCGATCGCAAAAAACATCAATCCGGAATTCGTCGGTTTTCATCCCGACAAAGGACGTCAGTTTTTTACAAAAAAGATTTCAGTAGGTTCAAAGATGATTTCCTGCTCTTCATGCCACACCGACAACCCGGCGAATGAAGGCAAGCATATCGATACCAAGAAACGAATTGCGCCGTTGTCTCCTGTCGTGAACAAGAAACGGTTTACCGATCTGGAGAAAATCGAGAAAAATTTCACCGAGCACTGCAATGACATATTGGGCGTGGATTGCACCGCGCAGGAAAAGGGCGATTACATTGCATACCTGCTGACGGTCGACTTCAACAAGACAGGCGATCTGGCTGCCAAGTAACAGCTGATCCTTGTTTGCAAGGCCCCTGAGCTGGTAGAGGTTCAGGGGTTTTTTGTTTTTTGCATGTGGAAAGCATGGCAGGAGATGCAGTTGCTGACCACCCTGTTACCGCTGGGCTGATTGCCGGTATGGCATTGCTTGCACGACTGGATGGCGGGGATCGCGATATCCGAACTTTTTGCTGACTGTTCGACTTTATGGCAGTCCGCACATTTGAATGCCTGGTGTTTGGCATGCGGAAACTTCGCAGCAGGGAACCAGTTCTGCGTAATTTGCGGCTGGGTGATTTTCAGCAGATTATTGCTTTCCTTGGCCGGTTCAACAGCATGACAGTAATCGCAGCCGCTTCCTTCCGTTAGCGACTTGGTGGCGGTTGCCAATTGTTCGTTCACCCATTCGATGGATTTTTTATCCTTGAAGGCGAGGCTCGCGTAGTAATCGCGCAGCGTGTTTGAAAGCTCCGCCACAGATCCATGCGGTAGCTTGCGGCCTTCGGGCGCCAGGTTGAATTCAAGCTGATCCTGGTGACACGCGAAGCAATGCTGTTTCATGCTGATGGGCAGGAAGCGCTTGCCGGCCGCATCCGGCTGATGGCAAGCAACACATTTCATATCCTTGATGTTATCCATGTCCCCCGGGACTTGCACCAATCCGACATGGAGTTCATGCGGGAAATCGAGGCCGGAGTTTTCCACCAATTTGCCGGTATCCGTCTGTGCAATCCGCTGGATGTCGGATGCGTTAATGCCGGTGGCGAGCGTCAATCTGAAACCAGGATGATCCGTGCCGAAGTCATGAATATCGGGGATGTCCGATTTCGCATGTTTGGCCTTGATGTCGCTATGGCACACGATACATTCGTTGGCCCCTTGCATCGCGATGGGCCGGGAGTTCTGGTGGTCGAAATGACATTCCGTGCAGCGCGTTTCCTTGAATACGTGCTTGTCCAGATGCGGGGTGGCGAGATGTTGTCCGACCTCTGCGTGGCAGCTGAGGCAGGCCTCGTTTCGAACGGGACGGAAAGGGGCTTCATGGCATTTGCTGCACTGGGATCCAAAAGAGCTATGTCCAGGTGACATCAGGCCAGGGTTCCATAGCTTGTTTGGGAAAACGCCGGAATGCGCCATGCTGGTGCGCGCTGACGGGCTTAACGATGTTGCCAGCGGCGCGACCAAAAAAATAAGGAAAATGATGCCGGCCAGCCAATAGGCCAGTTTGCGCTTCGAGAGGCCGGTTTCGGCCAATGATCTCGGCGTCGCTCTCTTGGCCGCGTCACCATCTGTTGCAAGTGGATGGATCAACTCTACGGAGAGCGCCAGGTCGTGATCGCCGCCCAGGTTCTCAACCACCAGTTCGTATGGGCCAAGCAGAATGTGCGCGCCCTGTTCAAGCGCAAGCTGGTGCTCGTACATGCCGTCGATGTTGAGCAGCGTGCCCTCGCCATCAATGGATAATGTGCCGTCTTGCGCATGCTTGATGGAGGCAAAGTGCAGATTTGCACGCGGATCGGCAAGATGAATCGTGCATTCCTCGCCTCGGCCAATCGATAGTTCCTCGCCGGAAACGAGATGTTCCTCCCGGACAGGGTGGCCTTGCTGATTACGTGTGATGCGGACGAGCAGGCAGTGGATCATTAACGCTTACCAGTAGAAGAAAATTGAAAACACATGGGCAATCACTGCCACGACGAGTGCAATGGCCAAAGGGACATGCAGATAGAGCCAGAAATCAAGCCTGGCCTTGAGGGACATATCGCGTCGCGTGCGGTTTACGAGCACTTCTTTCTTCAGCATGGTGGAGTAAAGCTCGCGATATAACCTGAATTGGGTGGCATCGAGGTCCTTCCCCAAGTCATGCAATTGCTTGACGGCGATACTGGTCGGGCAACGAAGCGGATCGGGCTTTAGTTGCTCGATGGCGCTGCCGCCTATCCTGGTTTGCTCTGCAGCGAGGCGAACTACCTCCTTGATTTCCGGGGGGAGCTGGGTTGCAAGCGACACGGCCTGTTCGTTCAGGCGCGATATTTTTTCCAGGAGCGTATCCCGCGTTTCATCTCCCAGATTTTCCGTAATCCTGCTCGGCAGAAGAATGTAGCAATAGACCCCATAAAGGCCTGTCAGGATGACGCATAACATCAATCCATAAGCGAGCGTGGACACGTTCCATCCGAAATCGAATCCGGTATGCAGCGTAATGACGATGATCAACGACAGCCCAAAATAGATATGGACGGAAAGCCATCCTTGCCTGGTGGATGCCTGGTGCCTGGATCTGGCAGGCTGGTTGACGCGGCGATCCGATCTTTGCATTTCGGGGCTTGAGGATGCGTGATCCCGCACTTTCCGTCGTTCTTTCTGGACCGGAATGCGTCGTTTGTAAACGCCGAACCACAGCAGAACCAGCGTGATCGCGGCGCCCAGGGTCCCGAGCGTATAACCCAGCCAGGTGCCGCCATACGGGCCGAGATCCGGGTGATGGAATACATAAGCCAGGATGGCGATAGCCATCAGCAACAGGCTGGCCTTGAGGTCGCGATAGTTTTTGTATTCCAGCAAAGTTGTTCGCTGCATTACAAACTCCGTGAAATACCAGATGTGAGGATGGACATGTCGGAAAATCAATTCAGGAATTGTTCTGGTTTTACTCGGATGGCCGCTCCCGTCGGGCAAGCCCTGACACAGGCGGGGCCTTCCCGGAAGTTGTTGCACATGTCGCACTTCACGGCTTTTTTCGGGATATCCGTGTAATCGATGGCGGGAGAACTGTCGCGGCCGCTTAACAGGTCGAACATGAACCGCATGAAGCCGGGGCGCTGGCTATCAGGATGCACCGCTGCCAGCTGGATCACATCATAAGGACAGTTCTTGACGCAATTGCCGCAGCCGATGCAACTGTCGTTGATGAAAATCTCGCCCTTCACCGACCTGCGAATGGCATCGGGAGGACAATCCTTCATGCAATACGGCTGCTCGCAATGACGGCAGGTGGTAGGCACGTGGATATTGGCGAAAGTCGTGCCTCTTTCCCTGTCCAGGCGCGAGGTGCCGCCATGGGTGGCTGCACAGGCAGTTTCGCAATTGTCGCAACGGATGCAAAGCGAGTAGTCGATCAGCAAGACGTCGGTGGCCTCGCCGATTTCCTGCTTCAGAAGGTAATTGATGATCCCGGATGATGGAGTTAGCGATGCGTAAGAGTCATTCGGCAAGCGGCCGTGGGCACTTGATGTCATTTTCTCCTGCATTTGATGCAGGTAGCGCTGGTCAAGATGCTTGCGCAGAACCGGGTTGCGCGACAGGACTTCGATGATGGCCTGTGCGCTCAGCAATACCGCATCTGTTGTTGTTGCCGCGTGTGCTTTTTCGGTGCGGGGATTATTGGAAATCAGATCCATTCCTCCCAGGTAATGACCCGCGGCAATAAAGGCGAGTACGACCTCGCCGCTAGAAATCGTAACGGAGCCTTGTTTGATCAGGTAGAGTCCTTCTGCCGGGTCACCTTCCTTGAACAAAACCTCTCCTGTCTCGAAACGCCGGTGCTGGGCGCCTGCGATCAGGTAATCCAGGTCTTCCCTGGGCAGCGGCAACTCGAAGTAGCTTTTGACGGCGCGCTCCAGCATTTTGTCATGCAGTATTCTCCGGACGTCGCTGGCTCGCTCGATCAGGTTCAACATGGAGCGTCTGGGGATTTCTATCAGTAGGCAGCGTGCGCCGGCCCTGGCTGCCTCCGAAGCATTACGTCCCGACAACAAACCCATTTCGCCGAAAAAATCGCCCACTGCCAGATCGAAACTGGACTTCCTGTTTTCGGCGAGCAGGGTCGCTTCGCCATGGAGAAGCGTAAAGAACGAAGTGTTGTAATCGTTGTGCTTGAAGATGAATTCGCCTTCCTGCGGCCGCAAAACGGTGCTCCCAATCAGCAGCTCCCGTAGTTGCAACGACGTGAGGTCTGCCAGCAAGGGAATGCATTGCTGGATGTGCGTCAGTTTTTCGGCCGTTGTCCTGCCCTGGAGAAGACCTGATAGCTTTTCCTGCAGCATGACCTCATCGGCCGGCTCGATGGCGTTCCCCAGGATATGCTCGATCACTTCATATCCCTGGTTGATTGCTTGCTTGATCAGCGGGAACCCGGCCAGCGCGCCGACAATGTAGAGCCCGGGAACATTGGATTCATAGGTAGTTGTCAGTTGCGGAATGGCGGAGGAGTCGGTATTGGGGAAAGCGATGCCAAAGCTTTCCACCAGTTTGCGGGGAGGGTCAGCGCCAAGACGTGCGATTACGCGATGACAGGCAATGTTCTCGATGCCGTTTGGAGTGTTGACGGAAAGCATCAGCGAGAATCCGCTTTCCTTGATAGCGGTGGCTTGCTCGATCCTGCTGCTCATTCGGGTTTCGATCATGAAGTCGTCCTGCGCTTCTTGCAGCAGCGCACGGTTTTCCTCATTGCAGCGATTGAATTCCTTATCCCGGTTCAACAGGATGACGCGGTTCCTCGACATCAGCGCCAGCGCATTTTCGACGCCGGCGTCACCGCCACCGACGACGACGATGGTCTCGTCAACGAATGCGTCCGGATCATCCAGCTGGTATTGCACCATGGGCAGGTTTTCACCTGGAATGCCGAGCTTGCGAATATTCCCTTGCAGCCCGATGGCGAGGACAACGCATTCGGCTCCAAATCTGGTGCCGCTTGATGTTTCGATAATGAAGTTGCCACGCTCGCCCGAGATCGTCGTGACCTTGGAATTCAGGTGCAGGTTGATCCCCTTGTGGGGTATTTCTTCTTCCCAGGTTTTGAGGACTTTTTCACGACTGCCGGCGGCAAAGGAGATCGAACTGCGTAACGGAGTGTGATGCGGTTCGGCCATCACATGCTTGCCCCGCTGGAATTTGCGCACGGTACTGGCGGGCGCGGGTTCGGATTCCAGCAATACATGTGAAATACCCAGCTCGGCAGCATGGGCAGCCGCCGAAATTCCGGCCGGGCCGGAACCAATAATGGCAATCCTGAAGTGGTCGATCCCGCTATTCATATTATTCTCGGCAGCATGGCTGGCAACCGCACTTTGCTTGCCGGCCGATGGCTTGTCAAGCACCCCCTAACCAAGTGATTATCTTGGTTAAATTGATGTAATTTTCATCCAAAATGTACTTATAAATTATGAGTTCAACTCATCAAGCCTTTCCACCTCCACCGACACTTTCAGCGCATGATGCCGGCCACCGAAAATGACGCCTTTCAGCGGAGTGACGTCGGCATAGTCCCGGCCCCAGGCGGTAGTAATGTGCTGGTCGCGAGGGACCTGATTATTGGTCGGGTCGAAATCCATCCAGCCGAAATCCGGTACAAAGACCGAGAACCACGCGTGCGAGACGTCGGCCCCCACCATTTTTTGCTGGCCAGGCGGAGGCAGGTTCTCGATATAACCGCTGACGTAGCGGGCAGCCAGGCCTTGCGAACGCAGGCAGCCGATGGCGAGGTGAGCAAAATCCTGGCAAACGCCGCGTCGATGCGCCAGTACGGTGGCCAGCGGCGTAGCGATTTCGGTGAAATCTGCGTCGAAAATGAATTCGGTATGGATGCGCTGCATCAGGTCATGCACCGCATGCAGCAGGGCGCGGCCGGGTTGGAATGATGGAGCGGCGTAAGCCGCCAGCGCCGCATCCGCGGCTACGAGTTGCGACGGCAACGCGAACTGGCGCGCATCCAGCGCCTGGGGGTCTCGCAGGTGCCACAAGGTATCGCGCACCGTTTCCCAGCCTGTTTCCTGCGACGCCCAGGGCGCTTCCGCCGGTTGAATCAAGATCTCGCTGCGCGCGGTAACGGAGAAGATGCTGTGTGTTTCGCGGATGGAGAAATATGCCACCCGATTGCCGAAGAAGTCCTCGCGCTCCCGGTAATCGGAAGGCTGCGGGAAAATTTCCAGCGCTGCCGACGGGCATTGCTGGTTGGGGCAGGCGCGCGGTAACAGGCGCGCTTCGTTGTACGAAAGCGTTACGGGTTCGCTATATTCGTAGACGGTGGTATGGGCGACGCGGTAGCGCATCAGACTGCCTGTGCTTGCGAGAGTGGGTGGGATTGCTCGTGGCGGAAGTAGGCGGCAGTCAGTGCGTCGGAAATACGGTATGTCATTCCCGACAGGTTGCCCAACAGGGTATCGAGCTGTAGACGGGTATCGGTTGGTGTCGCAGCAAGCAAACCGTTTGCATGGGCGCGACGCAACGCTTCCATGGTTTGTTTCGTCAAATGAAAATGTTCATCGCCACACCCGGCGGGAAGCTCCGCGATGTATTCATGCAGGCGTTCGAACTGGTAAATGAGCGAGCGCGGGTTGTTGTCGTCGAACATCAGCATTTCGATGAATGCTTCCAGTCCGGGTGGCTGGTGCTGAAACGGGTTGCGGATGAGGTTGTCGCTGCTGTCCAGCAAGGCGTTTATCAGGTAGCTCTCGATCTCGGCCGGTCGTTGCAGCGAGAATGCCGAGCGCAGCACCGAGAGCAGCAGCACGGCGCGCTCCAGGCGGCGGCCAATGTTGAGGAACAGCCAGCCCTTGCCGCGCGTCATGGTTTCCATCGCCATGCCGCCGAAGGCCGAAAGCGAGATCAGCAGTTGGTCCATCAGGTCCATCGCCTGCCACAAATCCGGGGAATTCACGCGTTTGGCGACTATCCATTGTTCTTCCAGCTCATCCATGATGCGCCAGGTGTCCGACGACCACAGGTCGCGAACGGCGTAGCTTGCCTGAAGCTGGCTGCGAAGCGAATGGGCCAGGCTGCCTGGCCGTGTCTCATCGAATGCCAGCGCGCGCAGCTCGGGTTCCGGGGCAGGCGGATTGTCTGCAAGGAAGCTGGGATAGGTGCCGGTCATGGCTGTCAAAGCCTGCAGCAGGCAAGCCATCCCGGGGGCGTACGCCAGATTGCTTCGCCCAGGCTGGTCGAACAGTCCCTTGATGATGATACGCATCAGGCGAATCGTGCCTTCGGTGCGCTCGGCGTAGCGCCCAGCCCAGAACAGGTTGTCGGCCGCGCGGCTGGGCAAGGGAGTGTCCGTCATGGCTGATGCGGGCTCTGGTCCATATGCCGCGAGCGGCAAGGCGGCGTGCGCCGGCGCCAGCACCCAGGTGTCTTTTGCGCTGCCACCGGCCTGGCTGGTTACCAGCAGGTCTTTGCTGCCCGGTGCACATCGTGTGAGGCCGCCAGGCATCACGGCATAGCCGTCTTTCGTAGCGACCATGAAACTGCGCAATACCGCGTGCCGCGGTTCCAGTTTCTGGTTTGTGAGCGATGGCACGGTAGAAAAGTGCTGCTCCTCCTGGCCGACATATAACGCAGGCTGTGCCTTGATGCGCTCGCGCCATGACTCCTGAGCCACACGGCTGAGGCGGGAACCGAAAACGGGACGCGTGCCGGCGGTACGATGAATGGGTTTGATAACCATGGACGACAGATTGGCCAGCACATGGTCGCATTCCCTGTGCTGACCGCACCACCAGGTTGCGATAGAGGGCAGCGCAAGTGCTTGGCCGAAATATTCGGCGATGCCGGGCAGGAATGCCATCAGACCGGGATTTTCAAGAACGCCGCTGCCAAGGGGGTTGGCAATGGCGACGTTACCGCGGCGCATGACTTCCAGCAGGCCGGGAACTCCCAGCCGCGAGTTTTCGCGCAACTCCAGGGGGTCGCAGTAGTCTTCATCAACGCGGCGCAGGATGACGTCGACCTTCTGCAGGCCGCCGAGCGATTTTAACCAGACATGACCGTCGCGCACCACGAGATCGTCGCCCTGAACCAGGGGGTACCCGAGATATGCGGCAAGATAAGCGTGCTCGAAAAAGGTTTCATTGAAGGGGCCGGGCGTCATCACGACAATGTGCGGACTCTCGCTTCCGGCTGGGGCGAGGGCGCTCAGGCCATCGCGCATGTGCTGAAAGAAAGACTCCAGGGCATATACGCCGTTACTCCGGAACAGGTCGGGTAGCACGCGCGATAAAGTGGCACGATTTTCTAAGGCATAACCCATTCCCGATGGCACCTGCGTGCGATCGCCGATAACCCGTATGCGGCCATCCGTGCCCCGCGCCAGGTCGGCGGCATAGACGACCAGCTGGTGGCTGCCCGGCAGCCGGATCTGGTCGCACGGGCGCAGGAATCCGTTGTGGCTGTAGATCAACTCCAGCGGCAACAGGCCTTGGCGTATCAGTTCGCGCGGACCATAGAGGTCGGCCAGAATCCGGTTGAGCAACTCTGCCCGCTGCACCATGGCGGCTTCGATTGCTGCCCATTCGTCGCTGGCAATCGGTAGCGGCACCGGGTCGAGCTGCCATGGACGATGTTGTCCCTCCGGTGTGCCATAGATATTGTAGGAAACACCATTCTCGCGCAGCAGCTTCATCATTTCCTGGCGATGGCGTACCAGATCTTCCGGGCCGAGCCGGCCGAGCTCGGCCATCAGCGGTTGCCAGTGCGGGCGGATCAGGCGATCGCCGTCCAGCATCTCGTCGTAGCCATCGGCGCCGGCTGCGTAGCCGTCGGCAGAAAAAAACTCATCCATGTCGCGAAAACATCGTAATTCCGGCGAAAACAGGGTTGTTCAAGCGGGATTCGCCATCTATGATGTCCTTTCCATTTCTCAAGCGAAATCCCTCTCGAATATGACGTATTGCGTAGGCTTGCTACTCGACTCCGGCCTGGTCATGGCTTCCGATTCTCGAACCAACGCGGGGGTCGACCATGTTTCCACTTACCCCAAGATGACGGTCTTTTCGCAGCCCGACGAGCGCGTGCTGGTCATCATGACTGCCGGCAATCTTGCCATTTCGCAGGCAGTTATCGGCCGGCTGCAAAAAGCCATTTCCGAGAATACCGAGCCCAATCTCCATAGCGTGTCCAGCATGTTCGACGCGGCGCGCGTGGTAGGCGATGCGCTGCGTGCCGTGCATCATGAAGATGCCGAACACCTGAAAAAGCATCAGGCCGAATTCAACCAATCCATCATACTCGGCGGACAAATTCGCGGCGAAAAATCCCGCTTGTTCAATATTTATGCCGCTGGCAACTTCATTGAAGCCTGCGTCGAAACACCGTATTTCCAGATCGGCGAAACCAAGTACGGCAAACCCATCCTGGACCGCGTGATGGCCAGCGGCAGCGGTCTGCGCGAAGCGGCCAAGTGCGTGCTGGTTTCCTTCGATTCCACCATCCGAAGCAATCTATCGGTCGGGCTACCCATCGATCTGTTCATGTATCGCAGCGACAGCTTCAGCACAGACTGCACGCGTCGCGTCACCGATGACGACGCCTATTTCGGGCAGTTGCGCAAAAGCTGGTCGGAAGGCTTGCGCCGCGTCTTCACGGAAATCCCCGATCCGGACTGGTGCTAGCCAGCCGACTGCTCATGCCTTAACGCAGCTGCCCGCTCTATTGGGCGATGCTCGGCAGGTGCCAGATTTCCCGGTTGTAGTCTGCAATCGTGCGGTCGCTGGAAAACTTGCCGCTGGCTGCCGTGTTGAGGATGCTCATGCGCGTCCAGTGCTCCTGGTCCAGGTAAGCGCTTGCGGCGCTGTGCTGAGCATCGACATAACTGCGGAAATCGGCGGCCGTCAGCCACGGGTCGTGTGGATTCCGGATCGACTGGATAATCGGGTCGAAAATCCCCGGTTCGAACAGGTTGAAATGGCCGCATTCCAGCAGGTGCATCACGCGCGCCAGGTCTTCGTCCTGAGCGATGATGGCGTCCGGATCGTAGTGTCCACGCGTCGCGTCGACTTCCTCCGCGTCGAGTCCGAACAGGAAGAAGTTTTCGCTGCCGACTTCTTCCATGATCTCGATATTGGCGCCATCCAGAGTACCTATCGTCATGGCGCCGTTCATCATGAACTTCATATTGCCGGTGCCGGAGGCTTCTTTGCCGGCCGTTGAAATCTGTTCCGAAAGATCGGCTCCCGGGCAGATGATCTCCATTGCCGAGACCCGGTAGTCGGGCAGGAAGACCAGCTTCAGCAACCCGCCGGCGCTCGGGTCGTCGTTGATCACCATGGCGACTGCATTGACCAGCTTGATGATGCGCTTGGCCATCTGGTAGCCCGGTGCCGCCTTGCCGCCGATCAGCACGCAGCGCGGCGTGATGCCGTCGCGCTCGCCACGCTTCAGACGGTCATAGAGATGGATCACATGCAGCACGTTGAGCAGTTGCCGCTTGTATTCGTGGATGCGTTTCACCTGCACGTCGAAAATGGCATTGACGTCGAAGGTGACGCCGCAATCCTTTTGCACCAGCTCGGCCAGCCGCGCCTTGTTGGCCTGTTTGACGGCACGCCACTTGGCGCGGAATTTGGCATCGTCGGCATAGGGCGCCAGCTTGCGCAATTGCGGCATATCGGTGATCCAGTCCGGCCCGATGGTGGAAGTGATCAGCTTGCTCAACTCCGGATTGCTCGAAGCCATCCAGCGGCGCGGGGTGACGCCATTGGTTTTGTTGTTGAACTTGTTGGGCCACAGCTCGTAGAAGTCGTGGAACAGCTGTTGTTGCAGCAAGCGCGAGTGCAGCTCTGCCACGCCATTGACGGACGTGCTTGCCACTACCGCCAGGTAAGCCATACGCACCTGTTTTTCCGGCCCTTCCTCGATGATCGACATACGCTGCTGGCGCTCGATGTCGCCCGGCCAACGTAGCGATACTTCGGCGAGGAAGCGCGCATTGATCTCGTAAACAATATCCAGCAGACGCGGCAAGAGCCGACCGAACATGCTGACCGGCCAGCGCTCCAGTGCTTCCGGTAGTAGCGTGTGATTGGTGTAGGCCACCGTGCGCGAAGTGATCGCCCAGGCCGCGTTCCAGTCCAGCCCGTACTCATCTATCAAGAGACGCATCAACTCCGGCACTGAGCAGGTGGGGTGCGTGTCGTTCAGCTGGAAGCAGTTTTTCTCGGCGAACTGCGAGAAGTCGTTGCCGTGCAGGGCAACCCAATGACGCAGTATGTCCTGCAGGCTGGCGGAGGCAAGAAAGTACTGCTGGCGCAGGCGCAGTTCCTTGCCGTTTTCGCTGGCGTCGTTGGGATAGAGCACCATGGTGATGTGCTCGGCTTCGTTCTTCGCGCCTACCGCTTCTGCATAGCTGCCGGCGTTGAATTCCTCCAGGTCGAATTCGTCGGTGGCAGTCGATTTCCACAGGCGCAGGGTATTGACCGTGCCGTTGCGATAGCCGGGGATCGGCATGTCGTAGGGGACAGCGAGCACATCGTGAGAGTGTACCCAGTTGACATGGGTATTCCCATGCTCGTCGGTCTGAAGCTCGGTATGGCCGCCGAATTTGACCCGTACGATGAATTCCTGACGCTCGATTTCCCAGGGGTTGCCGATACGCAGCCAGTGATCGGGCTCCTCCATCTGGTAGCCGTTCTCGATTTTCTGCCGGAACATGCCGTACTCGTAGCGCAGGCCGTAGCCCATCACCGGCAGTTGCAGCGTCGCGCAGCTATCGAGGAAACAGGCGGCCAGTCGGCCGAGGCCGCCGTTGCCCAGGCCGGCGTCATGCTCCTGCTCGACGATTTCTTCCAGCTCCAAGCCCAGTTTTTTCAGCGCCTCGGTGGTGGAGGAATCTTCTTCGAGGTTCAGCATGGCATTGCTCAGCGTGCGACCCATCAGGAATTCCAGCGAAAGGTAGTATGTGCGCTTGCTGTCCTGTGCGTCATAAGAAGCATGCGTCTTCTTCCAGCGTTCCACGATGCGGTCGCGCCAGGCCATGGCGAAGGAAGTATAGACATGATAGGCGGCTTCGTTGATTTCGTTGCGGCCGAGCGTGCGGCTGAAATAGCGCCGGAAATCTTCCACGACGCTTTTGCCGTCCATGCTCAAGGGTGGCAGGGTTGTAAATTCTTTGGATGTCTTGCTGCGGGCGAACGGTTTTGAATTCAAGATGGCATTCCTGGGTAATCAAAAGTAGGGGCGAAGGCTGCCGGATTGTTATGCCATTATGGTTAGCAACTATTACGCCAATTTGTATGGCGTAATTTTACTGGAAGCGGCGAGATGTGGTGCAGGCGTTTTTCATAAGCCGACGCAATGGCTGCGCCGGGCGAGACAGGTGCTTAGCGGCGCGGCTTTACGTTTCCGCACGGGAAGCAAGCAGGCGCTGGTAAAGCCAGCCGCCGGCGTAGAGCGAAAGACCGAGCACCAACAGGATGCCGATGCGTATCAATGGTGCAGCCTGGTGCAGGTCGTAAATCAGTACCTTGCCGGCCGACGCGGCGAAGATCAACAGCGAGGATTGGCCGAGGATACGGTCGCGCCGGCGAATGGCGAGGAGCAGGCAGCCGGTGGCGAGGATGCCCCAGGCCAAGGATGTGGACAGGCGGTCATCGAGCAGATACACCGCTGCTGCCATTGCACAGATATGGCCGGCGTAAAGCAGCGGTATGTAGAGATTTTGCAGCGTGTGCCGCTGCTGCACGAACCAGTAGGCGGCGTAGCACTCCAGCGCATAAAGGATGGGCAGTGCGTCACCGCCGGGGATTTCGGCGGTGGAGGTATCCGAAACGATGCGCAAGTAATTGACCGTGCCGATGATGCCAACGCCCAACCATACGGGCCAGCCCAGCGCCTGAGTGCGCGTCGTACTGAACCATGCGACTGCTGGAACCAGCAGGAAAGCAACCCAGGGTGCCCATTCGTCCGGCACCGATTCCAGGTAGCCAGCATGGAACAGCACCAGTGCAACATAAGCGGAAAGCAGGAAATGCCCGCCGGGCAGGGGCTTGCGTAGCAAGTGTTGGCTGACGAAATACAGCAGAGCCACCACGCCAGCCGTAGCGAGTGCGATCCAGGGCGCAAAGGTCGGCAGGTGTGCCGCAAGCAGCGCGTATTGCAGAAAATAGAAAATCAACAGTGCAGGCAGATGCGCGACCGCGACTTCTTTCGTCATCGGTTCATCGCGGCGGATCGAGAAGAGCGCGGCCGCAATTGCGAAAACCGCGAATTGCACCGT
>DATHWE010000158.1:0-1501 GCA_035460905.1 Methylophilaceae bacterium | reverse complement strand
TTGCGGCGGCACGAAATCCTCGCGCGGCACGTCTTTCAGCAATGCCAGCACAACCGGGTCCAATACCTCCCAGGTGCGGATCTGTTGTTCGATCATGTTGAAGCGGGACTGTTCGAGATCGGTATTCATCATGGTTCGCTCAAGTCGTCAAGTTAGCGGATTATAGCCCAAGCAATGCGGTAAGCGGCGACATCAAATCTGTAACTGTTTAAGTGGCGAGCACGCGTTAGCAACGATGCGCGCGTGCGAATGCCGATCAAGGGCTTCCGAGATTGTAGCGGGTCAATTTGTACCAGAGTGAGCGCTCGCTGATATCCAGCAGGCGAGCGGCTTTGCTCTTGTTGCCGCCTGTCTGGCGCAGCGCTTCGGCAATCAGTTGTTTTTCGAGCGCTTCGGAGGCGAGCGGTATCGAGAGCGTTTCCGGGGCAGGCGAGGCGGGGGTCGCCGATGGCGCCGTCGCTGGTGCAATATCGGTCGGAAGGTGCGCGGCATCGATGGTGTCGCTGCCGCAGACGATGGCCGCGCGCTCCAGCACGTTTTCCAGCTCGCGCACGTTGCCCGGCCAGTGGTAAGCTGCCAGCCGCGCCAGTGCCGCGGGCGTGATTTCCATGCCGCGACGCAGGGTGAAGTGTTGTACCAGAAGAGGAATATCGTCGATGCGGGTACGCAGCGGCGGCAGGTCGAGGCGGAATACGTTGAGCCGGTAATACAGGTCTTCGCGCAGCAGGCCGTCGCGTACTGCCTGCTGCGGGTCGCGGTTGGTGGCGGCGACGATGCGGATATCGACGCTGATCGGGCGATGCCCGCCCAGGCGCTCGATCACGCCTTCCTGCAAGGCACGCAGCAGCTTGGCTTGCAAGGCAAGCGGCATTTCCGTGATTTCATCCAGAAACAGCGTGCCGCCGTCCGCCAGTTCGAACTTGCCGATGCGTTCCTTGACTGCGCCGGTGAAGGCGCCGCGCTCGTGGCCGAAGAGTTCGGACTCCATCATTTCGGCGGGAATCGCGGCGCAGTTGACCGCGACGAACAAGGATTCGCTGCGCGGAGACAATCGGTGGATGGCATGCGCCGCCAGTTCCTTGCCGGTGCCGGTTTCGCCGACGATGAGCACTGTCGCCTTTTCCGGTGCAACCTGGCGGATGGCGTCGTAGACTTTGTGCATGGCCGGTGTGTTGCCGACCATGTTGTTCACGCCGCGCTCGGCTTCGTCGCGCAGGAAGCGGTTTTCAATCTTGAGGCGGGTCACGGAAAGTGCGCGGACGATGGCGATTTCCAGCGTTTCCAGATCGAACGGCCGCACGATGTAATCCGCCGCGCCCAGCTTCATCGCCGCAACGGCGGTTTCCACTTCGGCCTGCGCGGTGACGATGATGGCGGGAATGCTCATGCCCGCTTCGCGCATCGCAGTCAGCAGGCCGAGGCCGTCCATGCCGGGCATGTGCAAATCGCTGACGACGAGATCGGCGCCTTCGCGGCCCAGCAACTCCATTGCTTCCCGGCC
>DATHWE010000157.1:0-7834 GCA_035460905.1 Methylophilaceae bacterium | reverse complement strand
GAAGCGCGAGTACAACCCGCGCTACTACGACCTGATGCTGGAACTGGAAAAACTTACCGGTAATGGCGTAGTGCTCAATACTTCGCTCAACCGCCGTGGCGAACCCATGATCTGCTCCCCGACCGATGCACTCAACATGTTTTTCGGTTCGGACCTGCAATATCTCATCATGGAAGACATACTGATCAGCAAGGTCTGAGATTGCACAAACCCGTTTTTTTGACTGGATGGATCTCCTGACCGTGGACGAGTTCGAGCGGCTGAAAACGGGCGCTGAGGTGCTGGAGCAGGATGCGCATGGCCTCAAGGTGCTGTGCATGCCAAACGGCGACATCCTTAAACTGTTCCGAGTCAAGCGTCTGGTCAGCAGTGTACGCCTCTATTCGCATGTGCGCAGTTTCTGTCGCAATGCCGAGCGGCTGCGGGCGCTCGGCATTCCTACCGTCACGATCCGTCAGCTGTACCATTCTTCTGATCGCATTCATTCGGCGGTGCTCTACCAGCCTTTGCCCGGCAAAACTTTGCGTCCGGAAGGTTCGTTGGGGTTGATCGACATCGCCGACCTCAGCATCCAACCTTTCGCTTTGAGCTGCACTGCACGGCGGAATTTCCGGCATCTGTGCCGTCTTGCGCCGGATCGGCTGGTATTCGGAAAAGAGGGTTGGGAACTGTTTCTGCGGACGTATCGAGAGACTGCCCGCCTGCGGTTGTGCAGCGAGAAATCTTTTTCCAGCAAAGCAGCGCGCTTATTCGATGTGTGGTCTTTGCGGGAGGGGCGCTTGTGAACAAGAGCGATCCGCGCGTCATTCAGTTCTGCCATAGCTACGATGCGCCTTTTCTCGATTGCGCACGGCAATATGCCGCGCTGTTCCGTGACACGCCGTACAAGGTCACAACGGTTTACCTAACCGGCAAGTCCAGCGACGAAGTGATACACGGATCAGCATCGGACGAGGTGATCTTCCTTGATTTTACCAGTAAGCAGGTGCATGGCCTCAAGCTGGCCGCAATTAAACGTTTCAGACAGATCGTCGCCAAGCGCGACGTGCGCTTCTGTATTGCGCACCGTGCCAAGCCGACCTACGTAGCGCTGCTCGCCACGCGATTGCCGGTCATCAGTATCCATCATGCTTTCGACGACTACAAACGACGGTCCCGTAGATTATTCGCCAATCTTTTCAGGAACCGGTTATTCCTGATCGGTGTATCGAATGCTGTCCGCGATGACATGCGAAAACGCCTGCCAGGCTGGCCCGCGGAGCGTATCGAGACGCTATACAACCGGGTCGACATTGCGGCTGCCCAACAGGGGCTGCTTTCACGTAGCGAGGCTCGGGCACAACTTGGGCTTCCGGACGACGCCTGGATCGTCGGGAACGTCGGACGCCTGCACCCAGACAAAGATCAAGCGACGTTGTTGCGCGGGTTCGCTCGTGCGCTGCCACTGCTACCACAGGGAAGCCTGCTTGCCATCATGGGGACTGGCCCGCTCGAGCAGCCATTGAAAGAGCAGGCTTGCGACCTCGGACTCGAGCAGAGTGTGCGCTTTCTCGGCAAGGTGCCGGAAGCGCGGCGATATTTCAGGGCATTCGACATTTTTGCGCTTACTTCCAATCACGAACCCTTCGGTATGGTGCTGCTGGAAGCGATGGCGGCAGGGGTGCCGCTGATCTGCTCGAATTGCGGAGGTGGCCGCGAAGTTGCGGAAGGCGTTGGCCAACTGTTTCCGCTGGGTAACGCCGATGTGCTGGCGAAAGTGCTCATTGCAGCTTCACGCAATGGTGCGGATTTCGATGGACTGAAAATACGCATGCTGGAGCGGATCAAGAGAGATTTTACCGATGATGCTGCTCGCCGGAGATTCTGGTCTTTCCCGTTGCAGCGCATGATCGAGGCGGAGCAACCAGAGTGATAGGCAATTCCTGGGCTGAAAAAGCGCGTGCGCTCGACCGTTATCGCTGGCAGGTGTTACGCGAGGGACATGGCTGGACAGGAAGTGCGCTGAGATTTCTACGCGACGCGATGATTGAGACGTGGTATGGGTTGATTGCAAAGTGGCGTTTGGCCTCATCCATTGAATCCGAACCCTGCGATTTCCTGCTCCTGCAATCCTCTTCGCGAGTCATTCTCCTGCAACGCAAGAAGTCGTTCACCGCAGCCTTGCAGAGTCGCGGGCATAGACTGATTGAGACGGCATTGCCTGAAATGCACGATCTGCTCGCATCCCGGCAGCTCAAGCGCCCATCATATGCTGTGCCTTTGCGGTATTTCGTTTATGCCGCCCACGCGACCTGGCTGGTAGCGAAGTATCAGCCGAAGATATTGCTTAATGACCGGAACGGCAGTTTTTATTCCCCTTTTCTCAGGCTTGCACTAAACGCAGAAGGGCGCCTGCTGGTGCAACTGGCGCATTCGACGACGGTTGAGGCTTCGCGTCGTCTTGGAATGAACGACTATGATTATTACTTTCTGTTCGGGCGCAGCTCTCTGGAAGCCTTGCAGGCACGCAAACTGCGTTTCGGCGATACTGAGGCTGTGCTTGCTGGCTCGCACATGATCGACGAGAGCTACGCACTACCAGACCCTGATCCCGCTCTCAAGACGGTGCTGGTGCTCGGGCTGGGTCCGGACAAGGAGAAGGTGTCGGGCTATCAGGCTACGTATGTGCTTTTGCGCGACTGGTCCGAACGTCACCCCGCATACCAAGTGCTGGTGAAAGCACACCCGCGCAGCCGCAAGGAGTTCTGGGGCGAGACCGAGCATCGCCTGCCGAATGTGCGTGTGTTGCCTCGGGAGTGCACGCTGGCGCAGGCGCTGGGCATGGCATCCATCGTGATCAATATTATGTCCAATGCCGTGATCGAGGCGGCCCTGTCGGCGCGACCGGTACTTTTCGTCAATTGCGGAGATGCGCAGGACATTCTTTCGCAGGGCCGGTTTTTTGGTGGGCAGATCGCAAGTATGGAGGCTTTGGAGCAAGGCATCCAGTCGCTCGAGCAGGACTATGCTTTGGCGCGGCAGCGCTCAGCGGCATTTGCAGAATTTCATCTTGCTTCGGGCACAAACGGGCTTCAGCACAACATCCATAACCTGGAGCGGTTGCTGGCAGGGCTTCCTCCCGAGGCGCATACAGAGCGCATCGAAACGACCATCTAGAAGTATATGAATTCCTCAAATAACAATAATCTGGTGGGTCTTCCCTATCGGCTGATGGCAGGCTTATTTCTGCTTTTCAATCTCAGCTTCTTTGTGCCAGTCTCCCCCAAATCGGTGTTTTATATCGGACTGATGCTTCCCGGTCTTGCCTGGCTGCTATGGCGCCCTGCTGCCCTGCCGGCGTTTTTCAAGGCATTCGGCCTGTTGCTGTTGCCTCTGGCCGCGATTCAACTGCTCAATATCCGGGAGGTGGCAGAAATCAGGTTGTGGGTGTTCATGGTGGCTTTCCTTGCTTGTTGCGTGATGGTCGAACGGAGCGAATGGGGGGCGGAGCGTGTATATAAAGTGTTTGCCTGGTTCGGTGTTTTTGCTTTGTTGTATGCAACCTCCGAATGGCTCTGGATATGGCAGCAGACGGGAAACTGGATTCGTTACGATCATCTTTTCGGTCGGCGTATGGACCCGAACAATACCGCGCTGTTCATTACCTGCGGTATGGTTTTTATCTGGCTGACAGTCATGGAGCCACGGCTTATCGCGCTTGCCAAGCCTTATCTGCTGATCGGATTGCTCGTTCTGTCCATCGCGGTGTTGCTATCGGCATCCGTGTTTCAATCGCGCTCTGCATTGATGGGTTTCGGCATGTTCATGGCGGTGTACGTTCTCATGCGCAGGTTGTGGGCAGTGGGGTTTCTGGCGCTGCTGGGCGTGCTTCTGATCGGCTATCTGGCCGGCGCCGACCAGATGCTTAGCCAGCGTGGCATGAGCTACCGGCCAGAGATTTGGGCCGATGCCTGGTACCGTTTGGTCGATACTTGCGGAATCGTACTCGGTTGTGGTCAGGATGGTTACAGGTTCATCGGTCAGTTCACCCATACACATAATTTGCCGCTCGGAATTTTGTACAACGACGGACTGGTCGGACTGACCTTGATAGGAATTTTTGTTTTCTTTTACGTGCGCGACGGCGTCAAGTTGAAGTCTCCATGGTTCCTGCTGTCCATGATCGGTATTGGGGGTTTGATGACGAATACCGGATGGTTGCTCGGGCCGCCCAAGGCATTCTGGGCCTACTTCTGGATTCCGATACTGCTGACAGTCATCCAGATCAGGCGTGAGCAGGTGGATCGTTATCTCATCGCGAGATGCCCTACGAAGACGTAATGGTTCAGCGATTCAGCCTGCTGTAATGGCATTGCCAGCGCCATGCGTCGGCGCACATCTGATTGAGTCCACGCTCGGCTTTCCATCCCAGTTCCGTGAAGGCTTTGTCGGCATTTGCATAGCAGCTTGCAATATCGCCGGGGCGTCGTTCGACGATGCGATAAGACACCGCTTTCCCAGATGCTTTTTCGAATGCACTGACAATTTCCAGCACGCTGTATCCCTGGCCGGTGCCAAGGTTGTATGCATGCAGGCCGGGGTGGAGCTTGAGGAAATCCAGAGCCTTGAGGTGACCTAGCGCGAGATCGACGACGTGAATGAAGTCGCGTACGCCAGTGCCGTCCGGCGTGGAATAATCATTGCCGAATACGGAAAGGTATTCCAATATTCCAGTTGCTACTTGCGCAACATAAGGCAGGAGATTGTTGGGAATGCCATTCGGCGCTTCGCCGATCAGTCCACTCTTGTGCGCACCTATCGGATTGAAATAACGCAATATGGCAATGTGCCAATCGGGATCGGCCAGAGCAATATCCGCAAGCATCTCTTCGATCATCAGCTTGGTGCGGCCATAAGGGTTGGTCGCCTGTAGCGGTGCATCTTCTTTAACCGGCAGGGATGCCGGATCTCCATATACGGTTGCCGAGGAGCTGAATACCAGATGCTTGACGCCATGCTTGGCCATGGCACGGAATAGCACCATGCTGCCATAGACGTTGTTCTCGTAGTATTCCAGTGGTTTGGAAACGGATTCGCCGACGGCTTTCAGGCCAGCAAAATGGATCACGGCACTGAAATGGTGGCGTTCGAACAAATTATTCACCAAGCTGCTATCACGTATGTCGCCTTCGACAAATTCAGGTTGTTTTCCGGTGATCTGCTCAATCTTGTCCAACACTTCCCGCTGGCTGTTGGAGAGATTATCGAGAATGACGACTTCGTGGCCCGCTGAGAGCAGTTCCACTACAGTGTGAGAGCCGATATAGCCTGTGCCGCCGGTGACGAGGATCATGTTTGTTTGCAATACTTTGATGGAGTTGGTTGTTATTATCCCTGTTGAGCGCAAGTCAACCAATAGGCTTACGCTATAATCGGCGGCTGATTATCCATCAAATGTTTTCACCCATGAATTCGCCATCCGAAAAAATCCTGATCCTCACTTCCAACAGTACCGGCAACAACATTTTCTGTACGCCCGCGATTCGCTTTCTGAAGAAGCATTTGCCGCAAGCACGTATCGATGTGGTTGCGCTGAATAAATTGTGCGCAGAGGTATTCGACGGGAATCCCAGCATAGGCGAAGTCTTCGTCCTCGACAGTAGCCGTGCGTTCGACAAACTGGCGAAAGGATACGACAGGGTGATCTGCCTGAACGCCAATGCAAAAAAGAAGCTGGGTGACGCGCAGACACAAATGACGACCATCGGCAATCTATCGGGCAATAGCCATCACGCGGAGCAGTTGCTGCAGTTCATGGGCGGGCTACTGCAGCGCGAGGTGGCGGATGAAGACAGACTTTATTTCATTCACTCAACGCCGGATCTGGCTACAGCTTTGCTGAAGGATGCTGTCATTGCTTCGGACAACCTGCTGATTACCATCCATCTCGGTTGCGGCACCACCAAGCTACACGGCTGGAAATTCTTCTATTCCAAACGTGCCGACGACAAGAAGCTGTGGCCGGTGGATGAATACATCAAGCTGAGCAAGGCACTGATGGCGGCCAACCCCAAGGTGCGCATCATCATTACTGGCACGCGCAACGAGTCCTTCCTGGCCAGGCAGTTCGAGCATGAAGTGCCTGGAACGATCAACCTGGTCGGCAAGACCTCGGTGGCCGACCTGCACAGCCTGATGCAACGCGTCGATTTGTTCATCGCACACGATTGCGGCGTGTTCCATGTCGCAGCCGCGTCCGATGTGTCTATCGTCGGGTTGTTCGGTCCGACCAATCATGTGCTGACAGGCCCGTACCCGGTCAGACCACAGCATACGTTGATCAAGAAAACGGAAATGGCAGAGATTACGGTGCCCGAAGTGGTAGATGCCGCTTTCGCGCTGATCGTGGCTTATCCGCGCAATGTGCCGACTGTCTGAAGCGATCTAGCGCTTGCGCTTGCCAAGTATTGTCCGTAGCAATCTTTTCGACGCCGGGCTGAGCTTCTTTTCCTGCCGATAAGCCAGAAAAAGCCGCAAGCAGTCGGTGCGACTCCAGCCTTCCGCGTGGCGCTGCAGCGAATCCAGGTCGCGGGTCGCGATCCGGCGCCTAAAGGGCAACCAACGTGTTTTTTCGAGATCGATAAAGCGCGCATCCAAGGAGCCGTCAGGATTTTTCTTCACAAACAAGTGCTTGGGATACAGGCAGGTGTGCTGGAAACGGTGCGCATGCATCTGGCGGATAATGCCGGCGAGGCTTGCGATCAGGTGTTGACGTTCAGCGCGCGCCACCTGTCGGATCGGCCGGTACTCGGCGCTGTCTAGAGAGTGATAACCTTCCAGTTCACGCGTGATAAGGATGGCGCGCAGTTTGCCGTCAACTTTGCGTTCTGCATAGTAGATTGGCTCCATGGACGGGATGCCGAGTTCGCAGAAGCGCCGGCAATTGCGGAGTTCGCGCTCCAGCGTTGCCGCCAGGCGAAAAAAATGGCGCCAGGAGCGGTAGGCATGGTTTTCTTGTCGCTTCACGAAAATACCAACCTGATCTCCGTTCGGCATGATCAACACTTGCCGCGTGACGCCGCTCCAGCCGCCACGCGCATGATTGGGCGGCTCGAACCAGGCATCGCCGCCCACCGGCCAAATCTGCTCAAAGCTTTCCATCCCGTTGGCCTCCAGCGTCTGGCGCCATTCGGAATTGACGTAATCGTGCGTCATACCTTCGACAAGGCCTGCAAACGGCCTATCACGTTCTGCGGCTTCATATCGCGCATGCATTTGAAGTGCCCCAGCGGACATTCGCGTTTAAAACATGGGCTGCATGACAGATTGAGATAAAGGATGTCAGCTTGGTCGCTCATCGGGGGCGTGTGGTGCGGATCGGAGGAGCCGAACAGCGCGATCAGCGGTAGATCGAGTGCCGCCGCGACGTGCATCAGGCCGGAGTCGTTGGTGATGGCCACCGTGCTGAGCGCCATCAGATCGATGGCTTCCGCCAGCGACGTTCTGCCGCCGAGGTCGAGGCAGCGATGCCCGGTGAGTTCGTTGATTTTCTGGGTGACTTCGACATCCTTGCCGGAGCCGAACAGCCATACTTCCCAGTTTTCTTCCAGCGCCCATGTGGCTACTTCCGCAAAATATTCGGCCGGCCAGCGCTTTGCCGGGCCATACTCGGCGCCCGGACACAAGGCGAGCACAGGGCCTTGCGGTACGGCTTGGTCAAGTTTATCCAGTGCGGCGTAAGCGTTTTCGCGCGATGCGACCAATGTCGGCTCGGGCAATACCGGAGTCGTATCATTGACTCCCAAACCCAGTGCCGCAAAACGATCTACAGTTTTCGGGAGTCGTGCCTTGTCCA
>DATHWE010000156.1:0-8616 GCA_035460905.1 Methylophilaceae bacterium | reverse complement strand
CATGGGCAACTTCCTGATGGTCGGCCTGATCCTGCTGATCGTCGCCATGCTCGCCAACATGTTCTTCCAGATCCCGGCGCTCGCACTGGCAATGTCCGGCGTGGCCGTGCTGTTGTTCTCCGGCTTCATCCTGTACGACGTCAGCCGCGTGGTGACTGGCGGCGAAACCAACTATGTGATGGCAACGCTGGCGATTTACCTGGACATCTACAACCTGTTCGTCAATCTCCTGCAATTGCTGATGGCTCTGCTGGGCGAGCGCGACTGACCGCAGGCGTTTCCGTAAAAAGAAAACCCGCCGAAAGGCGGGTTTTTTTATTTCTACGGCTGTCATTTGCATGTAAAGCAGCCGTGGCATTGTTTTTGCTGCATATCCAGCGTTAGGAGGGCGCAAATATGGTACTGATATTTCTTTTGCTGGTCCTGGCGGCATTGCCTCTGGTATTCCTGGGATCCTTCGGCAAAGTCGCTTTAATCAGCGCCTATGCCGGGCTTGCACACTTGTTGATCCTGGCCGGTATCCTCGCACTGATGTGGTTCGGCCTGCACCACAAGGCTATTTTCCGCGTCTGGCAGCGAAGAAAGCACTAAGTACGCCGCCGCACTCCGCAGCCATCACCCCGCTTTCAACCTCGGTGTGGTGGTTGAGCCGGGCTTCTTCCATCAGATTTACCACACTGCCGCAGGCGCCGGTTTTGGGATCGCTCGCACCGTAGACCAGCCGGGCAATGCGTGCGTGCTGAATCGCACCGGTACACATTGCGCAGGGTTCGAGCGTGACGTAGAGGGTGCAGCCGACCAGCCGGTAATTGCCGACATTCTGCGCGGCATCTCGCATGGCGCGGATTTCCGCATGGGCGCTCGGGTCATGGCTGGAGATCGGGGCATTGTAGCCGCGCCCGATGATTTCACCGTCTTTCACCACCAGCGCGCCGACCGGCACCTCGCCGGCCTCGGCTGCCCGCGCGGCAAGTTCCAGCGCCAATTGCATGTATTCCTGATCGCTCATGCCTTGAATTCCCTTATTTCCTTTTGCAATGTTTCAATGTCTTCCCGCGACTGCGCGTGACCGTAACGCAAATCTGCATACCGGGCGGTAATGCCCAGGATGGCCTGCGCTTTTTCCGGCAGTGCAGCAGCTGCACGCTCGCCAAACTCCAGCGGCCCCTCGTGCGGCTGGCGCAGGATGCCGACACGCGCCAGTTTGCGCAAGAATTTTCCATACAGAGTCTGCAGCTTGTCGGTCTGCCGAACGACATTGCGCAGCAGTGCCCAACTGATTGCCAGCATGATGAGCCCTACCGCGGCGATCATGCCGATAGCCAGGCCACGCATGGAGATGTTCTCGCCGAAAAAGCGCGAGAGCAGTTCCATCTGCCGTTGCTGATTGTAGCCCAGCACCCATTGGTTCCAGCCGTTGTTGATGGCATCCCAGCCAAGATAAACCTGGTTCAGCCACGAATATTCGCCCCTGGCCAGCAAAGGGACCGGCTCGCCCGCCGACATGCTGGATAACCCGAACTCGATGCGTTGCGGGGATACCGCGGCGGTAGGGTCGATGCGTACCCAGCCGCTGTTTTCCAGCCAGACTTCGGCCCAGGCGTGAGCATCGGATTGGCGTACGATCATGTAATTGCCCAGCGGATTGACCGTGCCGCCCTGATAGCCGGTGACAACGCGGGCGGGCACGCCGGCGGCGCGCATCAGGAAAACGAAGCTGCCGGCGTAGTGCTCGCAAAAGCCGCGTCGTGTCGTAAACAGGAAGTCGTCCATGCCGTCGCGCCCGAGCTTCGGCGGCGTAAGCGTGTACACGAAAGACTGCTCGCGGAACATGGCGAGCGCCTTGCGCACGAGGGTCTGGCCATCCGGGTTAGAGGCTGCCCATTCCTGCCCCAGCGCAAGCGTGCGCGGGTTGCCGATTTTGGGAAGCTGCAGCGCATGCCGGCGTGTTGCGGCGTCAAGCTGCGGTTGCAGCCGGTAAGTCAGGAAGGACTGTGCCTTGTAGCGAATGCGGGCATTGATCGGCTGGCGTGAGACCAGTTGGTAGTCGTGGCGCAGGACTCCCTCCGCCGGCACCGAGGCGGGAAGGTCAAGTGCAAACAGCCAGTTGCGGTTGTGCGGTTCCAGCGTGACGGTGTAATCGATGGGGTCATCGGTTCCGTCCAGTGCTTCCTGCGCCAGGTTGTAGGCTTGCATGCCCGGGCGCCAGGTGCGGCCATCGAAATGCCAGAAGATAGGGCCGCGCCAGTAACGCTGGTTGGATGCGGGCAGTGTGCCGCTGAATTCGGCGCGGAAAGCGGTTTCATCTGACAGGATCAGTTCGCTGATGCTGCCCGGCGTCATGCTTTCGGACAAGCCGCTCATGGCGTTGGCGTCGTCGCTAGGTGTGCGCCAGAGCGGGCCGGAAAGGCGCGGGAATAAAAGAAAAAGCACCAGCATGACGGGAATCGCCTGACCCAGCAGGCTGGCAGCCAGCCGCCATTGGGTCTTGAACGGCAGCCTGCCGTTGGGATGATTGATGCCGATCAGGGTGATGGTCAGCGCAATGACGGGTAATGCCAGGTAAAAGCCCATCAGCAACGACTGCGTGAACAGGATGGTGGTGATCGAAAGAAACCACGACAGTGAAATCAACAGCATCGCATCGCGTCGATGGCTGGATTCCAGCAGTTTCATCGACAGCATCAGCGTCAGCAGGGCGACGCTGGCATCCCGCCCGAACGAGCCGCCATAGCTGGCGATAATGGCACCCGCCCCGATCAGCGTCATCGGCAGCAGGACGCGCGTACCGGGCAAGGGTAGCTTGCGTATTCCGAGCGAGTAGCGCCAGGCGCCGAGCAGCAGTGCGAACAGCGGCACCCACAGAGCCAGATGCAGGAACATCGGCGCAATCACCAGCGTCATCGAGGCTAGCAGCCAGCGCAGGTCGAGCAATGTCAGTGCCTGCTGCGCGGCTCTCATTGCGGCAGCCCGAAAAGCGCCAGCGTTTCCAGGCAGCGGCGGAAGTGCGGCTCGCCGGAATCCGGCGGAATCTCGACGCCGGGCATGCGCAAGCCGTAGGTCAGGCCGCCCGCATGTGCATCCAGCGTCCAGCGCGTGAGCTGCGAAATCCGGGTTTCGGTATCGCCTTCCGTCAACTGCCAGTCCAGCCATAGCAGCACGCTGCTTGCGCCCTGGAACTGCTTGGTAAACATGCCTTGTTCGCGGGCGGATGCCTTCCAGTCGATGCGCCGTAAGGAATCGCCATGCTGGTAGAGGCGCAGGCCGGAAAAATCGTCGTCGCCGCTGGCCGTTGCGTGGCTACCGGCCATGCCGCTGTCGCCCGATAACGGCGGCATGCTTTCTGGCGGAGCGGGATGAGGATAGACCAGGCAGCGGTTTTCAAGCGCTACATACGACCACGCATGGAACAATCCCAGCGGGAATTCGGTATGCACTGTCAGGCGGCCGGGTGTCAGCCAGCCGCGCCGCGTGCTGGGGACAGCAAGCGCGAATTCGCTGCGGCCATCGGCGGGGATATCGAAAAACACCGGCGGCAGCTCGGCATATGATGCCGCGACGGCATACCGGGGGCGTTGCCGGTCATCGGCCGCAATCAGGTTGAAACGCGCCGCTTCACCGGCAAAGACAGGCAGCGTTTTGCCCGCTTCCATCGTCAGTTCGGCGAGGTTGCGCCAGGTATGCAGCATCGCGATCACACCCAGCCCGGCGAGCAGGAAAGTCAGTACGAAACCAAGATTGAGCGCGTAATTGATCGAGCCGATCAGCATGCAGATCAGCACGACTGCAAACAGAATTCCCTGCCGGGTTGGCAAAATGTAGATGTAGCGTCTGCCGAGCACCGCCACCCGGCTGACCGGTCGCGCGGTACGCAGCAGCGTTTTCCAGTCGCGCAAGGCGCGCGTGACGGCGTTCTCGGGCAGCTTGAGTGATACCATTACGCGGTGGACGGGGCAGGGGTTTGCATGGCGCTATTATCCCGTCATTTACCGGAGAAAAATACTTGAGCGGTCATCATCACGGCCACGATCATCACCATGATCACAGCCACGTCAATACGCACCATCGCGCGTTCGGTATCGGCATCGCGCTCAACATCGCCTTCGTCGCGGTCGAGGCTTATTTCGGCTGGCGCGCCGATTCGCTGGCGCTATTGGCCGATGCGGGCCACAACCTGAGCGACGTGCTGGGCCTGATACTGGCCTGGCTGGGCATGATGGTGGCACGGGTGCAACCCAACGACCGCTATACCTATGGGCGTCAGCGGGCTTCCATCCTCGCTGCGCTCATCAATGCGCTGGTGCTGCTGGTCGTCATGGGCGGAATGGCGTGGGAAGCGCTGCATCGCTTTACCAATCCGCTGCCTATCCAGGGCGACATCGTCATCGCCGTCGCGGCGGCCGGCGTGGTCATCAATGGCATCACCGCCTGGCTGTTCATGGCCGGCAGTCATGGTGATTTGAACATTCGCGGCGCTTTCCTGCACATGGCGGGCGACGCACTGGTGTCGCTGGGAGTGGTGGTAGCCGGTGTGCTTTACCTGTGGCAGGGCTGGTTGTGGCTGGACCCGTTGCTGAGCCTGATCATTGCAGTGCTGATCCTGTACGCCACCTGGGGCCTGTTCCGCCAATCGCTGCGGCTCACCTTCGACGGCGTGCCGTCCTCCATCGAACTCGGCTCGGTTCGCACCTATCTGCGCGAACTGCCGGGTGTGACCGATATCCACGACCTGCATGTATGGGCGATGAGCACTTCCGAATCGGCGCTGACGGTGCATCTGGTGATGCCGGGCGGACATCCGGGGGACGATTTCCTGCATGAGCTGGGGCATGAATTGCACGATAAATTCGATATCGACCACGCGACGGTGCAGATTGAGGCGGGGGATACGGATAAGCGGTGCAGGTTAGAAACGCATATCGCAAATTAAAATTATGCGTAAAACGATCAGACTACTTATAGCTCTGGCATTGGTACTGGTTTCCTTCGGTGCCGGCACTCTTTACCAATGGCTGTTGCTTCATAATCAGCATCCTGTAGAGGTTAAGATTATCAATAGCACTGGTCAGCAAGTGCCTCATCTTGTTTTGACATTCAATAGCCAGATAAAAGGCCTCTTGGAAATGCCAGTCTTGAAGTCTGGAGAATCCATAAAGGCTAAGTTTTACCCTATCAGTGAAGGCAGTTTTGTGCTTGAAGCCAAGATGGCGGATGGAAGAACGCTCACTCACTCAGAAGGATATGTAGAGGCTGGGTATTCGTTTAACTTAACAATCACTCCCACGGGAATTATCCGTCAGCATTAATTTTCTTTAGTCAATCCAGTCTCTGCCCATGCTCCCGTGTTGCATGGAACTTCACCTTAGGCCACCGCTCCATCGTCAGGCTTAAATTGACGTGGTTGTCCGCCAGGTAAACGATATTCCCGTCCACATCCTTTGCCAGCCGCGCCTGGTTGGCGCGCACGAATTCCTCAAGGTGCCGGTTGTCCTCGCAGGTCACCCAGCGGGCGGTATGGATGCCGGCGCGTTCGAAGAGCGCGTCCACGCCGTATTCGGATTTGAGCCGGTGTTCGACGACTTCGAATTGCAGCTGGCCGACGGCGCCGAGTAGTGCGGCGGTGTCGGCCAGCGGTTCGAACACCTGAACCGCGCCTTCCTCGCCCAACTGGCGCAAGCCCTTTTGCAATTGCTTGGCCTTGAGCGGGTCGCGCAAGCGGGCTCGGCTGAACAGTTCCGGCGCGAAGTAGGGGATGCCCTTGAAGGTCAGTGCTTCGCCTTCGGTGAGCACGTCGCCGATTTGCAGGTTGCCGTGGTTGTGGATGCCGATGATGTCGCCGGCGTAGGCTTCTTCCATGCGGGCGCGTTCGTTGGCCATGAAGGTCACGGCGTTGGCGATTTTCATTTCCTTGCCGCTGCGGCGGTGCTTCACCTTCATGCCGGGTTCGTACTTGCCGGAGCAGACGCGGAAGAAGGCGATGCGGTCGCGGTGGTTGGGGTCCATGTTGGCTTGGATCTTGAACACGAAGCCGGTGAAGGCGGGTTCGTCCGGGGCCACCTGGCGGATATCGCCCTTGGCGGTTTCTGCGTCGCGGGCAGCGGGCGGAGGAGCCCAATCGACCAAGGCGCGCAGGATTTCGCGCACGCCGAAGTTGTTGATCGCGGAGCCGAAGAACACTGGCGTCTGGATGCCGGCGAGGAAGGCTTCGAGATCGAAGCTGGCACCTGCCCCGGCGACCAGTTCGGTCTCGTCGCGCATGCGCGCCATTTCCATCGGGCAGGTTTCGGCCATGCGCTCGATGGCGGGGCCGGTCAGCGTTTCGACTTCACCGGCTTTTTCCTGGCCCGGGGCGAAGCGCAGCACTTCGTCGTTGAGCAGGTGATACACGCCCTGGAAGCGCTTGCCCATGCCGATGGGCCAGGTGATCGGGGCGCAATGGATTTTTAGCACCGATTCGATTTCGTCCAGCAGCTCGATGGGATCGCGCACTTCGCGGTCCAGCTTGTTGACGAAGGTGATGATGGGCGTGTTGCGCAGGCGGCAGACTTCCAGCAGCTTGATGGTCTGGTCTTCCACGCCGTTGGCGGCGTCGATCACCATTACCGCCGCGTCCACCGCGGTCAGCACGCGGTAGGTATCTTCGGAAAAGTCCGAGTGGCCGGGGGTATCGAGCAGGTTGATCACGCAGTCGTCGAAGGTGAATTGCATCACCGAGCTGGCGACGGAAATGCCGCGCTGCTTTTCGATGTCCAGCCAGTCCGAGGTGGCGTATTTGCCGCTCTTGCGCGCCTTCACCGTGCCCGCCATCTGGATCGCGCCGCCGAACAGCAGCAGCTTTTCCGTAAGCGTGGTCTTACCCGCGTCAGGGTGGGAAATGATCGCGAAAGTGCGCCGCTTCTTGGCGGCAAGGGTGAGTTCGGTAGTGTCGGCCATGGACTTGAAGCGCTTGGGATTTCTGCAAAGCCGACATGATACTGGAAACGCCCGATTACCGCTTCGGCCGGCTGCATTGCCGAGGTCGGGAACTCAGCGGAAACATCCTCCTCAAAAGACAAAGAGACCTGCCACAAGGTACGGAAACGGCATATCGCCGCTTCAAGGGGTTGAGGCCGTCAGTCGGGCGACAACAAGGCTGGCTAGCCGCTATCAGAGGACGATTACCCTAAGGAGAATAACCATGTCAGTCGGAACGATAGTACTCATCATTGTTGTTTTACTGTTGCTTGGCGCGATCCCCACGTGGCCATACAGCCGTTCATGGGGCTACGGCCCGAGCGGTGGGCTGGGGCTGGTGCTGGTCGTGGTGCTCATATTGTTGTTGCTGGGGCACATATAGCCGCAGAAATACATGCGGATTTCACATCAACGGGGCATGCGCCCCGTTTTCATTGGGTCGTCGTTGCGGGCAAGGCAACTCAGATACCTGCCGAGATATTTGAGTAGTTGTCCGCATTCATCCCGGCGGCAAGGGATTGCATGAACTCGTCAAAAGGCACTGGTTTCCCAAAAAGGTATCCCTGAAAAGCCGGGCAACCGTAATTTTGCAGGTAGCCTAATTGCTCGGAAGTCTCGACGCCCTCCGCGATGACGGCCAGGCCGAGGTTTTTTGCCATGCCGATAATGGTTTGCACGATGACTGCGTCATTCACGTCGTAGGCGATGTCGCGCACGAAGGACTGGTCGATCTTGAGCTGCGACAGCGGCAAGCGCTTCAGGTACGTTAGCGATGAGTGCCCGGTGCCGAAATCGTCCATCGAAAAGCGTATGCCCAGCTTGCGCAGCGCCTCCATCTTGCGTATCGAGTCCTCGACGTTATCCAGCACCAGGCTTTCGGTGAGTTCGAGCTTCAGCCTCTCCGGGTTGGCGCCGGTTTTATGCAGGACGCGCCGGACCTGGTCGACAAAAGTGGGCTGTCGGAACTGGCGGGCACTGACGTTGACTGCCAGATCCAGCTCACGCGTGAGCTGTTCGCTTTCCCATGCCTTGAGTTGATGGCAGGCCGATTCCAGCACCCATTGGCCGATCGGCAGGATGAGGCCGGTTTCTTCCGCGATCGGAATGAAGTGCGCTGGCGACACTAGGCCGCGCTGCGGATGTTGCCAGCGCAACAGCACTTCGGCGCTGATAATGCGGTAGGCATCATCGACCTGCATCTGGAAATAGAGAATGAGCTGGCCACGTTTCAACGCATGCCGCAAATCGCTTTCAAGCGTGGAGCGGTCTTCCAGTAATGCCTGCATTTCCGGATCGAAAAAGCGTACGGCATTGCGTCCGGCACGTTTGGCTTCGTACATGGCGGTATCCGCGCGCTTGAGCAGTTCGTCGACGGACAGGCTGGCATCGAGGAACAAGGCGATACCGATACTGCAGGAGCTGTGGTATTCGAAGCCCTGAAGCATGTATGACTGGCTCAGCATCTGGCAGAGTTTCTCACCTACCTGTTCGGCTTCGATGCCGGCGAAATGCGTGTCTTCATGCAAGTTTTCCAGTACCACGACGAACTCGTCGCCGCCCAGGCGCGAGATGGTGTCTTCGTCGCGTACGCAGGCATGCAGCCGGACGGCAACTTCAACCAGCAGCAGGTCGCCGATATCGTGCCCGCGCGTGTCGTTGAGT
>DATHWE010000155.1:0-2737 GCA_035460905.1 Methylophilaceae bacterium | reverse complement strand
CTGGTTTCCGTCTGGAAATACTTCATCAGCATCACGCCCAGCGGTGCGCCTATCATCGCACCCCCGCCGAAGCCCATGATCGCCATGCCCGTCGCCATGCCGCGCCGGTCGGGGAACCACTTGATCAGCGTCGAAACCGGTGAAACATAGCCCAGCCCCAGTCCGCAGCCGCCGATGACGCCGTAGCCGAGATAGAGCAGCCAGATCTGGTGGGTATGCACGCCTATGGCGGATAAAATGAAACCGCCGCCAAAACAGCAGGCGGCGGTAAACATGGTGCGGCGCGGTCCAACTTTTTCCAGCCACTTCCCGCCGAACGCAGCGGAAAGCCCCAGGAAGACGATGGCGAGACTGTAAATCCAGCCGAGGGTCGTCAGCTTCCAGTCATCCGGGGCGGATTGAGAGATGCCCATCACACGCGTCAGCGGTTCGTTGAAGACGCTGAACGCATAAGCCTGGCCGATGCATAAATGAACCGCCAGCGCCGCCGGCGGTATCAGCCAGCGATTATAACGATGGCCTGCGGTGATTCTTTCCTTGGAAAAAAAGCCCGGCATACATCCTCTCCCCGTGATTTGTTTATGACTGCTGTTTTACTCTCACCTCGAAAATCCCTGCATTCAATCGTGCCGCGATCCATACACGCCACATCCACGAGAATGAATAGTCTTATAAATTCAATATGCTGGCAATGCCTTAAGAATTTACCCAAGCACTTATCGCAATAGGAAATAAACCTGATATGATCAGGGCAAGTTCAAATCGCACCGAATCCATGAACACGCTAACGTCCCCGCCCCTGCTGGACTGGCCTTTACCTCCATACGCCGTCCTCGACTCCGAACTGCCCGACCCTGCCTGCTTTGCCCAGCTGCGCGACGGCAAAGCCGTCCAGGGCACGCTGGGTAGCATGAACGTCGATATCGGAATGCTGGAAATTCACAATGCCAACGAGGGCATGAGTTCTGTCGGCGTCAGCTTCGGCAACATTAAATGGATTGAACTTACACATCCGGTCACGCTGAAAAGCGGCGCAACGGTAGTCAATGAAGCGAACGGCATTTTCTCTGCACCCGAATTGCGCGATATCCAGATCGATTTCACCGACGGCGAAACGATGCAGGGCAAAACCTTCGGCATGCTGGAAACCGGACGCGGCATTTATCTCTATCTCGAACTGACCGAAGGGCGCTATCTGCGCCGCTTCATCCCGAGCGATGTGATTCGGAATTATTCGACAGGCGAGCCGCTGGGAAAGCTACTGACGGACGCCAAGATCGCCTCCGCACAGGAAGTCGCCGAAGGGCTGGATCAGCAGAAAAAGTTGCGCGACCGGCCACTGGGCGAATACCTGAAGAGCGAAGAGGTCATCACGGTCGAACAACTCGACCAAGTGCTTCAGCAATTGCGCCACCAGCCCGCGCTCAAGCTGGGCGAGGCCCTGACGAAAGCCGGTATCGTCAATGAAACGCAGATTCAGCAAGCCCTGGAACAGCAAAAGCACAACCGCAAGCGTGCGCTAGGCGAAATCCTGATCGACATGGGCATCGTCGATCGCTCCACGGTCAACCAACTGCTTGCGCGCAAGATGGGCATCCCCTATATCAAGCTGGCGCAATTCAACATCGACCCCAACGTGGTCAAGCTGGTGCCCGAAAAGGTTGCCTCCAAATACACGCTGATGCCTTTGTGTGTGGTGGACCATCGCATCTTCATCGCGATGGAAAACCCGTTGCTGAATGAAGCGCTGAACGAAGTACGCTTCCACGCGAAGAAAACCGCCGAACCGGTGATGGCTTCGGCGGAGGAGATCAAGGAAGCGATTCGCAGCTTTTACGGTACCGCCCATTTTGACGACCTCGCCTCGGAGCTTGCCATCGCGCTGGACAGCGGCGAAGATCAGGCGGAAAGCAGCGAGCTTTCCGAAAATGACACCATCCTGACGCGGATGCTGAACAAAACCATCCTCGATGCGCATCAGCAAGGGGCCTCCGACATCCACATCGAGACCTATCCCGGCAAGAAACACAGCATCATCCGCTTCCGCAAGGACGGCAATATGGTGCATTACTTCGACTTGCCGGCGAATTTCCGCAACGCCATCGTTTCGCGCATCAAGATCATGGCCAACCTCGACATTTCCGAGAAGCGCCGCGCGCAGGACGGCAAGATCGACTTTTCGCAATTCGGCCCGGCGCGCATCGAATTGCGCGTGGCGACCATCCCCACCACCAACGGCCTGGAAGACGTGGTGCTGCGTATCCTGAACGCCGGCAAACCGATTCCGCTGGACAAAATCCGGCTCAGTGAAAACAACCTGGCGCAACTCCAGGCCATTTCGCAGCGCCCGCACGGCATGCTGCTGGTGTGCGGGCCGACCGGCTCGGGTAAAACAACCACGCTGCACTCGGTGATGAGCTACATCAATACGCCCGAACGCAAGATCTGGACAGCGGAAGACCCGGTGGAAATCACTCAGGACGGCCTGCGGCAGGTACAGACCCATGCCAAGATCGGCTGGACCTTTGCCGCCGCGCTGCGTGCTTTCCTGCGCGCCGACCCGGACGTGATCATGGTCGGCGAAATGCGCGACCACGAAACCTCGCAAATCGGCGTGGAAGCTTCGCTTACGGGTCACCTGGTACTCTCCACCCTGCACACCAACAGCGCAGCGGAATCCGTGGTGCGCCTGCTCGATCTCGGACTGGACCCGTTCAATTTCTCCGACGCGCTGCTG
>DATHWE010000154.1:0-4486 GCA_035460905.1 Methylophilaceae bacterium | reverse complement strand
GCCCAGCGCCAGCCCGTCTATCATTTGCGGTGCGGTGAGCCAGTGGTAGTGCTCGACTGCGCCCTGGTACACATAAGGCAGTACCGCGTAGGCGCCGCCGAAGGTGAGCAGCGCGGCCTTGGTGAAGAACCAGCCTATCTGGGTCAGTGTTGACTGCCAGCCCCCCGTGATGAGCAGCAGGCCCATGGCAACGAGCCACAGCGCGAGTCCGACAGCGAGGACCTTGATGACGCGGGTTCGGGAAAATCGTGCGTGTGCCGGGGTCGGCGTATCGTCATCGATCAAGGCCGGGCCGTAATGTTTCTCGGCCTTGCCGTGCCCGCCGCTGGCGGAAAACTTGGCCGGCGCCAGCTTGCCGCCGACGAAGCCGATGATGGCGGCCGCGAGGATGATCAACGGAAAAGGTAGCTTGAGCACGGCGATGGCGAAAAAAGCCGCCAAGGCAATCGATCCGAGCAGACTGTTCTTGATTGTGCGCGTCCCGATGCGCCAGGCGGCGAACAGGACCAATGCGGTCACTGCTGGCTTGATGCCGTAAAGCACTCCGGCAACCGCAGGGACGTGACCGTAGGCTAGATATAGCCAGGAAAGCAGCGCAAGAATGAAAAAGCTGGGTAGCACGAACAGCGTGCCGGCAACGATGCCGCCCCAGGTGCGGTGCATCAACCAGCCGATGTAAATCGCAAGCTGCTGCGCCTCCGGTCCTGGCAGCAGCATGCAATAGTTGAGCGCATGCAGGAAACGCCGCTCGGAAATCCAGCGTTTCTGTTCGACGAGTTCCTGATGCATGATCGCGATCTGCCCGGCTGGGCCGCCGAAACTGATGAAGCCGAGTTTCAGCCAGTAGCGAAAGGCAACGCCGAAGGTGACGTTTTGGGGTTTATCGAGGGTCATGTGAGCGTTGTCGTGATTTTTTGCAATGATACGCATTTTTTACATCGCGCTATCAGTCCGGAACACAATGATTTCGGCAATTATCCATGCCGAGAGTCCGCAATTAACTAATGGAAACACCCGAATGACATCGATACCCGTAAGGCGGCCCCTACCTTTCATAATGCTGGTTGCCGCAAGCGCACTGGTCATCTGGCTAGTGCTGCGCTTTGGTTTATGGCTCATGACTGACATTACGCAAATGCGCCCTTTGCAAGTGGCGGAAGCATTCGGCGTGGGCGTGTGGTTCGATGCTGTCACATTGACTTATCTGCTCGTGCCCTTGCTGCTCTGGCTGGCGTTGATTCCATCGCGTTGGCGCAATTCGGTATTTTTTCGTCGCTTGTATTGGCCGGCGGCATGGCTGGCATTGTTCTTGATGCTGTTCGGTGCCGTCTCGGAAATCGTGTTCTGGCAGGAATTTTCAACCCGGTTCAACTTCATCGCAGTCGATTACCTCATCTACACGAATGAAGTCATCGGCAACATCATGCAATCCTATCCCGTCGGATGGATCCTGCTCGCCATCGCCGCTGCAGCGTTGGGTGCGGTTATTGTTCTGGCGCGCTATTTCGGACCTTCCAGGTTTGCAGTTACGCTGCGCCAGAGAGCGTTCCTGCTGAGCCTGGCGGTTGCTTTTCCTTCCGCAGGGTGGTTCCTGAGCGACATTGATCAGATGTATGTCACCGGCAATGCCTATGCGGATGAGCTTGGCGGTAACGGCTTGTACACGCTGGCGGCTGCGATGCGCCGGAATGAACTCGATTATGATCGATTTTACAAGACGATCCCGCAGGCCCGGGCGGACGATCTGCTGATGGCTCAGGGTGTTGAGCGCGAGCCCTTGTCGCAGGTGATCGTCAAGCAGGAAGAAGTGCACGAACCGGAGGAAATGGGGCCTTTTTTGCGCAAACCGCGCAATGTCGTGATGATTTCGGTGGAAAGCCTGTCGGCCAGGTATCTCGGCACTTATGGGGGCGGGCGACACCTGACGCCGAGTCTCGATCGACTGGCGGCAGAGGGGCTCAGGTTTGAACGTGCATTCGCGACTGGAACCCGCACCGTACGGGGCCTTGACGCCTTATCTCTTGGCGCGCCGCCGATTCCCGGTCAAGCCATAGTGCGTCGCCAGCATAACGAACACTTGGCGACGATAGGCGAACTCCTTGAGCAGCAGGGTTATGCGACGTTCTTCTTCTATGGCGGTTACGGCTATTTCGACAATATGAACGCCTATTTCAAGGCCAATGATTATCGAGTGATCGACCGCACCGACTTCCCGGAAAAGTCGGTTATGTTCGAGAATGTATGGGGCGTGGCTGACGAAGCGCTGTTCGACAATACCCTGCCGGTACTCGATGCGACGGCAAGCAAGGGACTCCCGTTTTTTGCACAGATCATGACAACATCGAATCATCGCCCTTACACTTACCCAGATGGGCGGATCGATATCCCGTCTCCCGGTGGACGCAGCGGTGCGGTCAAGTATACCGATTACGCGATCGGACGCTTCATTGAGCAGGCCAGAGCCAAGCCGTGGTTCAAGGATACTTTATTCGTCATCGTCGCCGACCACTGCGCCTCGGTTGCCGGCAAGACCAGATTGCCGATGGAGCGTTACCACATCCCGCTGATCTTCTATGCGCCGGACATGCTCAAGCCCGGCACCTATTCGCGCATGGTGAGCCAGATCGATGTCGCGCCGACATTGCTTGATCTATTAGGGAAAAAGGGAGATGACCATTTCTTCGGGCAGTCGATGTTCGAGGCGGCTGCAAAGGGCATGCCCGAACGGGCGTTCATCAGTAACTATCAGCAATTGGGTTATTACAAGGAAGGCATCCTGACGGTGCTGGCTCCCCGACAGCACGTCGAGGCATTCAGCATCGATGCGAAAACTTATTCGTCCACGCCGGTGACGGTGGATAAGAAACGAGCGGACGAAGCAGTCGCGTTTTACCAGACGGCCGCGCGCGCTTTTAAGCGCGGAGCGATGCGCGAACCAATTTTCACTCCAACGTATCGCAACGACTGATGGTGGCTTGATGCAGCGAACTTGTGAAACTCAGCGTTGTTGATGCTGTGCCAGCGCCCAAACAACATGCTCGCGGACGAGCGGGGAAGGGTGATTGGCTCGTCTTTGCAGGGCGACTATAACTTCCGGCGTGGTCGGCGCATTGCCCAAACCAACAGCGATGTTGCGCAGCCATTGTTCGTGGCCGATACGGTAGATCGCGCTGCCGGCCATATTCGTGCGGAAATCCTCTTCGTCCCAGCCGAATAGTTCAATCAGCGTCACGTCGTCCAGCCCATGGCGCACATGGAAATCGGCTTCGCCCGTCAGTTGCGCGAAGCGGTTCCATGGGCATACCAATTGGCAGTCGTCGCAACCGTAGACGCGGTTGCCGATCAGTGGACGCAGGTCTTCCGGGATGCTGTCCTTGAGTTCTATGGTCAGGTAGGAAATACAACGTCGCGCATCAACGGTGTAGGGCGCGACAATGGCCTGGGTGGGGCAGATATCGATGCATGCCTGGCAGGTGCCGCAATGATTCTTGCCGGGTTGATCTATCGGTAGTGGCAGATCGGTATAGATTTCGCCGAGAAAGAACCATGAGCCCGCTTCGCGTGACAGCAGCAGGGTATGCTTGCCGCGCCAGCCCAAGCCGGCTTTTTCGGCGAGCTGCACTTCCAGGACCGGCGCGCTGTCGGTAAATACGCGGTAGCCAAATTCGCCGATCTCTCCGGCGATGCGGTCGCACAGGCTTTGCAAACGCGCGCGCAGCACCTTGTGATAATCCCGCCCCAGGGCGTAGCGCGAAATAAAAGCCTGATCGCCGCGCTCCATAACCTCCCAGCTATCGCGCGTTTCCGGAGGACGATAGTCCATGCGCACGGATATCACGCGCACTGTTCCGGACACCAGCTCCGCCGGGCGCGTGCGTTTGCTGCCGTGTTTTGCCATATAATCCATGGCGCCATGAAACCCCTGTTCCAACCATTCCCGGTAGTGCGGCTCGGCTGCGCTCAAGTCGGTGTCGGTAATGCCGATATGTTGGAAACCGAGTGCTTTGCCCCAGGCCTTGATGTCGGCGGCAAGCTGTTGCGGATCGTATGAATGATGTCCCTGCATAATCCTGATCATATAACACTAAACCTGCCCGACGAAGCCGCCACGATGGCACTGGGCGCACGGCTGGGCAGAGCTCTGCAAGGCGGGCTGGCAATCTGGCTGCAGGGCAACCTGGGCGCCGGGAAGACGACGCTGGTACGCGGGCTGTTGCGCGGGCTTGGGTATGAGGGCAAGGTGAAAAGCCCTACCTATACACTGGTTGAACCTTATGTAATTTCTGGATTATACTTGTATCACTTTGATTTATACAGATTTGTGGATCCGGAGGAGTGGGAGGCCGCAGGTTTCCGCGATTACTTCAATCCCGAGTCTGTATGTTTGATCGAATGGCCGGAAAAGGCTGGCGATTTATTGCCTCCCGCTGACATCGAAATTTCGCTTGAGCCAAGCGGAGCGGGGCGTGTAGCTACACTGACAGCC
>DATHWE010000153.1:0-4663 GCA_035460905.1 Methylophilaceae bacterium | reverse complement strand
CGGGAGGTTGATGAGCTTGGCTGCCGCGTCGAAATCGAAGCCATCCATCGGGCATGAGTCATAGCCCATGTCCTTGGCTGCCAACATCAGTGTCATTGCTGCCATGCCGCAGGAACGCATCGCTTCGTCGCGTTGTACCTGCTCCCGCCCGCCGTAGTATTGGCCGATAGCTGGCACGAGAAAGTCTTGAACAGGCTGCGGTGCATTTTTCCAGTAACGCGCCGGTTCTCTTGCCCAGGAGTTCAGGTCGGCGGTAAGTACCACCAGCAACGAAGCATCGGTCACCTGAGCCTGATCCCAGCTGACAGCTCGAATCTGCTTGCGCAGTTCCGGGTCGCGTACCAGTACAAACCGCCAGTTCTGGATGTTGAATGCGGTCGGCGAGAGCAGTGCGAGCGACATCAGCTGCTCGACTTCTTCCTCGCGCATCACGTGCGTCGGGTCGTATGTTTTGACGGCGCGGCGCTGCTCGATGGCTTCCTTGACTTGCATGCGGTTTATTCCTGCGAATGATGGTAACGGATGGCGGTGACTTCAAGCATCTGGTCGCCCGCGGGGCGTTTCCAGGTGACGGATTCTCCCACCTTGTGGCCGATCAGCGCCTTGGCCAGTGGCGATACCCAGCTCACCTTGTTGCTATGGATGTCGGCTTCGTCCTCGCCGACGATCTCGAAGACATGCGTGACAACTTCTTCATCCTCGACCTCGACAATGGCGCCGAACAGCGCAATGTCCTGTGCTTGCTCGGCTGGATTTACCGGAATCGCCCGTTCCAGTCTGCCTTGCAGATAGCGCAGGTCGCGGTCAATAACGGCTGTTTTCTGTCGCGCCACGGGATCTTCCTTGAGCGGACTCCATTGCAGGCGCTCTTGTTCGAGCGCTGCCAATTGCTGCTGGAGTTGGGTGAGGCCAGCCGGCGTGACGTAATTCGGATGCTCGCTCTGCGGACGCTCCGGCAGATCGGTTCCGGCGTGTTCGAGGTCATTTTCCTTGACGAAGGCGCGGCTCATGATTGACTCCTTTAAGCGCCCAGGGCATCGACCAGTTGGCCGCTGGTTTGGCGCAGACGCAGGCTGATCAGGCGAGCGATTTCGGTCAGCAGTTTGACGCCGAGCGCGGCATGGCGTTGCACGCACTGCGTGAAGTTGTTGCGGGTGAGCAGAACGATCGTGCAAGGCTCGATGGTGCGTATGGTTGCCGAATAGGGCAGGCCGTCGATCAGCGACATCTCGCCGAACGTTTTGCCTGCGGTGATAACGGCAATGCGTTGTGCTTCGCCCTCGCTGTTGTTCTTCAGGACCTCGATACGCCCCGTAACCAGCAGCCCCATGCAATTGCCCTGCATGCCTTCCGGGAAAATGTTCACGCCGGCGTCGACTGCATAGGCATGCACATATTCCGCCAGCTGCCGGATTTCATGCCCCTCCAGGTGGCTGAACAGCTGTGCTTCGGCCAGCATGTCGAAGAGCTTGTCCTGGAATGAGCTACCCTCGCCGATAAGGTTAAGGCCGCTGATGCCCAGTTCTTCGACGGACATTATTCCCACTCGATGGTGGCGGGCGGTTTTCCGGAGATGTCGTACACCACGCGATTGATGCCGCGCACTTCATTGATGATGCGGTTGGAAACCTTGCCGAGCAGGGTGTAGGGCAGTTCAGCCCAGTGTGCGGTCATGAAGTCTTGCGTCTGTACCGCGCGCAGCGCGACCACGTATTCGTAGGTGCGTCCATCTCCCATCACACCGACGGATTTCACCGGCAGGAATACGGTAAATGCCTGCGAGGTTTTTTCGTACCAGCCAGAAGCGCGCAATTCCTCGATGAAAATGTGATCCGCGCGGCGCAGCAACTCGGCAAACTCGCGTTTCACTTCGCCCAGGATACGTACGCCGAGGCCGGGGCCGGGGAAGGGGTGGCGATAAACCATGTCGTGCGGCAGACCAAGCGCCACGCCGAGTTCGCGCACTTCGTCCTTGAACAGTTCACGTAGCGGTTCCAGCAGCTTCAGGTGCAGCGTTTCCGGCAGGCCACCCACGTTGTGATGGCTCTTGATGGTGTGCGCCTTCTTGGTCTTGGCGCTGGCGGACTCGATCACGTCCGGGTAAATGGTGCCCTGCGCCAGCCACTTGGCTTGCGGCAGTTTGGCGGATTCCTGCTGGAATACTTCGACGAACTCGCGGCCGATGATCTTGCGCTTTTCTTCCGGGTCGGTAACGCCCTTCAGGTCGCCGAGGAATTTTTCGCTGGCATCGACGTGAATGACTTTCACGCCGAGATTGTTGGCGAAGGTTTCCATCACCTGTTCGGCTTCATTGAGGCGCAGCAGACCATTGTCCACGAACACGCAGGTCAGCTGGTCGCCGATGGCGCGATGGATCAGTGCGGCTGCGACGGAGGAATCGACGCCGCCAGAAAGGCCGAGAATGACTTGGTCGGAGCCCACTTCGGAGCGAATGCGGCCGATGGCTTCCTCGATGTAGTCCGGCATGTTCCAGTCATGGCCGCAGTTGCAGATGTCGTGCACGAAACGGCTGAGGATGGCCTTGCCTTGCAGGGTATGCGTCACTTCCGGGTGGAACTGCACCGCGTAGAACTTGCGTTCCTCGTCGGCCATGCCGGCAATCGGCGTGGCGGCGTTGCTGGCGATGACCTTGAAGCCTTCCGGAAGCGCAGTCACCTTGTCGCCGTGGCTCATCCACACGTCGAGCAGGCCGTGGCCTTCATCGTTGCTGCGGTCTTCGATATCGCGGAACAGCGCCGAATGGCCGCGCGCGCGGATTTCCGCATAACCGAACTCACGGTGCGCAGCATTTTCCACTTTGCCACCCAGTTGTGCCGCCATGGTCTGCATGCCGTAGCAAATGCCCAGCACCGGAACGCCCAGTTCGAACACCGCTTGCGGTGCCTTGGGCGTTTCATTTTCGTACACCGAGTTCGGCCCGCCGGAAAGGATGACGCCGGCCGGGTTGAATTCGCGGATGAAGGCGTCGTCCACATCCCAGGAATGCAGCTCGCAATAAACGTTGGCCTCGCGCACGCGGCGGGCGATCAATTGGGTGTATTGGGAGCCAAAGTCGAGGATGAGGATTTTTTGGTGCATGGTTCGATCCGTGAGAAGTGGAATGCAGTCGGCAGGCGCGATGTAATTGCGCCTGCCGGGTCTGGCTTTACTCGATGTGATAGTTGGGAGCTTCTTTCGTGATCTGCACATCATGGACGTGCGATTCACGAATGCCGGCGGATGTGATTTCCACGAATTCCGCCTTGTTGCGCATGTCTTCGATGCTGCCGCAGCCGACATAGCCCATGGAAGCCCGCAGGCCGCCCATCAGTTGGTGGATGACGGCGAGGACGCTGCCCTTGTAGGGTACGCGGCCTTCGATGCCTTCCGGTACCAGCTTGTCGGCGTTGCCTTCGGTGTCTTGGAAGTAGCGATCGCTGGAACCCTTCTGCATCGCACCGACGGAACCCATGCCGCGGTAAGACTTGTAGGAACGGCCCTGGAACAGTTCGATTTCGCCCGGGGCTTCTTCGGTACCTGCAAACAGGCCACCCAGCATCACGCTGTAAGCGCCGGCGGCGATAGCCTTGCCGATATCGCCGGAGTAGCGGATGCCGCCGTCTGCGATGAACGGCACGCCGGTGCCTTCAAGCGCCTTGGCGACGTTGGCGATGGCCGTGATTTGCGGCACGCCGACGCCTGCGACGATACGGGTGGTGCAGATGGAGCCGGGGCCGATACCGACCTTGACTGCATCCGCGCCGTTATCGACCAGCGCCTTGGCAGCAGCAGCGGTAGCGATGTTGCCGCCGATGACTTGCACTTGCGGGAAATTCTTCTTGACCCAGTTGACGCGGTCCAGCACGCCTTGCGAATGGCCGTGGGCAGTATCCACGACCACGACGTCCACGCCGGCTTCAGCCAGTGCGGCGACGCGCTCTTCCGTACCTTCGCCCACACCGACGGCGGCGCCGACCAGCAGGCGGCCCTTGGCGTCCTTGCAAGCGAGCGGGTGCTCGCTGGATTTCTGGATGTCCTTGACGGTGATCAGGCCCTTGAGGTCCCAATCGTCGTTGATGACCAGCACGCGTTCCAGGCGGTGCTTGTGCAGCAGCGTCATGGCTTCTTCGCGCGGCGAGCCTTCACGCACGGTGACGAGGCGTTCGCGCGGCGTCATGATGTTGCTGACGGGTTGGTCGAGATTGGTTTCGAAGCGCAGGTCGCGGTTGGTGACGATGCCGACAACCTTGCTGCCTTCTACGACGGGCAGGCCGGAAATCTTGTGCAGGCGTGTAAGCGCCAGAACCTGACGTACGGTCATTTGCGGCGGAATAGTCACGGGGTCGATGACTACGCCGGACTCGAAGCGTTTGACGCGGGATACCTGCGTTGCTTGTGCCTGGGCAGTCATATTCTTGTGGATGATGCCAATGCCGCCTACCTGTGCCAGCGCAATAGCTAGCGGCGCCTCGGTAACGGTATCCATGGCTGCGGAAACCAGCGGAATATTCAGGCGGATGGAGCGGGTGAATTGGGTGGCGAGGCTTACTTCGCGGGGCAGGATGTTAGAGTGCGCAGGCACCAGCAGCACATCATCGAAAGTAAGCGCTTTTTGAAGCAGACGCATATACTATCCCTTGTGGCAAAAAGCGATTATACAGGT
>DATHWE010000152.1:0-9228 GCA_035460905.1 Methylophilaceae bacterium | reverse complement strand
ACGATGCCCACGCGATATTCGCGAACCTTGATTTCCTTGGGTATTCCGATGCGCATATGCCCTCCGATCAGCGGTTGGACAGCGAGTTTTTTATTCCGTCACATGTCCGATCCATGCCTGAATGGCTCAGGCCTTCATTCGAGATGGTGACTTCCAGACAGAATCCCTTCCTGCCAAGCCGAGCAGCACAGCCAGGATGGGGGAATTCGGCGAGGACTGTCTGAGGGCAAAGCCCGAGTTCCGCAGCCGCCCATCTTGGCGAGCAGCACAGTGTAGTGCGCAGCACCTTGGCAGAGGGTGCCCTTCTTCTTTGGTTACTTTCTTTTGGGCAAGCAAAAGAAAGTAACTTGCCGCCGGGCAACCCCCGGCCTGGTCAATTAACCGAACGACCGAGGAAAGAGACTACCTCGCGGCCAAGCGCCACAATGAAGTCACTTCCTGCGCCCGCGCCGCATGCAAAGGATCGTCCGGGTCCGCCGCCTTGGGATGATGCGGCCGCGTGTCGATGCGCTCGACCACCTTCAACCCGGCGTTTTCAATCGCCGCCATCAGCGTTTCGCGTGTGCGCAAACCCAGATGCTCGGCGATATCCGACAGGACCAGCCAGCCCTCGCCTTCCGGTGTCAGGTGCGCTGCCAATCCGTTGAGGAAGCCCAGCAGCATGCGGCTTTCCGGATCGTAAATCGCGCCTTCCAGCGGCGAACTCGGCCGCGCCGGCACCCAGGGCGGATTGCACACCACCAATGGCGCACGGCCTGCGGGGAACAGGTCGGCCTGAACGACCTCCACCTGACCTCCCAACCCTAGCCGGGTGATGTTTTCGCGGGCGCATTGCAAGGCGCGCGGGTCCTGGTCCGTGGCAATCACGCGCTTGATGCCGCGCCGGGCGAGCACGGCCGCCAGCACGCCGGTGCCGGTGCCGATATCGAACGCCAGTTCCTGCGTCGGCAGCGGCGCCTGATCGACCAGTGCGACATATTCGCCGCGTACCGGGGAAAACACGCCGTAATGTGGATGGATGCGGTCGCCCAACGCGGGGATGGGTACGCCCTTCTTGCGCCATTCGTGCGCGCCGATTAGCCCCAGTACTTCACGCAAGGACACCACGGAAGCCTCCTTGCCCGGCCCGTAGGCTTCGAGGCAGGCGGCCTGCACTTCCGGCGCGCGGCGCAGCGGAATGCGGTAATCGGAACCCAGCGGCAACAGCAACATGCCGAGCGTGCGGGCGCGCTGCGATTGTGCCTGGCGATGCAGATGGAAAGCCTCGGAAATCGTGGCAGCGGGTTTGCGCGCCTTGCGATACGCCCGCCGCGCCATGGCTTGCAGCAATTGGCGCGCGTTCTGGTAATCGCCGCGCCACAGCAGCGCGGTACCTTCGCAAGCCAGTTTGTACGCGGCATCGGCCTTGAGCGTGTCGTCGGCGATCATCACGCGCTTGGGCGTGGCTACGCCGCTTTCCGAACGCCAGCGTGCGCTGTGCTCCTTGTCGCCCTCGGTCCAGGTGATGGTCGGATTGGCGTCCATCAAGCAGCCCTGACCGCGCGGTATGCACGGCCGCCGAGCGTGATGACGCCCAGGATAAGCGCACCGGCAATGACGCCGGCCAGCGCGTCCAGCAGCATCGGCGCGATAACATTGAGGAATCCGCCAATGACCGGGATACCGGGCAAGCCCTCGAACCAGTGATGCGTGAGGTCGTGCCAGCCGGGAACGCCGTGCATCAGGATGCTGCCGCCGACCATGAACATCGCCACCGTACCGGCGATGGAGAGCGTTTTCATCAGGATGGGCGCAGCCTTGAGAAGAGCCGTGCCAAGCAGCGAAACGACTCCGCCCTTCTTGCTGAGGTACAGCCCGGCGTCATCCAGCTTGACGATGCCGGCCACAAGGCCGTACACGCCGATGGTCATGGCAATGGCAATTACGGCCAGCACCGTCAGTTGCGTCACGAACGGCGCCACCGCGACCGTGCCCAGCGTGATGACGATGATTTCAGCGGAGAGGATGAAGTCGGTGCGCACTGCGCCCTTGATCTTTTCTTTTTCGAAGGCGACCAGATCGACCGCCGGATTGGCCAGAGCCCTCACCTGCTCTTCATGGTGCGCCTGATCTTCGGCCTTGCTGTGCAGGAAACGGTGCGCCAGCTTCTCGAAACCTTCAAAACACAGGAACGCACCGCCCAGCATCAGCAGCGGAATGATCGCCCACGGCAGCAGCGCGCTGATCGCCAGCGCCGTTGGCACCAGGATCAGCTTGTTGAGGAAAGACCCCTTGGCCACCGCCCATACCACCGGCAATTCGCGGTCGGCCTTGATGCCGGAAACCTGCTGCGCATTGAGCGCGAGATCGTCGCCCAGCACCCCCGAGGTTTTCTTGGCGGCGACCTTGCTCATCACTGCCACGTCATCGAGGATGGTGGCGATGTCGTCGATCAGGGTTAAAAGACTGCTTCCGGCCATATTTCAAAACTCCTCAGTATTCAAAAATTCAGCGTTAGCAGTATACCGTGCGGGCACAGCGACAGCCGCCTGCTTTGTTGATGCAAAATGGATTCGGTAGAACTATTTTCGTGGCCTGTCAGTGGCCGGGGATGGGACTGAACTCGGCCTTTTTGAGCACGTACTTGTCGTTGACCGTACCGTCAGGTTCCAGGATCTTTTGCTCAAGCGTCCATAATTCCAGGGCACGATTTCGCATTTGCTTGCTGGGATAGGTTCGGGTTTCCGCAAGCTGGCCGAATCCTACTCTGAACGCCACTTTGTAGCCGGTAAACGGCTCTTCTTCTTTTGTATCTTCTTTCGCGCCTTCTTTTTCTTTTGTGTTTTCGTCGGCTCGCACAGGCGCGGTTGCAGTGGTGATGACTGGATCTTCGGCAGGAGTTTCCTGCACAGGCTGAACCCTGGCTGGAGGTTTTGTTGCCTTCTCGGCGGCGGGAGGAGCTTTGGTTTCGGGTTCTACTACTCCCGCTGCAGGGGGAGCATCGGAAGTTTCGGCATTAAAATCGGCCTGTATGTCATCACCCCTTTCCGTAGCCGGCGCGGAAAGGGCGAGAGGAGGTATCACCATGCTCACCTCCTCTACCGATTGCTGCTGGATGGGTGGTTCTCGCTGTGCCTTCGACAGCTTTTGCAGGTTTGGAGGTGTCGGTGTCGGCGGCGGCGGGTCACGCGTATACAAGTAATAGCCACCTGCGCTGACGGCAATGACGGCGATGACCACAACCGCGAGCGCAATCAGGATAGTGAATTTTTCCGCATCGGCGCGACTGGTGGGTTTGCGTGCCTTGCCGGGAAAAAACTGATCGCCTGTCTCCCGCATGGGGGAAGTATTCACGGATGGCCAGGTGATGGAAGCATCTCCGCTGGATGCCATTGCAGGAGAGAGCGTCTCCAACCGTTGCGCCCTTTCCGGCGGCACCGGCCTGGCGCGCGGAGGTTCGGAGGGTGGAGGTTCCGGGGGTGGAGAGGATGGCTCGAATATCTCCATTTTTCGCGGCGTTCTTTTGACCGGAGGCGGGCTGGCCTGAAGAGGAGGCACTGCGGCTTTCGGCGCCTCGACCTTGGGAGCGGCTTTCGGCATTTCGGCCATCGGCCTTGGCATCTCGACCCGAGGTTTCGGTGTCTCGACTTTCGGCCTCGGCACTGCACTTTTCGGGCTTTCGACTTTGGGTGCCGTGACTTTTGGTACTGCAGCTTTCGGGATATCCGGCTTGGGAGCTGGCGCCTGGGGCATTTCCACCTTCGGCATCTTTTCCAGTGTAGCTACGCTTGCCGAGGGAGCCATTTCGGGCGCGGCTGTGAGCACCCGCGGCTGGCGCCGTGGCAGCTGCGCTACGTCAGGCTGCCGAGTCGCGGCGGGTTCCGGTCTGGCTGCCGGTTGAGGCCTTACTGGCTCGGGTTTAGGCTGGGATCGGGCCGGCGTTTGCGGCGCGGGTGCTGCCAAAGGCGAAACGAATTTCGCTTGTGGCGCACGCGTGACCAAAGGTTCGCGGGCCGTGTCCGACGGCGGCCGAGGTGGCGGCTTGCCCGATGGCGCAGCCCGCAGTATCAGGCTGCCGCAATCATTGCAAAATCGGGCTGTATCCTTGTTCTCGACACCGCAGTTTTTGCAAAACATCGGGCCTCCTTTTGCTATTCAGTATTGAATAGAGCAAAAGTTCCATAAAAAATTCCGCGAGACCTCCCTGTGAGCCTTTTATCGCGTCCAATGCACCCGCAACAGATCGTGTGCGGGGTTATGGTGATATTCGAGATCGCCCTGGTAATGATGATGCAAGGCCGCACCGAGAAAATGCGCCAGCCGGATATCGGTCGTTGTAATCATCATGGCGATGTCGTTGCGCTCTTCTTCCATCAGCCGCATCAGCGGGTTTTCCTGGCGCTTGCGCTCGGCCTGCTCATGAACCATGTTGATGATTTCATCGCGATGATCATGAAAAAACGGACCGGCCAGTACCACGTAACCGGCGGGATCGTTATCCTCCATGCGCTGGCAGGCCGGACATACGGCCTGATTCGCGCTGACGGGAACGGGTCCCCAGCGCCAGCGGCCCTCCATGAAAATGGCATCGCATTCGGGACATATCGTAGGTTCGAGCAGCTGGGTCGCTGCTTCCAGGTAGGCACGTTCGGCCCGTTCCTCGAAATTTACTTCATCGGGCAATACCGGGTTATAGCCGGCGGGGATGTCTTTGATCAGGGCCATCGGCTTCCTTTCATGTGATGTCGACGGTCAATCAGGCACATGGTGACGGCCGACGCTGATGCGCTTGGCCTGCGGGCCTTCGTTGCCGATGTCGTCGACGAACTTGACCTCATCCCCCTCTTTCAACTTATCGAAACTGGGGCTGGCGACGTTGTCGCTATGAAAGTAACGCTCGTTTCCATCCGGGCCGGTGATGAAACCGAACCCCTCCTCTTGCGAAATGCGTGTCACATGCCCGACGTGTTCCGGCGCATGTGCCTTGGTCTCGCGCCGCATCCGGCGCACATAATTCTCAAGCTGGCGCTTGGCGGCATCGAATGCATCGCGCAGCGCCACATACGGGTCTTCATGGTGATCGCGGGTGACGACGAGCTGATTGCCGGGCACGCCCATGTCGATGCGGACATTGAACTGATTGCCCTGGGTCCGATTACGGTGCGGCACGTCCACGACCACTCGACACGAAACAAGACGCCCGAAGAAGGCGTCCAGTTTTTGTACTTTATCGCGGATGTAGGTTTCGAGAGCATTGGAATGAGGCATATCGCGCAGGGTGATTTGTAACGGGATTTGCATGAGAGTCTCCAGAAGATTGCGTGGGTAATCCATAAGGTGTGATCAAAAGTTTTCGACAAGGTTCGACGCCCGGATGCAAACAATGCACCTCGGGTGGATATGTTTTGTTATTGGAAAACTTATGGGCTGTTTGTGCGTCAGATAAATCATGGATATTTGCAGGCCCGACAGGGAGCCTGCCGCCGCTGGGCGTTGAACGCGAGCGGATTTACTTACGAGGAGAAAACATGGAGCAACACCCGAAACTGCACGATGAAGAGAAAATCACCTGCGCAAGCTGCATGAAGGATATTCCCTTGTCAGCCGCCACAAGTTCGGAGGCCGCCGGCTATACATTGCATTTCTGCGGCGCGGAATGCTTCAGCGAATGGAACCGGCAGGCGGAACGGTTGAATTTAAAACAGGCTGGCGAGCATCAATCGCGGTAAGAAAAATGGGCGGAGCTGCATGGGCTCCGCTTGCCCCACCCAAGATTAAACCTTCTTAATCGCTCATACAGTAAGACGACGGCATCGATCACTTGCGATCGATCTGGACATGTTCCTTGGTGCCACTATTGGCAACCGCGAGCATGATGCCAATACCAATCGCGATAGCCAGGCCGATCAGGGTCCATGCCATCCCGATGGTTTCAAGAATACCCAACTTCCAGAGCGCGGCAAGAACACCGCCGATCAGGATCAAATAACCAACCAGAAAAACACCTGTCCATTTCATTGCAAACCTCCTGAGGTAGATTCTCTTACTTACTTTTTCTTCGGAAACGGAAGAATCATCGAAACCTGGCGCCGATACTCTTCATAGGCTTCGCCGTGATAACTCACCAGGTCGTGCTCCTCGAACTGAAGGGCAATCAGGATGTAAAGCGTCGTGGTAACGGCAAAGACCAAATGGCCCACCGACATATCGGGCGTTGCCCAGAAGGCGATGACGAACCCCAGCATGATCGGATGCCGTACCAGCCTGTAGAGAAACGGCGTTCTGAAACCGATATGAGTGTACTCCTCGCCTTTCGAATAAAGGTAGACCTGTCGCAGGCCGAAGAGATCGAAGTGATTAATCAGGAATGTGCTGCTCAGCACAATCACCCAGCCTATCCAGAAGAGCGCCCAGATAACATTACGCCCCACGACATTGTCGACGCTCCAGACCACACCATTCATCGGCTGCCACAGCCAGAAGAGCAGAATCAGCGCGAGGCTGGAAAGCAACACATAAGTGCTGCGCTCAACGGCCTGCGGAACAAACTGCGTCCACCAGCGCTTGAAGGCCGGCCGCGCCATGACGCTGTGCTGAACCGCAAAGAGGCTGAGCAATAGAATATTGATCAGCAGGGATAGACCGAAGGAACCCTCTACGCCCGAATCAATGGACTTCGGCACAAGCAGATTGCCGACGAATCCAACCGCGTAGAGAAATGTTACGAAAAAAATGAGATAGGAAACCGCACCGTAGAACACAGCAAGAATGCGACCCATGACATAGCCCTCCTATGTAGAAAAGCAATCTATGGCCTCTACGTAATTATGCGCCGGGATGTTGCCAAACGCAGGCTCGATTAAATAAGTGACGAGCCAATTTTTTCACTGTGCAAATTGCGAGAATTCCATATTACCCTCGTTCGGGCTATACGACATTACGTACCTCGGCAGCAAGGCGGTCGAGGTTTTGCTCATTGGCCTGCTCGACAAACGCAGCGATACGCTGCTTGTGGGCCGCCGTGTCGAAAACCTGACGCCAGCCGACCAACGTCTGGTCGCCATGCGCAGTAAACGTGATGGTCATGACGAAATGATGCCCCTCGGCAAGGTGCTCGAACACCACACGCTCCGGCACGACGATTTCCCGGAACACACTTTCATTCGGATAGTTCGTCCCGTCCGGCCCATGCATCACGAAGCGCCAGGTTCCGCCGGGCCGAAACTCGAACACCTCGAAAGTGCTGGAGAACCCGTTCGGCCCCACCAACGGGCAAGATGATTTGGCTCGGAAAACGCGCGAAAGACACGCTCTCGCGGGGCATCGATGAGACGCGAATGAACGCATTCGCGATTGGCGGTGGACTCGTCTCCGATGTTATCTGTGGTGTTCATATGCGGCATGCTCCCAGCGGACGTGGTAAGGCGTCTATTCGATCATGAAATGGCCTGAAGGAAGGTGGGCGTCAGCCGCGTCGGGCCGCTTCAATCGTCGCAATGTCGATCTTTCTCATCTGCATCATCGCATCAAAAGCGCGCTTGGCTGCGGCCGGATCGGCATCGGCGATTGCGGCAATGAGTGCGCGCGGCGTGATTTGCCACGACAGGCCCCACTTGTCCTTGCACCAGCCGCAGTCGCTCTCTTGACCGCCGTTGCCCACAATCGCATTCCACACGCGGTCGGTTTCGGCCTGGTCGTCAGTCGCAACCTGGAATGAAAAAGCCTCGGTATGCTTGAACGCCGGGCCACCATTCAGGCCGAGACAAGGGATACCGAGCACGGTGAACTCGACCGTCAAGATATCGCCCTGCTTGCCCGCAGGATAGTCACCGGGCGCGCGATAGACCGTTCCCACCGCGCTATCCGGGAACGTCTCGGCGTAGAACTTCGCGGCGTCAAGAGCGGTGCCGTCGTACCAGAGGCAAATCGTGTTCTTGGGGGCCATATTCGTTCTCCTTTCGTGACCGTGTACATGAATTCTACCCACGTAAGCGTGGGCCGACCGATAGCGCCAGGCGCCAGAAGAGCCAGCTATCTGAAACTCAACAGCTTCTTCTCCAACCTGTCCCATACCGCACTGGCACCAATCTCCCCCACTCCATTGTCGTTGACGTACTCCACCGCATGGGCGCGTTCCTCTTCTGCCAGCGGCTCATGGACGGTTCGCAGCATTTCCAGAACATCGAGATTGGCCTCGGAGGCGTCTTTCATTTCCGCCATACGCTGCTGGATGCGCTCGCGCAGCGTTGCCTCGCGTGCCTGCACCGACAGGATTGCAAACGGCACCGCCATTTCATCCGCCAGCGCCCGGAATTGATCGCGCTCGGTGCGTTTGAGAAAGGCCGCGTCCACGATGACCGGGAAACCGGCGGCAAGCAATTCGCGCGACAGTTCGTACAGGCGTTCGTATGTGCGCCGCGTGGCTTCCGGGCTATACATGTCATTGCCGGGCCGCGAGCGGCTGGATTCCAGCGGGGCGAGGCCGAACAACCGTTTGCGTTCGACGTCGGAGCGGATGCGAAAGGCTTGCAGGCGCTCCAATGCCGCCTGGGCGACGGTGGTTTTGCCGCATGCCGGCAGGCCGTGCATGAGGATCAAGAGCGGTCGTTTGCGCGTGAGGCAAAGCTCTGCCAGTGCCAGGTGCAGATGACAGCTTGCCATGGCTTCCGTGGTTTCATGGGCCTTGAGGGTGTGCTGGTGTGCGCGTATCGCCGCGACTTTGGCGCGCACCACGGCGCGATAGGCGAGATAGAAGCGCAGGACGCGCACGCCGCGGTAATCGCCGGTGGTTTCGAGGTAGCGGTTGAGAAAGCGGAACGCAAGGTCGGCGCGGTTTCGGTACAGCAGGTCCATGGCGAGAAAAGCCACTTCATTCATGACGTCGATCCAGCGGAACGACGGGTTGAACTCGATGCCGTCGAAAGGCACGGGCACGCCGTTGATGACGACGATATTACCCAGATGCAGGTCGCCGTGGCATTCGCGCACCCAGCCTTGCTGCCGCCGTTCCGGAAAAACAGCCTCACTGGCGACATACTCGGCTTCGCTCCGTTGGCGCAGCGGAGCCAGGTCGCGAACGCCGTCGTGCATGAGCGATTGCAATTGTTCGAAATTCTGGAGCATGGGCGCGCGTATCGCAGATGGCTTGCCATAGACCGCCGTCGCATCGGCCGGCGGAAGTGCCATATGAAAGGCGGCAACGGCATCGGCCAGCGCATCGATGTGCGCGGGCGTGACTTCGTGGCGCTC
>DATHWE010000151.1:0-5956 GCA_035460905.1 Methylophilaceae bacterium | reverse complement strand
GACTTCTTCCGGCGCGTAATACTCGATACCGCCCTTGTCGGTGCGGCGCGAGAAAATATGATTGAGCACCATGCCCTGGGTCAGCAGGTTGGCAAAGGGTTCGTCGTAATCGACCATGCCCATGTCGCGCATTACCTTGCTCCAGAATCGCGAATAGAGCAGGTGCAGGATGGCGTGCTCAATGCCGCCGATGTATTGGTCGACCGGCATCCAGTAATTGGTTTCGGCGTCCGCCATCGCCGTGCTGTTGAACTTGCTGGCGTAGCGTGCGTAATACCAGCTGGAATCCACGAAGGTATCCATGGTGTCGGTTTCGCGTTTAGCTGTTCCACCGCACTTGGGGCAGGTGCAGTTGAGGAAATCGGCGCGTTTATTGAGCGGATTGCCGGAGCCGTCCGGCACGCAGTCTTCCGGCAGCACAACCGGCAACTGCTCGTCCGGCACTGGCACGTCGCCGCAGCTGTCGCAATGAATGATGGGGATCGGGCAGCCCCAGTAGCGCTGGCGGGAAACACCCCAGTCGCGCAGGCGGAACTGCGTCTTCGGCCCGCCCATGTTCTGCGTGCCGAGGTCGGCGGCGATGGCATCGAAGGCCTGTTCGAAGTTCATGCCGTCGTAGCGGCCAGAGTTGAACAGCACGCCATACTGCGCGAACACGTCCGACCACTGGTGCCAGTCCAGGATGGTGTTGCCATCGGCGATCTGCATTGCCGGCGTGAACACCGGCGACTCGCCCACTTCGTGCGGGGCGGCGTGGTTGGCGTCGATCACGGCTGCTGGCGCCTCGTTCCAGCCGGCCGGCAGGATTACCGGCTTGATCGGCAGCGTGTATTTTTGTGCGAAGGCGAAATCACGTTCGTCGTGCGCCGGTACAGCCATCACCGCGCCGTCGCCGTAGCTCATCAGCACGTAATTGGCTACCCACACCGGCACCGCCTCGCCGGTGAGCGGATGGGTGACGGTAAGGCCGGTGTCCATGCCTTCTTTTTCCATCGTGGCGAGGTCGGCTTCCATTACCGAACCATGCTTGCATTTCTCTATAAAGGCCGCCAATTCCGGGTTGTCGCGCGCGGCGCGGGCAGCCAGCGGGTGTTCCGCCGCCACTGCGCAATAGCTGACGCCCATCACGGTATCAATGCGGGTGGTAAATACCCATAGCTTTTCCGGCTTGCCGTCCAGTTCGTACGGGAAGGCGAAGCGCATGCCCACGCTCTTGCCGATCCAGTTGGCCTGCATGGTGCGAACGCGCTCCGGCCAGCCCGGCAGTTTGTCGAGGTCGGCTAGCAGTTCTTCGGCATATTGCGTAATGCCGAAGTAATAACCGGGAATTTCACGCTTTTCGACCAGCGCACCCGTGCGCCAGCCGCGGCCGTCTATGACTTGCTCGTTGGCGAGCACGGTTTGATCGACCGGGTCCCAATTCACGACCTGGGTCTTCTTGTAGGCGATGCCTTTTTCCAGCATGCGCAGGAACAGCCATTGGTTCCACTTGTAGTAATCCGGCTTGCACGTTGCCAGCTCGCGGCTCCAGTCGATGGCAAAACCCAGCGACTGCAGCTGTTTTTTCATGTAGGCGATGTTGTCGTAAGTCCACTGCGCTGGCGGCACCTTGTTCTGGATTGCCGCATTTTCCGCCGGCAGGCCGAATGCATCCCAGCCCATCGGCTGCAGCACGTTATAGCCGCGCATGCGATGGTAGCGACTCAGCACATCGCCTATCGTGTAATTGCGCACATGGCCCATGTGCAGCTTGCCGGATGGGTAGGGGAACATCGACAGGCAGTAGTATTTCGGCTTGCTGTGATCGATGATGGCAGCAAAGGTGCGATGGGCCTCCCAGTGCTGCTGGGCGCGTTGTTCAATTTCGTCAGGTAGATACTGCGGTTGCATGGAAATAGGATTATCGGACTATAAGAAGTGGCAAATTATACCTTGCGATTGGTTGGTTGATTGCCCAAGCTCACGTATAATTATTTTGTAACAAGGGCCGCAGTATCCGGCTCTAACGCACAATCGCAGCGCCTGACAGGTTTCTGATCAGGCGCAAATTTTGAGGAGAACCCCCATGTCCAAGAAGCATCCCGTGATTGTTGTCACCGGATCTTCCGGTGCGGGTACGACAACGGTCAAACGCACTTTCGAGCAGATTTTCCGCCGCGAAAGCATCGAGGCTGCCGTTCTTGAAGGCGACAGCTTTCATAGCCTGACCCGAGCCGAATTCAAGGATGCCGTCGAAGAGGCGGACAAGAATAACCAGCGCGCGCCCAGCCATTTCGGGCCGGAAGCCAACCACTTCGACAAGATCGAGGAAACGTTCCGCCAGTATGGCGAAACCGGGATGTGCCAGCGCCGTTATTATGTCCATAGCGTCGCGGAAGCGGCCGAGTTCAACGCGCGCCTGGGTACCAAGTTACATCCGGGCGAATTTACGCCTTGGGAAGACATCCCGGCGGGTTCCGACATATTGTTCTACGAAGGCCTGCATGGCGGCGTGGTGACGGATAAGGTCAATATTGCCAAATATGTCGATTTGCTGATCGGCGTGGTGCCTATCGTCAATCTCGAATGGATTCAGAAAATCCATCGCGATACCGCCGAGCGCGGTTATTCCGCGGAGGCCGTGACGCAGACCATCCTGCGCCGCATGCGCGACTACGTCGAATATATCTGCCCGCAGTTCTCCAATACCGATATCAATTTTCAGCGCGTTTCGACGGTGGATACTTCCAATCCTTTCGTTGCGCGTGATATTCCGACGCTGGACGAGAGCTTTGTGGTGATTCGCTATCGCGATCCGGCCAAGGCGGATTTCGAGTATCTGTTGGCAATGCTCAAGGACTCGTTCATGTCCCGTCGCAATACCATCGTCGTTCCCGGCGGCAAGATGGGCTTGGCGATGGAGTTGATCCTGTCACCACTCATCAAGGAAATGGTCGCGCGTCGTTACGACTAAGGTCTCGAGTAAAACGCCAATAAAAAAGCCTGCGATCTAACGATCGCAGGCTTTTTGTTTTCCAGCACCCCGATTACTTCAACGCTGCGAAAATATTGTCGCGGATGCCGTCCACCGAACCGATGCCATGCACGCGAACATATTTCGGTGCCTTGCCGCCCTGGGAGGCCCAGTTGGAATAGTAATTCACCAGTTGCTTGGTCTGGCTGTGGTAGACCTCCAAGCGCTTCATGACGGTGTCTTCCTTGTCGTCGTCGCGCTGAATCAGATCTTCACCGGTTACATCGTCCTTGCCTGCTACCTTGGGCGGATTGAATACAACGTGATAAGTCCTGCCCGAGGATAAGTGCACGCGACGGCCAGACAGACGCTTGATGATCTCTTCGTCCGGCACGTCGATTTCAACAACATAATCGATATCCACGCCGGCGTGTTTCATCGCTTCGGCCTGCGGGATGGTGCGGGGAAAACCATCAAAGAGGAAACCGTTGGCACAATCGGCATCCTTGATGCGCTCCTTGACCAGGCCGATGATGACTTCGTCGGGAACCAGGCCGCCCGCATCCATGAATTTTTTCGCTTCGAGGCCGAGTTGCGTGCCGGCCTTCACCGCTGCACGCAGCATGTCGCCCGTGGAAATCTGCGGGATATTGAACTTTTCCTTGATGGCGGTGGCTTGTGTGCCCTTGCCCGCGCCCGGCGCGCCCAACAGTATGACTCTCATGTTTTCTCCCAGGATAGATGCCGAATTATATCAGCCGAGATGGTTGGCGATGGCGACGAACTGCGCCACGCCGAGATTTTCTGCGCGTAATTGCGGATTGATGCCCAATGCGGCAAAGCCGGCATCATCCAGCAGCCCTTTCAGCGTATTACGCAAGGTTTTGCGGCGCTGGCCGAATGCGGCGCTGACGATCCTGCCGAACAGGGCTTCATCCTTGGCCGGAAAGGGTAGGGCCGCGTAGGGCATGGCGCGGACGAAGGCGGATTCGACCTTGGGTGCCGGGTCGAAGGCCTCTGGCGGTACGGTGAACAGATACTCCATTTGCAACCGGTATTGCAGCATTACCGACAGCCGCCCGTATTCCGGCGTCGAGGGCGCAGCCACCATGCGTTCCACAACTTCCTTCTGCAGCATGAAATGCATGTCGATGATGTGCCCGACATTGTCCAGCAGATGGAAGAGGATGGGTGTGGAAATGTTGTAGGGCAAATTGCCGACGACGCGGATTTTTTCGCCGAGCGAGGTGAAGTTGAATTTGAGGGCATCCACGTTGTGGATGGTGATCTTGCCTGCCGGGTAATGTTGCTGCATCCAGGCGACGATGTCGCGGTCCAGCTCAACAGCGTGAAGATGATTCAAGCGCTGCAGCAGAGGCTTGGTCATGGCGCCGAGCCCCGGGCCGATTTCGACCATGATGTCGTCTGGCTGCGGATGGATGGCTTCTACAAGTGAGCGGATGATGTCGGCATCGGTAAGGAAGTTCTGGCCGAAGCGTTTTTTGGGGAGGTGTTTCATTCGGGTATTTTACTGGAGGGGGGCGGGTGCGTCATTGTTGATGGGATGGTCGGATATCGCCTCGACTGCGAGTTGCTGGCTTGGCGTCGGTAGAAGCCGGTATGCATGGGACGGAAGTTAGCTGCTAGCTTTTGCGGCGGTGCGCCAACTCGATTGCCAGTTCAATTGCAGCATACAGACTACCGGCATCCGCTTTCCCCGTTCCCGCCAAATCCAGCGCGGTTCCGTGATCCACGGAAGTACGAATGATGGGCAGCCCCAGCGTGACATTCACCCCGCCGCCGAAGCTGGCGTGCTTCAGCACGGCGAGGCCCTGGTCGTGGTACATCGCAAGGAAGGCGTCGCATTTTTTGATGTTGTGCTGACTGAACATCGTGTCGGCGGGTAATGGGCCGATGAGTTTCATGCCTTCGCTGCGCAGTTTGTCGAGGACAGGGATGAGTGTATCGATTTCTTCCATGCCCAGATACCCGCCTTCGCCTGCATGCGGATTGAGACCGGCGACGTAGATGATCGGATTGTCGATGCCGAAACGCGTGACAAGGTCCTGGTGCAGAATGCGTAGCGTTGTCTCAAGCCCAGATCGCGTTATGGCATCGGGCACTTCGCGCAAAGGGATGTGTATGGTGGCCAGTGCGACGCGCATGCCGCCACCGACCAGCATCATGACGACGTGTTGCGCACCGGTCAGCTCGGCGAGGAATTCGGTATGGCCGGTAAAGGGCACGCCGGCATCGTTGATGATGCCTTTGTGCACGGGTGCAGTGACTATCGCGTCGAACTCCCTGTCGAGGCAGCCTTTGACGGCATAAGTGAGCGTGTCCAGTACATAACGGCCGTTGCGGGCATCGAGTTTCCCCGGTTCTGCCGGCGCTGCAAGAGGGATGTGGTGGATGGCAATATTGTTGAGCGGCAAGCCGAGCTGATGAGCGCGGGACTCGATCAGCGACCGGTCTGCGATGACGGTAATGTCAGCATCCGGCAGCTTCTGCGCCAGCATCGCGCAGAGATCGGGGCCGATGCCGGCGGGTTCGCCGGCGGTCAGCGCGATGCGGGGCCTGCTCAACTTAGTATTTGTCTTCGAGGCGATACTCGACATAGGCGCGGTCGCGCAACTCGCGCAGCCAGTCCTGATAGGCCTCTTCCGACTTGCGGGCGCGGATTTCCTGGCGTGCCTTGAGGCGTGCGGCTTCCTTGCTCATGTCCTGGCTGCGACGTTCGAGTACCTGAATCAGGTGCCAGCCGAAAGGCGAGCGTATCGGAGCGCTCACCTGGCCGGGTTGAAGCTCGTTCATGGCCTTCTCGAAGTCCGGCACGGTGTCGCCGGGATTGACCCAGCCGAGCTCGCCGCCTTTGGCTGCGGTGCCGTCTTCCGAATATTGACGTGCGAGTTCGGCGAAATTGCCGCCGTTCTCGATGCGCTCCTTCAGGTCTTCAAGTCGATGTTGCGCATCGGCATCCGAGACCACTTCGCTGGGCTTGAT
>DATHWE010000150.1:0-38694 GCA_035460905.1 Methylophilaceae bacterium | reverse complement strand
CTGGAAGAAGCCGACGACGTGTTCATCTGCGTGGGCGTGTTCATCGACCACAAGGCGGACATCGACGAGCGCATCCAGGAATGGAACTACCAGGCGACCAAGCAGGCGATCAAGAGCGCCGTGGCACGTGAGCCCAAGGCGGCTGACGTCGTCAAGCAGTACAAGGAATCCGCTCACCCGTTCGCAGCAAAGAACTAAAAGCTGTTATCAACGCTCTCGAGCCAAAAGCTCGAGAGCGTTTCAATTTGTACACAATACACTGATAAAAAGACCAAGCAGGGGTTAAGTATGTCGATTCTGGATAAAATTTTTGGATTGTTCGGCGGCAGTAATACTGCTACACCGGCGCCTGCCACTACCACTACTCCAGTAGCTAAAAGTACTGGCAGTCGCGTCATTGATCGCGTGCTGGTCGGCGAGGCTTTGGTAATCGATAACCGCCCCGATGGCAGTGGTCTTGATCTGCTGAATGTTGCCCACATCGATTTGATTATCGGGCCGCGCGGTAGTGCAGCGGAAAGAGCGTTTACGCGTACCTTGACCAATCAGCGTGAAGGCGTCAACGGCCTGTTGGCGGTTGTTGCTCCCAATCTGATGGCCAAGCCGTCGACCGTGATGTTCAATAAAGTCACCATCAAGAACGGCAAGCAGGCGGTACAGATGTTCGGTCCGGCCCAGCGCGGCGTTTCCATGGCGGTAATGGATTGTGTGGCTGACGGTACTATTCCGGCAAATGAAGCGGACGACGTGTTTATCTGTGTGGGTGTATTTATCGACCACAAGGCAGATATCGACGAGCGTATTCAGGATTGGAACTATCAGGCTACCAAACAGGCCATCAAGAGTGCTGTGGCACGTGAGCCCAAGGCGGCCGATGTGGTACGCATGTACAAGGATCCTACAAACGCGCATCCGTTTCAGGCTAAGCAGTAAGCCCGAATCAATCGAAAACCCGGAGTCTCCTCCGGGTTTTTTTACGCCATCAATTCGGCGATCTGCCGTGCATCAATTTTGCCATCATGTAGCGTACTGGCTATCAAGGCACCGGTGGCTCCCGAGCATTGCAGGCGCATCAAGTCTTCGACATGCCGAACTCCGCCTGCAGCGTAAACTTTACGATGCCTATCCATTGCACTCAGTTCAGCTATTTTCTCGAAGTCCGGTCCTTCATAACTGCCAACTTTTGTCAGGGTCATGCAGAGTAGTGCCTCCGGCCAGTGTTCCGATTGCAGAAGACTGTCTGGGCCCATGAATCCATTCTGATTGAAGTCGAGCGACAGTATCGGGCGATTGGCAGATAGTTGTAATGACAGCTGTAGGTATTGTTCGAGCCTGCTCAAGGTTTCGCTGCCGATGACACATCGAATATTGGGTGCGTCCGGAAATGGCCAAGAGCTTGCGTTGGCTATGCCGATATCCAGCCAGAAATCGATCTGTGGAAAATCACGGAGCAGCATGGAGATTGCTGCGGAGTTGTTTGCGATGCCCTGAATCGCATTCAGGTCGGCAATATATAGCGACTTGAATGGGTATAATTCGGTCAGTGCGCGTATCACTTCATGCGGCTCGCACGAGTCGCACAATGTTGAACGGATCGGCTGGTAGCGATTACGTTCACCGCGTTGCGCACGCACGACTTTTCCATGCAATAGATCAATAACCGGAATGATTTCCACGTGAAAATTTTCGTCTGTGAATTTGTGACTGGCGGGGGATTATACCGTGAGCCATTGCCTTCCTCGCTGGCGCAGGAAGGCAATCTCATGCTGGAGGCTTTGCTGGGTGATCTTTCCGAGATGCCTGAAATTGAATTATTGACTAGCCGGGATGCGCGCTTGACGCCAACGAAGCCCTGTGTGGAGGCAATTCAGGTCACTCCGGATCAGGATGTCTGGGGTATCTGGGAAGAGTGCATGCATCAAGCCGATGCCTTTTGGCCGATTGCTCCTGAAAGCGGCGGAACGCTGGCTCGTCTGAGTGATCTGGCTGTCAGGCATAACAAGACTTTGCTGAGTAGCTCTCCTTCGGCTGTGCGGCATGCGGCAAGCAAATATGGCACTAATACTGCTCTCTCCTCCATCGGCATTCCAGTCGCCCCTACATTCCGTTCTAGCGAGTTTGCATTGGCAGGGTCAGGGCCGTGGGTGGCGAAGCCAGACGATGGCATCGGTTGTGAGGATAGCCAACTGTTTCATGATGCCCGTGTGATGCATTCCTGGTTGACCGAAGGGAATAGACTGCAATCACATATAGTGCAGCCTTATATCCAGGGTATTCCGGCCAGCATTTCCATGTTGTGCAAGGATGGGCAGGCGTGGTTGCTGAGTTGTAACCGGCAGCTTGTTGATCTGGATAATGATCAGTTCAGTTACCGCGGCAGTGAATTGAACGGCATGCGAGCTCATTGGAATGCTTTCGAGGTGATTGCTCAGGCTGTCGCGAAAGCAATGCCTGGGTTGGCCGGTTACGTCGGGATCGATGTAGTGGTCGGTCAAAAGGAAACTCTCGTGCTGGAGGTTAATCCGCGTCTGACAACGTCCTACGCTGGCTTGAGACGCGCCACAGGCTGCAATCCGGCACGGATGATAGTGGACTTGCTCTATAATGGCGGCTTTCTACCCCCTCCCGTCATCGAACGCAATATCGTGGAAATCCGCCTCAATGAATAATAATCCGACATTAGGCTGGGATTTGGGCGGAGCTCATCTCAAAGCGGTGCTGATTCAGGATGATGGCTGCGTAATGCAAGCCTTTCAGCAGCCGTGCCCGCTATGGCGCGGTCTTGATCATCTCGAGCAAGCCATAGCAACGATTATGTCCAGGTTGGAGACGCCCCCCCAACGCCATGCTGTGACGATGACTGGCGAACTTGCAGATATTTTCCCCAATCGCGATACCGGAGTGCAACTTCTTACGGAATGTATGGAGCGCTTTCTGGCTGGCGTGGACGTACGTATTTACGCCGGCCCGGCCGGATTTGTCAAAACGGATTCCATTGGTGCACATTTGCATACCATTGCTTCGGCCAATTGGCATGCCAGTGCCGCATTTCTGGCCGCACAAGCGGGTGACAGCCTGCTTGTCGATATTGGCAGCACCACAACAGACATCATCATGCTATACCGTGGCCAGCCTGCGGCGACCGGCTACTCCGATGCCGAGCGGCTGCAAAGCGATGAAATGGTTTATACCGGAGTTGTTCGTACGCCAGTTATGGCTGTTGCTCAGCAATTGCCTTTTGCCGGAGAGTGGCAGCGGCTGACGGCAGAACATTTTGCGACGATGGCCGACGTTTACCGGCTGACCGGGGAGTTGCCCGAGGGCTACGATATGGCGGAAACAGCGGATGGAGCAGGCAAGACCGCGATGGATAGTGCTCGACGTCTGGCACGCATGCTGGGACGCGATCTGGAAAATGCGACCATTGCGCAATGGCGCCAAGTGGCGTTTGCTGTGAGGTCGCAGCAGTTACGTTCCTTGCAGGTCGCACTTGAGCGCAATCTTTCGCGCGCTTTATTGCCGGACGATGCGCCATTGATCGGCGCCGGAGCCGGTCGCTTCCTGGTGCGCGAACTGGCACAACGTTTACGTCGCCCCTATACGGATGCGGCCGAGCTGATTCCGGGCGTCGGCGGATCGGCGGAATGGGCAAGCGTCTGCCTTCCGGCCTATGCCGTTGCCTGGCTGGGCAGTCGGAGTGCCATATGGCATTGATGCTCGCCGAACTGCCATATCGTGCGGACAGTGCCTCGTTATTCTCACGGATTGCGCATCGCCCATGGGCGGTGTATCTCGATAGCGGTTGGCCAGGGAGTCATTACGGACGTTATGACATTTTCACTTGCGACCCTTTTATCACGCTCTCCACGCACGAAAAGCGCACCGAGATACATGAATCGCATGCAGTGCATGAAACGGAAGAAGACCCGTTTTCGGCGTTGAAATCCATCCTTGGGCGATTTGCGAACGAGAGTTCTGAGCTGCCCTTTACCGGAGGCGCCATCGGATATTTCGCTTATGATCTGGCGCGACGCCTGGAGAAATTGCCGGCCCAAGCCCTGAATGCCGAAAGCATGCCTGAAATGGCCATTGGCATATACGACTGGGCGGTTGTGGTCGATCACCATGCCGGACGGGCGTGGTTAGCCGGGCAGGGGCACGATGCGCGAACGAAAACGGAATGGCCGTCATTGCTGTCCTTATTCACCGATGGGTCGGATGCGAATGTTGATCCATTTTGCGTGACCGGCCCGGTGCTTTCGAATATGGATGAGGTTCGCTACGCCGATGCGTTCGGGCGGATCAAGCGCTATATCGATGCCGGTGATTGCTATCAGGTAAATCTTGCGCAGCGGTTTTCGGCTCAGGCCAAAGGTAATCCATGGGCGGCATATCGCCAACTCCGCCAATTCAGCCCGGCGCCATTCTCCGCCTACCTGAATATGCCGCAAGCACAAATCCTTTCAGCTTCGCCGGAACGCTTTCTGTGCGTTCATGATGGGCAGGTCGAAACCAAACCGATCAAGGGTACGCGTCCCCGCGCCACCGATCCAATGCAGGATCGTGCCTACGCCCAGGCGCTGCAAGCCAGCACAAAAGACAGGGCCGAGAATTTGATGATTGTCGATTTGCTGCGTAATGATATCGGCAAGAATTGCGCTATTGGTTCGGTACGTGCAGATCGTCTATTTGAACTTGAAAGCTTTGCCAACGTGCATCATCTGGTCAGCACCGTGACTGGAACATTGGCGCCAGGTAGAGATGCGCTTGACCTGTTGAAGGGCTGTTTCCCTGGTGGCTCGATTACCGGTGCGCCCAAGCTGCGTGCAATGGAGATCATTGAGGAACTCGAACCACACCGGCGAGGCGTTTATTGCGGAGCTATCGGATACATCGGTTTCGATGGCAACATGGACACCAATATTGCCATACGGACGGCGGTATACTCGGAAGGCACTATCCGTTTCTGGGCGGGTGGCGGTATTGTTGCCGATTCCGAAATGAAAAAAGAGTATCGGGAAACGCTGGACAAGGCCTCCGGCATGTTGCAACTGATGGAATATCTGAGGGCGGCAAATGTGGGTCGTTAAACTGGGCGGTAGCCTGCTGGGTACTCCGGAGTTGAAAGAATGGCTAGCCTTGCTGGCAAAGCAAAGCGATGGACGAATCGTTATCGTGCCGGGTGGTGGCGTCTTTGCCGATGCAATACGCCAACATCAGAAAATGGGCGAGTATGACGATATTGCCGCGCATCAGATGGCCTTGCTATCGATGGAGCAATATGGCCTGGTGTTGAAATCTGTACAACCGGCCTTGGCAATGGCTGCTTCCGAACTGGAGATCGCTGAGCGATCATGGCAGCATCGTGCAATCGTATGGATGCCAAGCCATATGGTATTGGCTGATGACAGTATTTCGCCGAGCTGGGATGTAACTTCCGATAGCCTGGCAGCCTGGCTGGCCGGGAAAATCGGAGCGGATCGGTTGGTATTGGTAAAACATCATGATGTTGTTGAACAACCGGTACCTGTTCGTCGTCTGATGAACGAGGGCGTACTGGATGCCGCTTTCGATAAATTTGCTGCAAAACTCAAATGTCCGATACACATCGTCGGTAAATCAGGCTATGCAGAGTTTGCTGCAGCGCTGGCAGGTGGGCCGATACCCGCGCTGGCATTCTAGGAGATTTCGTATGGAAAAAACTACAGAACGTGTTTACAACGAGCAGGAAATTCAACAAAAACTGGCGAGCGAATTGCCGCATTGGTATTACGAAGACGGATGGATTCGCCGCAAGTACAAGACCAGCGGGTGGAAGGGTACGCTGATGGTGGTCAATACGGTCGGACACTTGGCCGAGGCAGCCTGGCATCATCCCGACCTGACGGTTTCCTACGCTTTTGTTATCGTTAAATTGTGCACGCATACTGCCAAGGGCATTACCGACAAGGATTTCACGCTGGCGAAGAAAATCGAAGAAGTCATTCAGTGGCAGCCGGGTTCGGAAGGCGGAGCATTGGAAGGAACGCCCAACGACGATCCGCGTTTCAAGTATCTGAAATACGACTGAGATCTTCTGCTGCGGCATAAAAAGCGAAATGGCCGGTGCTGTTTCGCTTTGCCGCATACATGGCTTCATCCGCTCGGCGGACGAGTGTCTGCTCGTCGTCTCCATCGCTGGGGTACAGGCTGATGCCTATGCTGGCATCAGGAAACAGCATGATCCCTTCGGTAATGAAAACTGCCCGCAGCGTTTCGAGCAGATGGGTAATGACCATCGTGCAATGCTCCTGTCCGGAGATCGATGTCAGCAGAATGCCGAACTCATCCCCGCCGAATCTCGAAACAGTATCTTCTTCGCGCAGGCAGCTACGCAATCGCATGGCAATTTCCTTTAGCAACTGATCGCCTACATGGTGTCCATGGTTGTCATTGACCTGCTTGAATTTATTCAAATCGACAAATAGTACTGCGAGCTTTCCGCCGCGCCGCTTGGCGGAAAGAATGCTTTGTTGCAGGCGGTCGTCGAAAAGCAAGCGATTGGGCAGGCCGGTAAGTGCGTCATGATAGGCCAGGTGACTCAAGGTCTTTTCCAGTGAGCGTTGTTGCGAAACGTCGGCAACGGTTTTGATGCGGACGGTTGCATTGTCCAAAGTCAGCTCGCGATATTGCGATTCGGCATGAAAAAGCGAGCCGTCCTGGCGCCGACCGTAAAGCACATTCTCTTGCAGGAGCAGAAGCTGACTTCCCGGCATGCCGATCATGTCGGCGGCGTCGAAACCGAATAGCGTGCCTGCGGAGTCATTGGCGGCCTTGATCATCCCTTTGTCGTCGCAAACCAGAATGCCGGCATTGATTCTGTGAATGATATTGTTAAGCGTATCCTTGTGCCTGCTTGCCTTGCGCAGTTGCCGCCGCATCATCAGGATGATATGGATGAAGCTGGCGACAGCGAGGCTGAATGTCACGATCTGCAGTAGCCGGATACGCGATGTTTTGGCAACAGCGCTTTCTTCCAGCGTGGTCGTCAATGAGTTCATCAGTTCTAGTAGCGCAAGGTTTTCCGTATTCGCCAGCAAAACGGCTTCAGCGATTTTTTCCTTGGTCATGATTTCGGAGTCATGTAACAGGTTCTGAACCCGGTCGCGATAGGGGGTCCATATTTTTTCCGCCTGGTTGAGCAAGGTCTGAGCCGAGGACGTCTTGATGGCCGAAATCTTTACTGGTTGCCCATCGCCGCCTATCGTGACACCGCCACGATGCAGGCTTTGCAAGGTCGAATCGAATAGTGTGAAAGTCAGTCGCAGTTCCGTCATTGCTTCCGCGCGCTCTTGATGGTCGGAGGCCCGCTCCAGATGCAGCAAAGCCTTGACCATACGCTGCGAAAGCATGCGCTGACGTCCGGCGAGATTGATTGTGGTTGCGTTTTCGGCTATCTGGTACGAAAGCCAGTAGGTTGTGGCAAGAACAGTGAGGTCGAGAAGCAGGAATATCCCGATTGCCAGATAAAGCAATCGGGAACGGTCGCGATCGTTTTTAGGTAGGAACTCCACTCTTGATGCCAAGCAACTAGCATGCCGAATCAAGAGTCTGTTTTTGCTATACCTGTTGCTGGCGTTCGAACTTCCCGAAATGCAGCATGATGGTGGGCAGGATCAGCAGGTTCAGGATAGTGGAGGTGACCAGGCCGCCCACGATGATAGTTGCCATTGGACCCTCGATCTCCCGTCCCGGCTGGCCACTGCCCGCAGCCAGCGGCAACAGGCCCAGCGCCGTGACCAACGCTGTCATCAGGATGGAGGGCAGGCGTTCGGAGGCACCTCGCAACGCGGTTTCGAGACCCCACTCCATCCCTTCCTCATCCACCAGGTGCTGATAATGCGAAACCAGCATGATGGAGTTGCGCAGGGTGATGCCGAACAGGGTCACGAACCCCACCAGCGAACCGAGCGAAATCCATCCGCCAGTGAACATTGCAGCCAGCACGCCCCCAATCAGTGCAAAAGGCAGGTTGGCAAAGGTGAGCAGTAGATTGCGCAACCGCCCGAAAGCGATATACAGCATCAGAAAAATGCCGACACCGGCGAGCAGCGAATGGACGATGAGGTCCTGGCGCGATTGCGCCTGAGCTTCGGCCTCGCCGGTGAATTCGAGATAGCTGCCGGGTGCAAAGGCGACTTCACTCTTGACTCGTGCCTTCAGTTCGTGGGAAAAACTCTCGATGTCGCGGCCGACCACATTGCTCGTCACCGTCTGAATGCGTTTGGCTCCGGCATGCAGAATTTTCGAACGGCCGCTCTCCTGGCGGATATCGGCGATATCCTTGAGGTGCAGGATGCGGCCTTCTGGATTCTTCAAAGGCAAGTTGCCGACCTGCAGGATGTTTCCACGGGCTTTGGGCGACAGCACTACGTCAACGCCGATAATGCGACTGCCTTCGAACGTCTGGGCGACCTGGATGCCTTCATAAGCGGCACGTATGCTGTCCAGCACGTCGAGCGGACGCATGCCCCATTGCGCCACGCGCTCCGGCCGCAGGCGAATGACCAGCTGGGGGGTGCCCGGCGGGGATTGCACCTGTACGTCGGCAGCACCTGGCGTACTTGCGAGTATGCTTGCGACTGCACGCGCGTCGCGATCCAGCGCATCCAGGTCCTGGCCGTAAATATTAATGACCATTGCCGCGGCATAGCCGGAGATGGTCTCTTCAATGCGCTCGGTCAGAAAGGTATTGATCGCGAAATTCACGCCAGGGAAGCCATTGCCTTCTTCGCCGCCCGCCAGAGTTTCGCGGATTTCATGCAGGATGCGGGACTGCTCCTCGCCCGACAATGTGCCGATTTCAACTTCGAATTCGCTGTAATGCGTACCGAAAGTATCCGCGCCGTTCTGTGCACGGCCTACCCATTGCGCAACCGACTGTATGCCGTCGATCTTGGCCAAGGTGCCGGCGACTCGCTCGCCGATTCGCAGGGACTCCTGTTCGGAGGTGCCGGGTACTGCCGTCATATGCAATATGAAGTGGCCTTCGTTCAGGTTGGGAATGAACTGGCTTTTAAACAAGGGCAGGATGCCGAGGCCCAACGCAATCAGCAGTGTAACGAGGCCTACAGTCAGTTTGTAATGCCCCTCGATGCCCCGCAGCATTCGAACGTAGCCGCGCTTGATCACGCGAATCAGGGGCGGATCCTCGCTTTCCAGCTTTGCATGTCCCAGCATCAGGTAGCAAAGGGCTGGCGTCAACGTGAGTGCGACCACCAGCGACGCCATGATTGCGCTGATGTAGGCAAAACCCAGCGGAGCGAACATTTTCCCAGCCACGCCGGAGAGCGTCAGCAGTGGCAGGAAGACCATGACCACGATGATCGTGGCATACACCACAGAACTGCGGACCTCCATCGACGCATCGAATACCACTTGGTAAAGCGGGCGTGGCGTGGACAACAATCGATTCTCGCGCAAGCGGCGAAAAATGTTTTCGGTGTCGATGATGGCGTCATCGACCACCTCACCCAGCGCGATGGCCAGGCCCCCCAAGACCATGATGTTAAGGCCGATACCGAAGTACTCGAGCACGATGATTGCGGTCAGCAGTGACAAAGGTATCGCCGTGGCCGAAATGAACGCGGTACGCGCATTGAACAGGAATAGAAACAATACCGTGATCACCAGCACCGAACCGATCAGGATGTCGGTCTGTACACCGTCGACAGCGGTTTCGATAAAGTTCGCCGGACGAAATAGGCGAGGGTAAAGCTTGACCTGTTCTTTGGCGAGCGTGGGTTCAAGTTCGCGCAGTGCTTTTTCAACGGCTTCGGTCACGGCCTTGGTGTTGGCGCCAAGCTGCCCTTGAACGGATAGGTAAACCCCGGGCTTGCCATTGATCGCGGCTGCGCTGATCGATGGCGCGGCGCCCTCGATCACCCGGCCGATATCGCGCATGCGGATGGTCTGCCCGTTACGGTGGATGACAGGCATCTGTCCAAGATGCTCAGGCGTCAGAGCTTGTCCCTCGCTATTGATTACGATTCGCTGATTGCTGTTCTCGATGTAGCCTCCGCCGCGCACGCCGGTGGCTCGGCTGGCGGCTTCCAGCACTTCCTGTAGCGACAGGTTGTAGTGGATCAGTTTGTCGGGTTCGACCTGAATCTGGAATTGACGTACATCGCCGCCGAACACGTTGACGTCAGCGACGCCATTGACGGCCAGAAGATGCGGCCGGATGGTCCAGTCGACCAGCGTTCGCAATTCCATTAACGAGCGCGTATTTGAAGTCAGTCCGGCGCCCAGCACCGTGCTGGCGGAAGAGGTGAGCGGTGTGATATTCGGGATGATGCCTTGTGGCAATTGGCCGCTTAACGTACCCAGACGCTCTGCGACGGCTTGCCGATTGCGATAGATGTCGGTGCCTTCCTTGAAGATGATAGTCACCACCGATAGCCCGGGCATCGACTGCGAGCGCATCATGTCTATCCCGACGGTGCCGGCGATGCTGTTCTCTATGGGCTGGGTAACCAGCACTTCCACCAGCTCCGCAGACAGGCCCGGGGACTCCGTCTGGATTACAACCTGAGTGGGTGAAAATTCGGGAAAGACGTCCAGATTGGCCTGGGTCAGGTTGTACAAGCCGTAAATCACTGCCAAGCTGGCGAGACCTATGATCACGCCATAAAAGCGTATCGAGAAGCGAACGATGGCCGACATCATGCCGGTCTAGTCCTCATTCTCATTGGTGATCTGATACTTGAACTCTTCCGACAAGAGCAATTGGGCGCCGCTGGTCACGACGGCATCGCCGGACTTGATGCTGCCAGCATTGAACCAGCCGTCGCCGGCCTCGCGTTCTGTGCTGATCTGGCGACGGATGAATCGATCTTCGGATTGCTTCTGATATACCCAGGGCTTGCCGCCGTACCAGACAACCGCAGATGCCGGAATGACGGTACCCGGTGGGGATTTTTCCGATTGCGCGAAATGTGCGGCGATACGCATGCCAACGCGCAGGTTATCGGCGGGTGCCCTGAAGAAATATGTCTTGCCTTGAATGGCGGCATCGGTCTGCGGCGCAGACGACACGAATGTTGCGTGTACTGCCTTGCTGCCAGAGCCGGCCGGCTCCACCATCAGCACTGCATTCCTTCCGGGCGTAGACGCATCGAACGGCAGTGTGACTTGCAACAGAACTTCCTTGTATTGCAGGAGCTTTTGCAGAGCCTCGCCCGCGGGCTGTTGCGTTGCCCATGCGGTCAACGTTTCACCCCATTGCTGCCGCATGGTGTCGCGGATGCTTCCCGCAGCGGTTTCAGCTGCTGCAAGACGAGCTTCATCCGCCTTCCAGGCCGCCTCAGCTGCGGCAACGGCTCGATCCGAAATATTGTGGTCGTCGCGGTTCAGTTGCAGCATGCGCTGATAGTCTTTCTGACTATTGGCTATCGAAGCCCGTACCACTCCGGCTTCTGCCCGCGCCGCCAGATAGCGGGTGCGCAATTCGCTGTAGCCATCCAGGTTGACGACGCTGCCGAATGCGGAAAGCTCCGCGCCATAATTTGCCGCCTGTAGCGGGCTCACCACGATTCCACTCTGGCGCTGCGTTTCAATGGAAAGCGTGACGACAGTGGCACCGCTATCGGTCGAAACCCGCGGCGGGCTGGCGATTTCTTCTTCCTGCTCCTCCTGCGAATAGGCTTCGTACTCATCCTTGCCGTAAAACACCAGTAACCAGAACATGATGATGATGATCAACGCTTGCAGAACGATGATCGTAAGTGTTTTGCGGTTCATGACTGCGTGTCCTCAATGTTCTGTTCGGGCAAGGCAATGGAATCTTTATCGTCCAGCGGGCGTTGCAAGGCATCCTCAAGTGCCGCCAGCGCCTTGTGGATTCGTATCATGGCAGCTAGTCGACCTTGTTCCGCAACGAGACCTTCAAGTTGCGTCGTCGTCCATTCCAGCCGGTCAATCTGGCCGGCCTTGAACTGTCGTTCGCTTTTGGCGATATTGCGACGCTGTTCCATCATCATGCTTTCGGCTTTATCGAGCTCCGCCTGGCGGCTGGCGTACTGGGCGAGTGCCTGCTCCTGCTTGCCGATGACGCGAGCCTGCAGGGCTTCGAATTGCCTGACTTCCACTTCGCGCATTGCCTCTGCTTCGGCGATGGGGCCTTCGTTTTTGTTCGATAGACCAAGCAGAAGGGATGCTCCGAGTGCCCAAAGGTTGTCGCCCTGATCGAAGATATAACCTGGTGAAAGCACAACGTCGGGATGCTGTTTGGCGATTTCCAGTTTGAGTCTGGATTCGGCGGCATCGTAACGGGCGAGAGCGCTGCGGATGTCGAGCCGGTTGAGGAGGGCGGCGCGTTGCATCTCGGCAGGGGGCAGCTTCTCGACAGGATGTATCGTCGGTAATTGGTCGTCTATTTTGATGACGTCAAGTGCGTGTGCCGGAATGCCGATGGCAACAGCAAGCTCGGCGCGAAACTCGGAATTGCGCGCAGTTTCAGTCGCTAGTGAGTTCTGCAGTTTCTGAAGCTGTAACCTGGCCGTTGCGAGGTCGATGTCGGACACCATTCCGGCTTCCAAACGTTTTTGCAACATCTGTACAATTGCTGCTTGCAGGTCCGCTTCGCGTTGTAATAATGCTGTCTGGTGAAGCGCCGCACGGTATTCGATCAGGCTCGCTTGCAATCGACTACGTACTTGCCAGGCTTGCTGGCCGATGTCGATGCGGGCGGCTTGGGAAAGGCTGGACGCCTGATTGATTCTGGCCTGGCGCTTGTTGCCGGTTTCGATAGGAATATCGAAACCGATACCGAGGGTCCAGGGCGAAATGCCTCCTTCGGTTTTGCTATGATGTTCGACGTTACCGGTAATGGAGGGATTTGGTTTTTGGCCAGCGGTAATTTCCTGTGCCCGCGCAGCTTGCCATTGCTCGCGAGCCACAGCCAGTTGCGGGTGATAGAAGAATGCGGCCAGCGTCAATTCCTTCAAACCCCAGACGCTGACGGGAAGCGCCTCGGCCGGATAGCCTTGCGATCGCATGTAGCGTTGTAATTCGGGAGAGCTTAAATCCCGCGCTGCAAATTGATTTGCCGTCTTATCGGCTTCAATCGCTTGGGGATGATAAGTTTGATTGGCGCAAGCGCTGACCAGTAAGGCCGCTACAACAAGGCTTGGCAGTGAATATCTCGAATTCAAAGGAGTGTACTAATTTCAAGGCAAAGCGAGATATTACATGCCGAATTCAAAATTCGGCAATTTAGCATCACGTAAAGTAATACGGGAGACGAAATGGCTGAAATTCACGTTAAACGCGCGCATGCACTTGCTCATGATCAAGCCAAACAATCGGTGCAGGCGGTGGCCGATAAGTTAAAGGATGACTTGGGGGCGAAATATAGCTGGGTAGGCGATAGTCTGCAATTTGAATGTCCGGGAGCGAATGGCCGGATAGATGTGTTACCCAATGAGATTAGCGTTTCGGTTAAGCTCTCCTGGCTGCTTTCCGCAGCCAAGGGCAAGATAGAGCGCTCAATAGAAAGCTATCTGGATCAGTATCTCACCTGATTGGGAATTAGCCTTCGTGTATTTTTGCGCTGACAGCATTCAGTGCATCCTGCAATGTTTCCTCTGGCAGAGCGTTGATATTTCCGGCAAGCAGTTCGGCAGCCTCCACGGCCGCTGAAGGCAAGTCATTGCTGCGTAACTCAGCAATCAGGCTGGCTGCGGCGCCGCTTACTTTCAGCAGGGCTTGGCGCTCCTTCATCAGTAGCTCGATTTCTGCTCTAAGCAGCGTGGTTTCCTGAGGGGTGATCGTGTCGTGCATGAGAAATTTCCATGGTTGTGTGTCTTCATCTTGCTACCCGGCAGTCGGCTTTGTCAAATTGGATTGCCGTGTTTTGACGGTTCCGCGAGGCTTGAGAGTCGGTTACAATAGTGGAATTTCGGCTTGTCATAATTGTCCGACAAGCACCCTCGACACTGCGAAAGTGGCGGAATTGGTAGACGCACTGGATTTAGGTTCCAGCGCCGCAAGGCGTGAGAGTTCGAGTCTCTCCTTTCGCACCAGATGATTATTGAACTAAGGATAGAACAGCTATGCAAGCAACCGTGGAAACCCTGAGCAATCTGGAGCGCCGCATGACGGTGTCGGTGCCAATGAAGCCGATCGAGGAAGAAGTCGGACAGCGCCTCGGTCGCTTGGCACGTACCGTCAAAATGGCGGGTTTTCGTCCCGGCAAGGTGCCGATGAGCCTGGTGCAAAAGAACTATGGCCCGCAAGTGTTTGACGAAGTTATTTCCAGCACTGTGGAGCGTAGCTTTACTGAAGCCGTTACCGAAAACAAGCTGCGTGTCGCCGGTTACCCGAATATCGAGCAGAAGCCGAGCGCCGAAACCGAAGGTAGTTTCGAGTTTATCGCTACATTCGAAGTTTTCCCTGAAGTTGTGGTTGGAGATTTGAGCACGGTTGCGATTGAGCGTCCCACGATTACCGTTGGTGCTGCCGATATCGACCGGACCATCGGCGTGTTGCAGAAACAGCGTGCTACCTATGAGCCGGTCAAGCGCGCCTCCAAGAAAGGCGACAAGCTGAGCGTTACCTTCCGTGCAGAAATCGACGGGCAGGAAGTCGAAAGCACTCAAGGCAACAGCATCGATCTGATTCTCGGCGAAGACGGTCGCATTGCCGAGTTCGACGATAACCTGATTGGAGCCAAGGCTGGTTCCACAAAGAAATTCGATATCACTTACGCTGAAGACAATCCGAGCCCGCAGCTGGCCGGCAAGACCGTGTCCTACGAGGTGGCGGTGAATGCCGTCGCCCAGATGAAGCTGCCGGAGCTGGATGCGGAATTTGCCAAGAGCCTTGGCATCGAAAGCGGTGATGTTGAGAAAATGCGTGCCGATATTCAGGATAGCCTGCAACAGGAAGTGACGAAGCGAGTACGTGCGAAACTCAAGGAACAGGTTTTCACAGCGCTGGTCGGTGCTGTCAACCTGGAGCTGCCGCGCTCGTTAATTGCATTGGAGGTCAATCGCCAGATGCAGGGGGCACGAGCGAATCTGGAGCAGCGTGGCGTTGATCTTGCGCAGGTAACCCTCGAGCCATCGATGTTCGAAGAGCAAGCCAAACGCAGTGTGCATTTGCGTCTGATTCTGGCTGAATTGGTTAACAAGAATGAGCTGCACGCTACGCCGGAGCAAATTCGTGCCATGGTGGATGAGTTTGCCAAGAGCTTCGAGCAGCCGGAAGACGTGGTTCGCTGGTACTACGCGGATCCGCAGCGACTGGACGAACCGATGGGCCTTGCAACCGAGGAAAACGTGGTTAGCTGGGTGCTTGAACGTACCAAGGTGACCGATAAGGCTGTTTCATTCGATGAATTGATGGGGAATGCCTGATGAATACGCAAAACCACTGGGAGCCGCAAGGCCTCGGTTACATTCCGATGGTGATCGAGCAGAGCGGTCGTGGCGAACGCTCCTATGACATCTATTCGCGCTTGCTCAAGGAGCGTGTGATTTTCCTGGTGGGGCCGGTCAATGACATGACCGCCAATCTGATCGTCGCCCAATTGCTGTTTCTCGAAGCGGAAAATCCAGACAAGGATATTTCGCTGTACATCAATTCGCCGGGTGGATCGGTGACTGCCGGTATGGCGATTTACGACACCATGCAGTTCATCAAGCCCGACGTCAGCACCCTGTGCATTGGCCAAGCCGCCAGCATGGGTGCTTTGTTGTTGACCGCTGGTGCCAAGGGCAAGCGGTATTGCCTGCCGAACTCGCGCTTGATGATTCACCAGCCATTGGGCGGTTTCCAGGGTCAGGCTTCGGACATAGAAATCCATGCCAAGGAAATTCTTTTCCTTCGCCAGCGTCTGAATGAAATACTTGCCACGCAAACGGGTCAAAGTATTGAGACTATCGAGCATGATACCGACCGAGACAACTTCATGAGCGCCACCCAATCCGTAAACTACGGCTTGGTGGATAAGGTGATTGCCAGCCGCGGCGAGGCCGCATAAGATATGACAACGTTAGTAATTATCAGGAAATAGTCATGACCAGTAAGTCGGAAGGTGAAAAGCTGCTGTATTGCTCGTTTTGCGGCAAGAGCCAGCATGAAGTACGCAAGCTCATCGCCGGTCCTTCCGTATTCATTTGCGACGAATGCGTCGACTTGTGCAACGACATCATCCGCGAGGAAGTTCTGGATGAGAACAGCCTCAAGCCGCGTAGCAGCAATCTGCCCACGCCGAAGGAAATCTGCGAGATCCTCGATCAGTACGTGATCGGCCAGACGCCAGCGAAAAAAATCCTTTCGGTCGCAGTTTACAATCACTACAAGCGCCTTGGTCAGTCAACCCAGAAGGACGAAGTCGAGATTGCGAAGACCAATATCCTGTTGATTGGACCAACAGGCTCGGGCAAGACTCTGCTGGCGCAGACGCTGGCACGGCTGCTGGATGTTCCGTTCGTGATTGCTGATGCGACGACCCTGACCGAAGCTGGCTATGTGGGCGAAGATGTCGAAAACATCATGCAGAAGCTGCTGCAAAAATGCGACTATGAAGTCGAGAAGGCACAGCGCGGCATAGTCTATATTGATGAAATCGATAAGATTTCACGTAAATCCGATAATCCTTCGATTACACGCGATGTGTCTGGCGAGGGCGTGCAACAAGCACTACTGAAACTGATCGAAGGTACGATCGCTTCCGTCCCCCCGCAAGGCGGCCGTAAGCATCCGAACCAGGAATTCGTGCAGCTCGATACCACCAATATTCTGTTCATTTGCGGTGGCGCATTCGATGGTCTGGATAAGGTTATTCGTCGTCGCTCGGAAAAAGGTGGCATCGGATTCGGCGCTGAAGTGAAGAGCAAGGACGATGCGCGTGCAGTAGGTGAAGTGTTGCGCGAAGTGGAGCCCGAAGATCTTATCAAGTTCGGCTTGATTCCCGAGTTTGTTGGCCGCTTGCCAGCAGTCGCAACGCTGGAATCCCTGGACGAAGCTGCGCTGATGAAAATTCTTGTTGAACCCAAGAACGCGTTGACCAAGCAGTATGTCAAACTTTTCAAAATGGAAGGTGTGGAGCTTGAATTCCGTGAATCCGCATTGACGCTGGTTGCCAAGAAGGCGCTGGAACGCAAGACGGGTGCCCGCGGTTTGCGGTCGATACTGGAACATTCGTTGATCGATATCATGTTCGATTTGCCTTCCTTGACTAATTTAAGCAAGGTAGTGGTGGACGAGGGCGTGGTACGCGGTGATACGCCTCCGCTCCTGATATATTCCGACCAGCCGCGTGTCGCCGAGTCTGCCAACTGACGTTAGAAATTCGTTTGCGCGTACCCTTGAAGGGTACCGGATCATCCCCATTTAAGTATCTACGTCCCGGCAATCGGCTGGGGCGGCCTATTGAGAAGGTCCGTCCATGACAGAACATATAGATCAAGTTTTTTCTGCGGATACTGGCTTGTTGCCCTTGCTTCCTTTGCGGGACGTCGTTGTATATCCGCATCTTGTCATTCCTTTGTTCGTGGGGCGTGCCAAATCCGTGAAGGCGCTTGAAATCGCTTCGGAGCAAAACAAGCAGATCCTTCTGGTTGCCCAGAAATCCCCGAATAATGACGAACCGCTGGCGGACGACTTATACAATGTCGGTACCGTAGCCACGGTGTTGCAGATGCTGAAGCTACCTGACGGTACGGTTAAGGTGCTTGTTGAAGGCGTCTATCGTGCCAGAGTAACGGAGTTCAGCGAGACCGACGGCTGCTTTGCGGCAAAGGTCGAGCGCGTTGATCCTGAGGCGGGCGATAGCAACGAAATCCAGGCGCTGATGCGTACGGTTTTCACGCAATTCGACCAGTACGTCAAACTGCACAAGAAAATTCCTCCCGAGATTCTGACGTCGCTTGCAACTATCGATGACGGTGGCCGCTTGGCCGATACCATCACGGCGCATCTCACGCTCAAGCTCGAAGAGAAGCAGGAAATCCTCGAAATGTTCGATATCGGCAAGCGCCTGGAGCACCTGCTTGGCCTGCTCGAAGCTGAAATCGATATCCTGCAGGTCGAAAAGCGCATCCGTGGACGCGTCAAGCGTCAGATGGAGAAGAGTCAGCGCGAGTACTATCTGAATGAACAGGTAAAAGCTATTCAGAAGGAGCTTGGCGAGCAGGATGAGAACGCTGATATCGATGAACTGGAGAATCGCATCAAAGCGGCGCATATGCCCAAAGAGGCATTGACCAAGGCGCATAGCGAGCTGAAGAAGCTCAAGATGATGTCCCCCATGTCAGCCGAAGCAACGGTGGTGCGTAACTACATTGATACTCTGGTTGGTCTGCCATGGAAGAAAAAGACCAAAATCAGCAAGGATCTGGCCGCGGCAGAGAAGATTCTGGACGCAGACCATTACGGTCTGGAAAAGGTCAAGGAACGCATCATCGAGTATCTCGCCGTTCAACAGCGTGTAGACAAGCTGAAAGCGCCTATCCTTTGTCTGGTCGGACCTCCTGGCGTCGGCAAGACTTCTCTTGGGCAGAGTATCGCCAAGGCAGTGAATCGCAAGTTCGTGCGCATGGCCTTGGGCGGCGTTCGCGACGAATCTGAAATCCGCGGTCATCGTCGTACCTATATTGGTTCGATGCCGGGCAAGGTGCTGCAAAGCATGAATAAGGTCGGCGTCAAAAACCCGCTGTTCCTGCTGGACGAAGTTGACAAGATGGGTCAGGACTTCCGTGGCGATCCGTCTTCGGCTTTGCTGGAGGTGCTTGATCCGGAACAGAACCATACATTCGTCGACCATTATGTCGAAGTCGAATACGACCTTTCCGATGTAATGTTTGTCGCGACCTCGAACTCGCTCAACATCCCGCCGGCGCTGCTGGATCGGATGGAGGTGATTCGTCTCGCCGGTTATACCGAAGACGAGAAGGTCAATATTGCAATGAACTACCTGCTTCCCAAGCAGCTCAAAACGCATGCTCTGAAAGAGTCGGAAATCAACATTTCCGAGAACACCGTGCGGGATATCGTGCGTTATTACACGCGCGAAGCGGGCGTGCGTAGCCTGGATCGCGAAATTTCCAAGATCTGCCGTAAGGTAGTGAAGGAACTGTTGGTCGGCAAGTCCAAGGCCAAGGCGGCTGCGGCAAAACGCGTCACAGTCACCCCGCGCAATCTGGATAAATACCTGGGCGTACAGCGTTACGATTTCGGCTTGGCGAGTAAGGAAAACCAGATCGGCCAAGTGACAGGTCTGGCGTGGACGGAAGTGGGCGGCGAGCTGCTGACTATCGAAACCGTACTCATGCCTGGTAAGGGCAAGACTATCACCACTGGCAAACTTGGTGAGGTGATGCAGGAGTCTATTCAGACTGCCATGAGCGTGGTGCGTAGCCGCGTAGCACGTTTGGGCATTAATCCGGACTTCTACGAAAAGAACGATATTCACATTCACTTGCCGGAAGGTGCGACGCCTAAGGATGGTCCGAGCGCAGGTATTGCGATCTGCACTGCCTTGGTGTCTGTGTTGAGCAATATTCCAGTACGTGCAGATGTGGCGATGACGGGTGAAATCACGTTGCGCGGCGAAGTGTTGCCGATTGGCGGCTTGAAGGAAAAGCTCCTGGCAGCGCATCGCGGTGGCATCAAGACTGTCATGATCCCTGAGCAGAACGTCAAGGATCTGGTCGACATCCCCGATAATATCAAGAATAAACTTGATATCCATCCGGTGAAGTGGATCGATCAAGTGCTGCAAATTGCACTGGAGCGTATGCCGGAACCCGTGGAAGCAACCGGCCCGGCAGCAGACGCATCCGGGGCGGAAAATGCTGGGAAATCCTCCCCGATCGTGACCCATTGATGCATTTTTCAGACGGGATTCGCGGCTGAAAAATATAATCCCTTCGATATGGCGGGAAAGGCTTGACACGGGCTTTTCCCGCTTGTTATAAAGTTGAGTACAGGGTTCGCCTGTCATTTATAAACAATGTCGAAAGGGGATTGCTCGTGAACAAGTCTGAACTGATTGATCAAATCGCCAAAGAAGCTGGCCTTTCCAAGGCCGCCGCAGGACGTTCGTTGGATGCGGCTACAACCGCAATCGCCAAAGCACTGAAAAAGGGTGACCCCGTTACCCTGATCGGTTTTGGGACTTTTTACGTAGGCAAGCGCGCTGCACGCAGCGGCCGCAATCCCCGCACTGGTGCGACCATCAAGATCAAGGCCGCAAATTCTCCGAAATTTAGGGCTGGCAAAGCGCTCAAGGATGCTGTAAACTAGCGGTCTTTGTTCGGCATGAAGGGTGCTTAGCTCAGCTGGTAGAGCGTCGCCCTTACAAGGCGAATGTCGGGGGTTCGATCCCCTCAGCACCCACCAAAAATAGTGCCGAAGCGTAGTGACTTTTAGAAGTTTTGGAGTGGTAGTTCAGTTGGTTAGAATACCGGCCTGTCACGCCGGGGGTCGCGGGTTCGAGTCCCGTCCACTCCGCCACTGACAACGAACGGCGAGTCTTATGACTCGCCGTTTTGTTTTATATGTCGTCTTATTCTCATCGTTTTCCTCTCCACGCCAGAGCGTGATGACTATGGTATAGTCAACGCTTTTTAAACTCCGCTTGGCTCGATTCCATGATCGACCCGGGCAATCGTTCTGAAGAGAGTTAATTCATGTTGGATACATTTCGTGAGCATTCCAAAGGGTGGCTGGCAAAAGCTATTCTTGCTCTGATAGCAGTGACCTTTGCAGTATTCGGAATCGATACCTATCTTCAAAATGCTGGCTCAGGCGCAGCCGTGGCCGAAGTTGACGGTAAAGGTGTGACGGTGCAGGAGTTCGGCAATGCGATGCAAGAATTGCGTAATCAAATGCAAGCTGCAGGCAAGGTCGATCCGGCATTACTGGAGGATCCTGAAGTACGTCAATCCGTTCTGGACAAACTCGTGCTGTCGCGACTGTTGAGTGCAGAAGTCCGCCAGCGTCACTTCGCTCTTTCGGACGAATCCCTCAGCAAGTTCGTTATCAGTCTTCCGGAATTTCAAAAAGACGGTAAATTCTCGCAAGAGGTTTATGACGAAATTCTGAAACAGAACAAATTATCACCCAGCCAGTTCGAGGCACGCATGCGTGCGGACCTGCTCGTGCAACAGGCGCGCGACGGTGTCGCAGCAGCAGCTTTTGTTCCTAACTCTTCTTTCGACAAGGTAATGCAGGTGGAGCATCAGCAGCGTGAAGTCAGCATTGCTGACATCAAGGCTGAAGAATTTCTCAACCAAGTGAAGGTTGATGCCACGCAGGTAAAAGACTATTACGAGAAGAACAAGGAAAAATTCCGTATTCCCGAACAGGTAAAAATAGAATACGTGATGTTCTCTGCCAATAACCTCATCCCTGGGATCCAGGTCACAGATGAGGAGGCGCAAAAGTATTACTCCGAGAATGCCGCTCAGTTCCAAGGACAGGAGCAGCGCCGTGCCAGTCATATCCTGATTGGCTTCGGCGGCAAGGGCGATGATGCTGCTTCCAAACAGGCAGCACACGACAAGGCCATGTCCGTGCTGGCTGAAGCGAAGAAAGATCCAAGCAAGTTCGAAGCGCTGGCCAAGCAATATTCGCAAGATCCTGGATCGGCGCAGAATGGCGGAGATCTGGGTCTTTTCGGGCGCGGCATGATGGTGAAACCTTTTGAGGAGGCCGTGTTCAATATGGCGCCTGGCTCGATCAGCGATTTGGTTGAGTCGGAATTCGGCTTTCACATCATCAAGCTGACGGAAATCCAGGGCTCAGGCCAACCCTTCGACGAAGTGAAAACCAATATTCGTGCCGAACTGATTTATCAGAAGGCGTTGGCGCAGTTCGCAGAGAAGGCTGAAGGCTTCAGCAACATCGTTTATGAGCAATCTGACAGCTTGCAGCCAGCAGCCAAGGAGTTTGGGCTGCAGGTTCAAGCGAGCCAATGGATGAGTCGCGCCGATGCGATGAAGTTTTTCAAGAGCGATAAGCTGGTCAATGCACTTTTCTCGAATGAAGTTTTGAAAGACAAACGCAACACCGAAGCTGTTGAGGTCGCTCCCAATACGCTGCTTGCTGCGCGGGTTATCGAGCACAAGCCTTCGGCGGCACGTAGCCTGTCGGACATCAGTACTGCGCTGGAAGGGTTCCTCAAGCACGAGCAGGCGGTCGCCATGGCGATCAAAAAGGGCAAGGAGCTTGTTGCTTCATTACGTCAGAACAAAGATGTGGCCGGGCTGGAATGGATTCCTGAGGTTGTCATCGATCGCAAGAATGCCCAGGGACTGAATGATGCCGTCATGAAACAGGCTTTCCGTACAGACGTTTCAGCATTGCCCGCATTTGACGGTGTCGAAAATCCGAATGTCGGGTATACCTTGATACGTATTAGCCGCGTTGATAGTGCGGCACCGACCGATGACGATGAAAGAAAGCTGCTACGGAGCGAGATGGAGGGGGCGCTGGCTGAGGAGTATACGGCAGCGTATCTGGGTGCATTGAAGGGCAAGGCGGACATCACGGTTAACAAGCAGTTGCTGGAAGTTAATCGGCAATAAGATATGATCAACGAATAAAAAAGGGCGGTCTTACCGCCCTTTTTTATTGCCGGGAAAGTTGTTATTTCGGTACTTTGCCGCCCGATTTTGTGAGCAGGCTTATTACTCGGGAGGCTATCTCTTTCAAAGGTACGATTTCGTCTACTGCGCCTTGTGCAATGGCCTCCTTGGGCATGCCGAAGACTACGCAGCTACTTTCATCTTGAGCAAAAGTATGCGCGCCCGCGTTATGCATTTCTTTCATGCCCAAGGCGCCATCTTTTCCCATGCCGGTAAGAATGATTCCGATCACATTTTTACCGGCGCTTCTGGCTGCGGACATGAAGAGCACATCAACCGAAGGTCTATGCCGGTTGACGGGTTCGCTGCTCGATAATTCGCAGACATAGCCGGTTCCGCGGCGAGCCAGGAGTAGATGGGAGTGTCCGGGTGCGAGATAAGCATGTCCGGGAAGAATCTTGTCTCCCTGTTCGGCTTCCTTGACGCGCACCTTGCAGAGCCCGTCGAGACGAGTGGCGAAAGACTTTGTGAATCCTTCAGGCATATGCTGGGCAATCACGATGCCCGGGCAATTTTCGGGTAATTGCCCCAAGACGTCTTTCAATGCCTCTGTGCCGCCGGTGGAGGCTCCGATGACTAGAATTTTTTCGTTGTTGTTGTTCATTGAGAGTGCTTTCGCGCCCATTATGGGCGGACGTAAACTGATGCAGCAGGGATGGCTAGAGCACGCGCCTGCTCGGCGATCGTGTAAACAGTGCGGCCCTGGATATGGAACAAGTCAGCGGCATGCTGAAAACTTTCCGAATGCCCGGCAAAAAGTAGGGCATCGCTGCGCATGACGGGTACGAGTTTCTGTAAAATCTTGTGTTGGGTGGCTTTGTCGAAATAAATCATCACGTTGCGGCAGAAAACGGCATCAAATGGACCGCGTATCAGCCAGTTCGCATCCAACAAGTTAAGTTGGCGAAAGGTGATCATCTTGCGCAGTTCCTTACGGACCTGCATTTGCCCTGGGCTTCCTCCTGGAGCTTCGACGAAGAAGCGTTGCAGTATGTCTTTCGGTAATTTTTCCACGCGATCGGCACCGTAAATTCCGGCTTGTGCAGTTTTCAGCACATGGGTGTCGAGATCCGTGGCGAGAATCTGAACCGGTGGTGTATAGCTTCCGAAAACGTCCACCATGGTCATAGCCATCGTGTAAGGTTCTTCGCCCGTCGAGGCGGCATTGCACCATAACTGGATAGGCTGGCGCTGCCGGATCTTGCGGATATGGTCCGCCAGAATGGGAAAATGGTGAGGCTCCCGGAAAAACGAAGTCAGATTGGTGGTCAGAGAGTTGACGAAAGCTTCCCATTCCGCTGCGTCGTTTTTTTCCAGAAGTGAGAGATATTCCCGGAAATTGCTCAGGCCGGTGGCACGCAGCCGCCTGCCAAGGCGGCTGTATACCATGTCCATTTTCGAGTCGGAAAGGCTGATGCCTGCATGATCGTATATCAGCTTGCGAACGCGCTGGAAATCCTGCTCGGTGAAATGGAATTCACGCGTCGTAGTGTTGCGATCAGGAGGCGAAACCACCGCGGGTGTTAGAGCATAGCCTCAACCGACCCGGCTGCGGTGGTGTTCATGCCGCCATCGACGTAAGTGATTTCTCCGGTTACGCCGCTTGCCAGGTCGCTGCAAAGGAAGGCAGATACATTGCCGACTTCCTCAATGGTGACATTGCGACGCAGCGGTGCGTGTTTCTCGTTGAAGTCCATCATTTTGTCGAAACCGGCGATGCCGGAAGCTGCCAGCGTCTTGATTGGGCCGGCGGATACCGCATTGACGCGAATGCCGCGCGGGCCGAGACTTTGCGCCATGTAGCGCACATTGGCTTCCAGGCTGGCCTTGGCGACGCCCATGACGTTGTAGTTGGGCATGGTGCGTTCAGCTCCGAGGTAGCTCAGCGTGAGCAGGGCACCGTTGCGGCCTTGCATCATCGGCAGGCCTGCTTTGGCCAGTGCAGTGAAGCTGTATGAGCTGACGTCATGCGCGATGCGGAAGTATTCGCGCGTGGTCGAATCGAGATAATCGCCGGCCAGCGCTACCTTGGGCACGAAGGCGACCGAATGCACGATGATGTCCAGGCCGTCCCACCGCTTGCCTAGGGCTTCGAACATGGCATCGATTTGAGCATCATCGGAGACGTCGCAGGGCAGGACAATATCGGAGTCGAATTCGGCTGCCAGCTTGCCGACGCGCTCCTCGAATTTATCGATTTGATAGGTGAAGGCAAGTTCGGCGCCTTCACGTTTCATGGCTTCGGCGATACCGTAAGCGATTGAGCGGTTGCTGAGCAAACCGACAATGAGGGCGCGTTTGCCGTTGAGAAATCCCATTTAATTCTTTCCTTTTCCATTCGTTCTTGGATCGAGCGCATCGCGCAGCCCTTCTCCCAGCAGATTATAACCCAACACCGTGAGCAGAATCGCCATGCCGGGGAAGAACGAGAGCCACCAGGCGAACTGGATGTACTCCTTGCCTTCGGTCAGGATGTTGCCCCAGGAGGCTTGCGGTGGCTGTACGCCAAGACCAAGAAAGCTGAGGCCGGATTCGACCAGCACCGCGCTTGCGACGCCGAGCACAGAGCTGACAATGACCGGGGTGAGGCTGTTGGGCAAGAGGTGGCGAAAAATCAGGCGATAATCGCGAGCGCCGAGGGTCGCCGAGGCAAGCACGAATTCACGCTCGCGCAGGCTAAGGAATTCGGCGCGAACCAAGCGGGTGACACCCATCCATGATGTCAGTCCAATCACGATCATGATGTTCCAGATGGAGGGCGTGAGAAAGGCGATGACCGCGAGTATCAGGAAAAAGGTCGGAATGGAGAGCATGACATCTACCATGCGCATGATGACGACATCGATCCAACCGCGGTAGTAGCCTGAAATCGCCCCCAGCACAACGCCGATGAGGGTGGCGATGCCAACGGCCACGAACCCGACAAGGAGCGAAATACGGGCACCGAACAGCATTCGGGAGAATACATCGCGTCCCAAGCCGTCGGTGCCCATCCAATGAGTGGCAGAAGGCGGTATCAGGATGGATTTTACGTCGATGGCGTCCGGATCGTACGGGGCTAGCACTGGCGCCAGCAAGGCCATTACCAGTACGGAGGCAATGATGGCGAAGCCCCAGAAAGCCAGCGGATTACGCAGGGCGCGGTTCACCGCATGACTCCACGGCGCACCCGCGGATCAGCCCAGGCGTAGGCCAGGTCCGCCAGAAGGTTGCCCAGCAGGGTTAATACCGCGCCTATGGTAAGGATGCCCATGATGACCGGGAAATCCCGCATCAGCACCGCATCGTAGAAGAGCTTGCCCATGCCGGGAATCGCAAACAGCGACTCGGCGATCACTGAGCCGCCTATCAGTCCTGGGATCGACAGGCCAAGCAGCGTGATCAGCGGCAACAAGGCATTGCGCAACGCATGACGGTAGATCACGGTGTTTTCCGGCAGGCCCTTGGCGCGTGCGGTGGTGATGTAATCCTGATGCAACACGTCCAGCATGCCGTTGCGCACAAACAGCGAGATCCCGGCGAGGCCGCTAAGTGCGGAAATGAATACCGGAATCGCCAAGTGCCTGCCAAGGTCCCATAAACGGCCAAGCATGCCCATGTTTTCATAGCCAAGGCTATGCAGGCCGGAAATCGGCAGCCACGGGTTCACGACACCTAGCCAGTACATCAGCATCAGGGCGAGCCAGAATCCCGGCACGGCAAAGCCGACAAAAACGAAGACAGTAATGGCTCGATCGGGTGGCCGGTTCTGGTGTATGGCCGAGATTACCCCCAGCGGCAACGCGATGACGACTATGAGGGCGAGGCTCAGCACATTGATCAGCAAGGTGATAGGCAGGGCTTCCTGAATCATGCCGGGAGTCACGTTGCCCTGATCATCTTTCTTTTCCCAGAAAACAGGGCGTTGGTGACTGGCGAACGAGGTGCCGAAATCCAGTGTGCCCATGCGTTTCAGCCAGAGGCCATATTGCACGATCAGCGGTTCGTCCAGGTGATAGATCTCACGCAGCTTCTGCCGCGACTCCTCGCTCGCTTTCGGATTGAAGCCGGCTTCGGTGGTAGTGATGTCACCCGGCGCCAGATGCATGATAAGGAAGGAAACCAGGCTGATGCCAACCACCAGCGGTACCATCCAGAACAGGCGTTTCAGCAGGTAGCGGATCATTGGGCGGAAATCTCGGTGCGGCGGAGCGGTGCCGGGATATACCACTCGTAGGAGTTGTGCCCGATACCGGCCGGAGGCGCCGGGTTGTCGATGCCTTTGACGCGCTTATGGATCGCGGGGAGGCCGTAGCCGGCGAAGAGATATACGACCGGGCTGTCCTCAAGTAGGGTCGCGGCGAATTCGTGGTAAATCTTCATGCGCTTGTCGGGGTTAAGTTCGAGGCGACCTTGTTCAAGCAAGCGGTCCACTTTAGTATTGTTGTAGCCAATGAAATTGAATTGCCCCGGCGCCTGCTGCGACGAATGCCAGATGCCGTATTGATCGGGGTCGAGTGACAGACTCCATCCCAGCACGACCGCATCGAACTCGCCAGTCTTGATGAAGCGGCCGATGAAGCTGGCCCATTCGAGCACGCGGATATTCACGGAGATGCCGACCTCCTTGAGGCGCCGCTGGATAAGCACGGCACTCATTTCGCGCTGCTTGTTCTGATTGGTCAGGATTTCGAATGCCAGCGGTTTGCCATCGCGGTCGAGTATTCCGTCGCCGTCGTGGTCTTCGAAGCCGGCTTCGCGTAACAGCGCCTTCGCTTTTTCCGTATTGTAGGCATATGGACGCAGCTTGGGATTGGTCCATCGCGTGCCCGGCTTGTAAGGGGAAGCCACCGGCTCACCCAGTCCCAGCAGCACGCCGTCGATCAGCTCCTGCTTGTCGATAGCGTAATTGATGGCCTGACGCACACGTTTGTCGTCGAAGGGCTTGTGCTTCAGGTTGAAGCCGAGATAGGTGTAGGCATTGCCAAGTTCCTTGTACAACGCGATCTTGCGGTTGAGCTCCTCGCGTGCGGGAAAGATGCGCGCATACTGAATGGGACTCAGGCCCATGGTATCGATATTGTCGGCCATCAGCTCAAGGAACTGCGACGCGGGATCGGGAATGAAGCGCGACACGAGACGGTCGATACGTGCCTGCCCCTGAGTGGCGTTGGGGTTACGCACCAGCGAAATGCGCTCGCCGTTTTTCCATTCGCCAAGCTGGTAGTAATGGCTGCCGATGGGTTTTCGCGCGAACGACGTGGTGTTGATGTCCTGCCCTTTCAGGATGTGTTCCGGCAGCACTTGCAAACCGGCCCAGGAATCCATTGCCGGCGCGTAAGGTTGTCCGTAGGTCACACGGAAAGTGGCAGGGTCTGGCGCTTCTGCCTTGACCACCAGCTTGTAGTCGGCGCCGTAAGGTGTGCGGGTATTGTCGTCAGTGACGAGTTTCCAGGTAAACAGCACATCGGCGCTGGTCAAAGGTGCTCCGTCCGCCCATTTCATTCCAGGCTTCAGAGTGAATGTTATGGTTTTCTGGTCGGGGGATACCTTCCAGGACTTGGCAAGCTCACCTTCCAGTTCGAGGTTCTTGTCGTATTTGAGCAGGGTGTTGAAGATATTGCTGGCGATAGTCGATGCCGCAGATTCACCGGCGATCATCGGGATCAGCCCGCTGGGCTCACCCGTCATGGCATCGATCATCGTTCCGCCGGATGCCGGCGGGTAAGTGTGATCCCAATCGGTGGAAGTGTTGGTGGTCTGTTGCGAAGATCCGCATGCACTGAGCATCAGCAAAAGCGCAGCGCATGGTAATCCGAAAGTGCGGGGCAGGACGGGCATCGTGAGAGACAGACCGCTTATGCCTTGTCAGGGTTCAGGATTTTGAGTTTTCGCCCGGGGACAATATGTGAACTGCTGAGATTGTTCCAGTGTTTGATGTCCTTGGAGTCCACATCGAACTTGCGTGCGATGCTGGATAATGTATCGCCGCGACGCACAACGTAATGGCTTTTTGCACTGCGCAGCTTGACGGTTCGTGTTGCCATGCGCTTGGGCGCATCTTCGTCGACCTGTACGAGCAGAATCTGGCCTTTTTTCAGCTTGCTCGATTTCAGATGGTTCATCGCACGCAATTCTTTGGTGCTGACGCCATAACGCTTCGCTACGCCGCCCAGCGTTTCACCGCGCTTGACCAGATGGCGCTTGGTGGAAAACGCTGCCGTAGCGGTTTCCTCTTCCGGGGCTTCGGTAATATCTTCAGCCGTGAAGATATCTTCCGAAGATTCGCTTTGCAGCGGGACAAGAAGTTGATGCGCGGATTTGAACTTGCCTTTGTGGCTGATGCCATTGACTTCGCGCAACTCGTCGGGTGATACGCCGAATTTCTTTGCGATGCTTTCAATGCGCTCGCCGCGTTTGGCGTAGTAGCTCTGCCAACTGACAAGGGGCTTGTCATAGGCCGCCAGATTGGTTTCGAAGGTTTCATCAGCTCCCATGGGTAACAGGATTTGATGCGTGCTTTCGGTCGAGGTCAGCACCGGGCGGTTGTACTCCGGATTCAGGGAGCGGAACTCTTCCATCGATACGCCAGCCAGTTTGGCCGCAAGCGTGACATCGATCTGTTTGGGGGCATTGACCTTAATGAAGTAGGGTTGGTTGGCAATGGACTGAAGATTCAATCCGTATTGTTCGGGATTGGAAACAATATTCTTGACCGCTTGCAGCTTGGGGACGTAGTTACGGGTTTCCGGCGGAAGCTGAAGGCTTTGGTAGTCTGTCGGCAGACCGCGCTTCCGATTGCGTTCGATGGCTCGCATCACGGTGCCTTCGCCGGCGTTGTAAGCGGCCAGTGCCAAGTCCCAAGTGCCGAACATGACGTGCAGTTTTTGCAGATAGTTAAGGGCTGCATCCGTCGCAGCAGTCACATCGCGACGGTTATCCACCCACCAGTTCTGTTTCAGGCCAAAGTGTTTTCCTGTTGACGGGATGAATTGCCAGATGCCGGAAGCCTTGCTGGTTGACATGGCGGTCGGGTTGAATGCGCTCTCGACCATGGGCAGTAAGGCGATTTCCGTCGGCATTCCGCGCTTCTGCACTTCTTCGACGATATGGTAGAGGTACTTCTGGCTGCGCCCGACCATGCGTGTCACGTATTCCGGACGGGATGCATACCAGGATTCGTGCGTGGCAGTGATGGGAGACTGCAGTTCGGGCATCGCATAGCCGCTCTTGATGCGTTGCCAGAGATCGGCATTCGTGCCAGCTACTTCGGTAGTGTCGCTTTCCTGCGTATAGCTTTCGAGCGACAAGCTCTCCAGTTTTGGGTTGAACTGCAAGGATTCGACATCGGGATTCGCGACGACATCGTCGAGGGTGGTGATTTCTTCCCCGGCAAGATTGGTGTCGGCGTAAGCGGCCGGGGCAATGAATAGAGCGAGAATGGACAGCTTCAGCAGAGATTTTGCAAGCATGTAGACGTGTCTAGGGGAAGCCAAAAATTCTTGCAATCCTATCCGTACAGCCCGGCTAGCGTCAAGCAATATTTGCGTTTTATTCTAATTTAGAATCAAGGATTTAAAATGCATTTCTTAATTGCCTTATAGCGCAGAACACTGAGCGCGCATCCTGCTTGCTCAACGTGGCCTGATGTGTGGCGGCGGACTGGATGGCGACGCTGTCGCAGCGCAGGAAAGGATTAGTGGCTAATTCGAGGCCGATGGTGGTCGGCAAGGTAGGGTGACCAGCAGCTACAAGGCGTTCTACATCGCTTTCCCGCTGCTGAAGTTTAGGGTTGTCCGGGTCGAGCATGCGTGCGAAGCGGATGTTGTGGCGGGTATATTCATGGGTACAGTAAACCCTTGTTTCAGGAGGCAGCGTGGCCAGCCGCTGCAGAGAGTGATAGAGCTGTCCGCAGCTACCTTCGAATAAACGGCCGCAGCCGCAGCTGAACAGTGTGTCGCCACAGAACAGGGAATTTGCGCCATAATAAACCACGTGTCCCAGCGTGTGCCCGGGCGTTTCCATGACGTTCAGGCTGAGGCTGAGAGCATCCAGTTCGACGATGTCATCCTCACCCACGGGCTCGTGCCTGAAAGTGTATTGCTCCCGATGCGGTGCATACACTTTTGCCGTGGGATAGGCGCGGATCAGCTCCTGAATGCCGCCGATATGGTCATCGTGATGGTGTGTCACTAGAATCGCATCGAGCGTCAGGTTTGCGGCTTGCAGCCTGGATATGACGGGAGCCGCATCGCCTGGGTCCACCACGGCGGCGTGGTTGCCACGGCGGATGAGCCAGATATAGTTGTCCCGGAAAGCCGGGATTGGATTAACCTCGAACATGGGCGACATTTTGCCAACATACACCGAACAATCCTGGCTGCAAACCCCGCTTGGCGAGTATCTGCTGGAACAGGAGCAATCCTTGTTCGATGGCGCGGTGAGCGATCTTTTCGGCTTCAATGCCTTGCAGATCGGCTTGCCCGAGGTCGACTTCCTGCGCAATTGCCGGATACCGTTTCGATTGCATGCTGCGTCGCAAGGTAATGTCATGTTGCGCTGCGATGCGGTGCAATTTCCTTTTGCGACCTCCAGTGCCGACCTGATGCTGCTCCCGCATGTGCTGGAGTTTTCACCCAATCCGCACGACACCCTGCGGGAAGCCGAGCGCGTTCTGGTGCCCGAAGGGCACCTGATAGTCAGCGGCTTCAATCCGCTGAGTCTGTGGGGTGCGCGCCGTTTGTTCAATCAGGACAAGTCGTTTCCCTGGCAGGGCAAGTATGTCTCCCTGCAGCGCATCAAGGACTGGATGGCGCTGCTGGGTTTCGAAGTGGTCGCCGGACGCATGGGATGCTATGCGCCGCCGGTGCGAAAGCCGACATGGTTGCAGCGTTGCCGCTTCATGGACGGTGCAGGGGACCGCTGGTGGCCCATGCTGGGAGGCGTATATTTTCTCGTGGCGAAGAAGCGTGTCATGGGCGCACGACTTATCCGTCCGAACTGGAATGGAGCCCGTGTGAGCCAGGTACTCATGCCAAAACCAACACAAAAAACGGAATATCAGAAAAGTGAATATGGAAACAAAAGTTGAAATCTATGCCGACGGCGCATGTAAAGGCAATCCAGGTCCCGGCGGCTGGGGTGCCTGGCTAAGCTTCGGCGGCAAGGAAAAGGAGCTGTGCGGCGGCGAAATGCTGACGACCAACAATCGCATGGAGTTGCTTGCGGTGATCCGTGCCCTGGAGGCGCTGACGCGCAATTGCGAGGTGCGGGTGCACACCGATTCGCAATACGTGCAAAAAGGTATCAGCGAATGGATACACGGCTGGAAAAAGCGCGGCTGGAAAACCGCGGACAAGAAGCCGGTCAAGAACGACGACTTGTGGCGTCAGTTGGATGAATTGGCGCAGCAGCATCGCGTGGAGTGGGTATGGGTGCGCGGTCATGCCGGCGATGTAGGCAACGAGCGTGCCGATATGCTGGCCAATCGCGGGGTGGAGCAACTGCTGGCGAAGGCGGTAGCATAATGCGTCAGATTTTTCTCGATACCGAAACCACCGGTCTTGATCCCGCACAAGGTCATCGCATCATCGAAATCGCTGCCGTGGAGGTCATCAATCGCCGACTGACACGGAATCACTTTCATGTGTATCTCAACCCGGATCGCGAAATCGACCTCGGCGCACAACAGGTGCACGGTATTTCACTCGAATTCCTGCAGGACAAGCCTCGCTTCCCGGATGTGGTCGCCGAATTCCTGACGTTTATCGACGGCGGCGAGCTGATCATCCACAACGCGCCTTTCGACGTCGGCTTTCTCAATACCGAACTGGGGATGATCGGTAAGGGACGATTGCAGGATGCATGCGCCAATATCATCGATACCTTGAAAATGGCAAAGGACTTGCGCCCCGGGCAGCGCAATAACCTTGACGCACTCTGCCGCCATTACGGTATCGATAACTCTTCGCGGACTTTGCATGGCGCATTACTAGACGCGGAATTGCTGGCCGATGTCTACCTGGCGATGACGCGCGGGCAGGAAAGCCTGATGATGGATATCGAGGAACCGCCACGCGGCATTGGCGAGGAAGCGGTGGTGGTTCGTACCCAGCCACTGCTGGTTGTGAGTGCGGATGAAAGCGAGCTCGAGGCCCATCGCAACTATCTTGCCGGGCTGGATAAAGCGGCAGGTGGTGCAAGTTTATGGAAGCAGATCGAGGCTGCTCCGACGGAGTAATTACTGGCGCAATGCGTCGGCCCAGCTATTGGGGGTTTCGAATAGCCTGACGCGTTCCAGGCGCAGATGGTTACCGTAGGTGTCGCGATATAACGCATCGAGGATGCGGAAGGCTTCCGCCGCCATATTTTCCGCCGTCGGTACGCTTTGCATCACCACTGTCTTGTGATCCGGCAAGCTCTCCAGGAACTCGCGCACTGCGGTATCGCCCTGGTAAACCAGGAATGCATGATCCCACACATCTACCACCGCCTTGCGGGCGATAGCCTTGACGTCCGAGAAGTCCATCACCATCCCTTGTTCCGAGCTTCCTTCCTGCTGGATCACATCTCCCGAAAGCGTGATTTCGATGGAATAGCGATGGCCGTGCAGGTTGCGACACTGGCTTTTGTGGCTGGGAATGCGATGACCAGCATCGAATTCAAGGCGAGTTGTGATTTGCATGGCGCGATTATAGCAGGCGCTGCAAAGGGAGTGGCTCGTGCCGGGTGGGCATGCATTGGCAGGAGAACATCCTTGACCATATCCGGCAGTTAGGGCAAAAGGTACAATCACAGCCCTGATCCTTGCCTGTGGGAGATTCATGCGTCTATTTGCAGCCATATTGGCCACCTGCTGGAGTTTGCTGGTGCATGGCGCGGACGATGTGCCGCTTATTGCCGCCGCATCCGATCTTCAAACAGCCTTGCGCGAGGTTGCGCAGGCCTTCCAGTCCGACACCGGGCAAAAAGTCGAAATCGTCTTCGGCTCCAGCGGCAACATGGCGGCCCAAATACGCCAGGGCGCGCCATTCCAGATGTTTCTTTCGGCAGATGAAAAGTACGTGCTCGACCTGGCGAAGGCCGGACTTACGCGTGACGAAGGGCGGCTTTATGCACTCGGCCGTATAGTGCTATTCGTGCCCAACCATTCATCTTTGAAAGCCGACGAACAACTTGCCGGTTTGCGCTCTGCGCTGGAAAACAGCCAGGTTGAGCGTTTCGCAATCGCCAACCCATCTCATGCACCCTACGGAAGAGCGGCGCGCGAAGCCTTGCAGAAAGCGCGGCTGTGGGAGCCACTGCAACCTAAGCTGATCCTGGGCGAGAATGTTTCCCAGGCCGCACAATTTGCGACGAGCGCGAATGCCAGCGGCGGCATAGTCGCCTATTCGTTGGCATTGACCCCTGCGATGACGAAAGTAGGGCGGTATGTATTGATTCGACAGGACTGGCATGCACCCTTGCGTCAGCGCATGGTGCTGACCAAGAAGGCGGGGCCAGGTGCGGAAGCGTTTTACTCGTTTCTGCAGCAGGATAAAGCACGCGCGATTCTCGCGCGTAACGGCTTCGCGATGCCGCAGGAAAGCCGCTGATGGATTGGCAGGCACTCCGGCTCTCATTGCTGCTGGCTGTCGCGACAACCGTGCTGTTGTTGCCGGTGAGTATTTTTGCCGGGCGCTGGATGGCGGAAAGCAGTTTCCGCGGCAAGATTCTGCTTGAAGCTGCCATCGCCACGCCGCTGGTGCTGCCGCCTACCGTCATCGGTTATTACCTGCTGGTCGGCATGGGCGCCCATTCGCCGCTCGGCGCAGGGTTTTCAGAATTGTTCGGGCGACCGCTGGTCTTCAATTTCAGCGGATTGCTGATCGCCTCAGTCCTGGTCAATCTGCCGTTCGCCATCCAGCCTGCGCAGCGCGCTTTCGAATCGATTCCTCAGGATGTGCGCGATGCTGCGCAATGCTGCGGCATGTCTTTCTGGCGTTCGCTATGGGCGGTCGATCTGCCGTTGGCGTGGCCCGGCGTCCTTACCGGACTGACGTTGTCGTTTGCACATACGCTGGGCGAATTCGGCGTGGTCCTGATGGTTGGCGGCGCAATTCCCGGCGAAACCAAAACGGTTTCCATCGCGATCTATGACCAGGTGCAGTCGCTTAATTTCGAAGGGGCAGGCAGCATGTCGTTGCTTCTGCTGCTGATTTCGCTGGGATTGCTGGTTTTCGTCAATCTTCTCGGCCGCTATGCCGGTCGACTCCATGCCTACCGCAATGTCTGAACTACTCGTGCGCTTGCAGCAGGAATCGCCCATCCCGATGGATGCCGAGCTGCGCTGCACGGGCGGCCAGCTGCTGGCTCTGGTCGGCCCCTCGGGAAGCGGCAAGACGACGCTGTTGCGGGCACTGGCAGGACTGGTGCAGCCCAAGCACGGAGTCATCAGCTGTGGCGGCGAAACCTGGTTCGACAGCGCAGCCGGGCATTACCTGCCTGCACGCAAGCGCCGCGTCGGTTATGTACCGCAGCATTTTGCGTTGTTTCCCCATCTCGATGTGCTGCACAACGTCATGTCCGGCATGCTGCACCGCGCGCCGGAAACGCGCGTAGCCGCAGCGCATGACCTGCTCGAACGGGTGAATCTGGCGGGACTGGAATCACGCAAGCCAGGGCAGCTGTCCGGCGGCCAGCAGCAACGCGTGGCTGTCGCCCGGGCATTGGCGCGGGAGCCTCAGGTGCTGTTGCTGGACGAACCATTTTCTGCAGTGGACCACGCAACCCGCGAACGGCTTTATGGCGAACTGGCGATGCTGAAACAGAGCCTGTCCATGCCCATGGTGATGGTGACGCACGATTTGCGTGAGGCGATGCTGCTGGCGGATGAAATGTGCGTGCTGCATCGCGGCAGGACGCTGCAAACGGATAAACCGCTTGAGCTGGTAGCCAGGCCGGTGAGCGCTGACGTGGCGCGGCTGATTGGCATACGCAATATTTATCACGGGGAAATTGCCGGGCACGTGCCGGATCTTGAGTGTACCCAGTTACGTTTTGGGGCCGCAATGCTGAAGACTCCATATCGTCCAGAACTCATACCAGGCAGCCGGGTACAATGGGTGATTCCTTCCGACGGCGTCGTGTTTCATCGTCGTGACCGTCCGTCGCACACCGAACGCGAAAATCAATTGCAAGGCATCGTCGATACGGTGCATAAGTTGGGGGAAATTACCCGGCTGGCGGTACGTATGGACGATGAAGATCGTTCGCTGCTATGGCTCGATGTACCCAGCCACCTTGCGCGACGCAACGAGATTGCGGTGGGCGTGACCGCGACCGTGTCGTTGACGGTCGCGGCGATTCACATCATCGACAGCACTTCATAGCCCGGCCAGCGTCCTGACATGCGCGCTTGCGCTATCGGCCAGCGAAGGCAAGTCATAGCCGCCTTCGAGCGATGAGATGATGCGCCCCTGAGCGTGTTTCCGCGCAATATCCTTGATGAACTCCGTTATCCAGATGTAATCCTCGCGCACCAGTCTCAATTCGGCGAGCGGATCCAGTGCATGCGCATCGAAGCCCGCCGAAACAAACACCATCTGCGGTTTGAATTTTTCCAATGCCGGCGCGAACTCATTCTCCACCGCTGTGCGGAAACCCTTGCCGTCTGTCATCGCCGGCAAGGGCATATTGACCATGCGCTCGGTGCGCGTGTCGGCACCACGATACGGGTAGAAGGGATGCTGGAAGGTTGAGCACAGCATCACGTGCGGGTTGTCGCGAAAGATGTTCTCCGTGCCGTCGCCGTGGTGAACATCGAAGTCGATGATCGCGACACGTTCGATGCCATGTTTTGCAATGGCATGCGCCACTCCCACCGCCACATTATTGAAAATGCAGAATCCGGCGGCATTGGCGACGCCCGCATGATGTCCGGGCGGCCGGATGCAGCAGAAGGCATTCTGCGCCTTGCCTGCCATGACGAGATCGGTCGCCAGCACGGTTGCGCCCGCCGCATGCAGTGCTGCCGAAAGCGTCATCGGTCCCATCGCGGTGTCCGGATCGAGGCGCACGATGCCGGCAGGTGGTGCGATTTCACGGATACGTTTCACATAGGCGGGGGAGTGAACGCGGGTAAGCTGCTCGTCTGTCGCGAGCGGCGCTTCATGGATTTGCAGGTGTTCCATGATCTTTGCGCGCACAAGCTGCTCCTTGATCGTCGAAATGCGTGCCGGCGATTCCGGATGATGGCCATCCATCACATGTAGCAGCGTATCCGGATGGCTGATGAACGCAGTTGTCATGCGAGTTCCGCAAAAAGCTTTCGATAAGACTCTAGCCGGATTTCGCTGACTTTTCCATCCCTTACCGCATTCAGGATAGCGCAGTCGGGTTCTTTGAGATGGCGGCAATTATTGAAGCGGCATTTACCCAGATAAGGCCGGAACTCTACAAAAGATCGCTCCATTTCGTCCGAGCTGAGGTGATTCAGGCCAAACTCCTGCAAGCCGGGCGAGTCGATCAGGCTGCTCTCGCTGTCCAGGTGATAAAGCCGGGCCGATGTGGTGGTGTGCTTGCCGCTATCCAGCACGGAGGAGATTTCCTGCGTGCGGGAATTGGCGTCTGGCAACAACGCATTCACCAACGTCGACTTGCCCATGCCGGATTGGCCGACCAGCACGCTGGTGTGCCCTTGCAGCAAAGGACGCAATTGCGATGCATCCTGTCTGGCGGAAAGTGTTTCTACCGAATATCCGAGCGAGCGATAAAGTTTTAAGCGGTCAAGCGCCGCAGCAGTTTCAGGCAGGTCGCTCTTGTTAAGCAGAATCAATGCCTTGATATCAGCCGCTTCGGCGGCGATCAGGCAACGGTTCACGAGGTCTTCATAAAAGCTGGGCACGGCGGCGATAACGATAACGATCTGCGTGACATTCGCGGCCAGCAGTTTTTTGCGGTATTCATTACTTCGGTAGAGCAGGCTGCTGCGCGGTTGGATGTTCTCTACCACTCCTTCGTTGTCCGAGGTCATCCGGATTTCCACCCGGTCGCCGCAGGCAAGATCGCTTTTCTTGCCGCGCGTCACGCAGCTGATCTGTGTCCCGTCATTCAGTTCGACATCGTAGCGCATGCCAAATGAGGCAACGACGAGCGCGGGCAGTAATTCCGACTTCGAGGGGTTCTGTTTTTGCATGGCGTCATTATTGCCTATTTTCGTTATGTGCGAGGCCGGAAGGAACTTTCCTTTGCCGCTGGGCGTCGTTCTATTGAGGGATAAAGCTGCGCTTGCGTAAGCAAATAAACATAATTCCAAATTACTTCATTTAATGATCTTGAATATGGGGTTCAGTGACTTAAGGAGAATGGTCATGAACTGGATAGCGATGGTCGTTCATGCGCTGCGAGCGCTATTGATTGCCAATGTACTTGCGTTTGCACAGGTTGCTAATGCCGGCGAAACCGGCGAGATGGAAATGACGCCGAGCGCGCAGGAGATGCCCACTGTGGTCCCGAGCAAGCAGGAAACTGCTGAATCGGTATTTGCCAAGCTTGATAACGGCAAGAAAGGTTACATTTCCCTGGCCGATGTGACAGTGCTGCCAGGGTTTGATCGCGTCTTTCAGAGTTCCGATGGCAACCATGATGGCAAGCTGTCGCTCAAGGAGTTCAAGTCGGCATGGCCGATATATTCAGGGACTACCGATCCGGTCGATGACGCGCCGGGTCCCAAATAGTCCGGATGTAGATACGGCAGGTAGACTTGCCGTTTAGCGGTCGAACTTGTAGTAAGTGTTGTTCAGATAACGGGCGACGTGTATTTCTTCATCCTCGAACCATTGCAGCCCGAGGTTGGTATTGCAATTGCGGATTTGCTGTACCAGCGCACTGCCGTCACTGACCTTGCGATCATCTCGCGTATAAATGCCGGAGCCATCGCCCCCGAAACTGCTGGCGTGACACGAAATGCAGTGCTTCTCTACCAGCGCCTTGCCGATGTCGGCGTTGCCGCGCGCAAATGGATCGGCATGTCCTGTCGTGGAAAACAATCCAATTGATACAAGACCGATGGCTACGATGCGCATGGGTTGCTCCTTCA